>CANFVA010000014.1 GCA_947450255.1 Comamonadaceae bacterium
CTGACCAAGGTTCCGGGCTTGCGCGACAGCATTGTCGATGGCGCCGACGCGGTGACGGCCTTGGCTTTGGAAGCGTTTTAAGCTGCTTTAGCGGCGCGCGTTTGCAGGCTTGCAGGCTTGCGCGCCAAGGCGCTGCCTTGGCAAATGCGGTGGTATTTTTTTGAAATTGAATTCACAATAAGGTAGCTTCTACGATGTTGCAAACTAAACGGGTACTTGCAGCGCTAGGCGCTTGCATCGTGATGGCAGCGCACGCTACGGACGCGTCTAAACCGCTGGTTACCGTCAACGGCGTGACGCTGGGCGCGGAGTTGATGGACGTGCTAGTGGGCAATGCGCTGGCCCAAGGTGCTAGCGACAGCGTGGACTTGCGCAACCAGCTGCGCAATGAACTGATCGCGCGCGAGGTACTAGCGCAGGAAGCGCGCAAGCTGGGTCTGGACAAAGAACCTGCCATCAAGGCGCAAATGGCGTTACAGCAGAACACCTTCCTTAGCGAAGCGCTGATCGCCAAGCAAACCGAAAAAATAAAACCCTCGGATGAAAAATTACGCGCTGAATACAAGCGTCAGGCAGACTTGCTGGTCGATGCCGAGGAGTACCAAATCAGCCATATCGTCACGCATACAGAGGCCGATGCCAAGGCGGTGATCAAAGCGGCGAAGGAAGGCGCGGCTTTTGATAAGCTGGCAGCAGAAAAATCTATCAATCCCAGCGCCAAGGGGGGCGGTAATTTGGGTTGGCTCCTGATGCGCCAGATCAACCCCTTGCTTTCTAATGTAGTGGCTAATATGGCGGTAGGTAGCATCACTGCCTTGCCTATACAGACGCAGGAGGGTTGGCAAGTGCTCAAGCTCGATGCCAAGCGCAAGTACAAAATTCCCACCTATGACGAGAGCAGGCAACAAGTGATCAATGCCGTCATGGCCAATGAACGTACCGAGTACGTGCAAAAACTGGTGAAAGCCGCCAAGGTCGAATAAGCCGAGCTGCGGCGCGGGCCACGCTCAGCAAACTTTGGATAAGCCCAAACCCGCCATTGCGAGCGCAGCGATGCAATCCATTTTTGCTTGCCCATCTTGCACTGATGGATCGCCGTGTCCCTGCGCCCCTCGCGAAGGACTCATGCAGACCTTCCTGCATCGAACGTCGCCGCTGGAACTAGGGGATGGTTACAACCAGCGGGGATGTATCTATCCACGTTCTATGTTTGTGCATGATGGCTGCAAACGCCGCCGAGGCTTCAAACTGCGTCAGCCAACGCGCCAAACGCGGCCAGGGCTGCGCTGCAAACCAGGTCTTGTCGGTATGTGCATACTGCCGCACAAAAGGCGCTAATGCGGCGTCGCACAAGCCCGTTTGTTCCCCGGCCAAATGCCCTTGGCTTGCCAACACCGCCTCGAGTTGCAGGAGAAATGCGGCACCCGCTTCGCGCCATGCGACGCCATCGGCCAAGCCGAATCGGTGCGGGTATTTGTAGCGGTCCAAGGCCTGCTTAAACGGCCCGTCATTGGCTTCGATCAAAGCCATGTTGTCTGCCAAACGCAGTGGATCTTTCGGCCACCATTGCAGCGGATCCTGCGCTTGCAAAGCCCAGGCCATGATGTCCAGGCTTTCGTCTAACACCTTGCCATCGGGTAGCACCAACACCGGCACCGTGCCCTTGGGCGAGGCGGTCAGCATGCGTGCAGGTTTGTTTTTGAGTTCGATTTCCCGGTGCTCCACGGCCATGCCGCTGGCGTGTAAAGCCAGGCGCGCCCGCATCGCATAAGGGCAGCGGCGAAAGGAATACAAGACGGGCAGCGTGTCCTCAGCCATGGGCCTGAATGCCTTTTGGGTCACCCGCAATGGATGCGCCGCCGTGGCTGTGCGCATCGCCAGCTGCGGCGGCCTTGGCCTTGGCGCGCTCCCATTGTCGCTGCCGATCGCGCGCGCTCTTCTTCTGCGTTTCGGTCGTCAAGCTAAAACAGCGTGGGCAACTGACACCCGGTTCATAGTGGATGGACTCTAAAGCGCCCGGTGGCAAGGGCTGGCGGCAACAACGGCACAGTTGCTGGCTACCGGTTTGCAGGCCATGGGCGACCGACACCCGCTCGTCGAATACGAAGCATTCGCCTTGCCAGCGGCTGGCTTCGGGGGCCACGGTTTCCAGGTACTTCAGAATGCCGCCTTCCAGGTGGTACACCTCCTGCAAACCCTGGGCGCGCAAGAGCGCGGTAGATTTTTCGCAACGTATGCCGCCGGTGCAAAACATGGCCACTTTGCGCGGCTTGGCCGGGTCGAGCAGGCCTTGCGCTGCCAGCCACGCGGGCAATTGCGCAAAGCTTTGGATACCCGGATTGACCGCGCCTTCAAAGCTTCCCAACGCCACTTCATAGTCGTTGCGCGTATCGATCAACAGCACTTCTGGATCGGCGATCAAGGCATTCCAGTCCTGCGGTTTCACATACAGCCCCGCCTGGCTCGCCGGGCGTAAGTCGGGCACGCCCATGGTCACGATTTCTTTTTTAATGCGCACGCGCATGCGCCGAAACGGTGCTTTGTCGGACCAAGATTCTTTGTGTTGCAAGGTGGCAAATGGGGCTTGGGCGCGCAGCCATGCCAGCACCGTATATACGCCATCGGCGGGGCCGGCGATGGTGCTGTTAATGCCTTCGGGCGCTAGCAACACCAAGCCTTGGACGTGCTGGGCCTCACACAGGGCTTGCAGCGGCGCTTTGTACTGCGCGCAATCGGGCAGATCGACAAAAAGGTAAAAAGCCGCCGTCAGATAGCGCAGGGACGGCGTGGCAGTAATGGGCCCGGCCATGCGCTGTGTAGCTATTTTTCAGCTTAAAAAATCAGCTGAAAAAACTTTTCAAGCGATCCGTCCAGCTATCGCCCGAGGGCGAATGCTTGCTACCGCCTTTGCGGAAGGACTCGTCGAGTTCGCGCAACAATTTGCGCTGGTGCTCGGTGAGCTTGACCGGCGTCTCCACGGTGATATGGCAGTACAAATCACCGGGGTAGCTCGAGCGCACGCCCTTGATGCCTTTGCCGCGCAGCCTAAATTGCTTGCCGGTTTGCGTGCCCTCAGGCAAATCAATAGCCGCTTTGCCTTGCAAAGTGGGCACATCGATTTCGCCGCCCAGTGCCGCCTCGACAATGCTGATGGGCACGGTGCAATGCAAGTCGTCGCCATCGCGCTCAAAAATGTCGTGTTTCTTGAGTCGGATTTCGATGTACAAATCGCCCGGCGGTCCGCCGTTGGTTCCTGGCTCGCCATTGCCCGCGCTGCGGATGCGCATGCCCGCGTCGATACCGGCTGGGATTTTGACTTCCAGGGTTTTTTGCTTTTTGACCTTGCCCTGGCCCGCGCAGGCGATGCAAGGCTCCGCGATGATTTTGCCTGCGCCACGGCAGGTGGGACAGGTTTGCTGCACGCTGAAAAAGCCCTGGCGCATTTGCACCACGCCCGCGCCGCCGCAGGTGCCGCAGTTCTTGATCTGGCTGCCCGGCTTGGCACCGGCACCGGCGCAGACATCGCAGTTTTCATGGGTGGGGATACGGATTTGCGCGTCCTTGCCATTGGCCGCTTCTTCCAGCGTCATCTCCATGGCATAGCTCAGGTCGCCGCCGCGAAACACCTGGCGTCCGCCGCGCCCGCTGCGTTGTTGCTGGCCGAACATTTCGCCAAAAATGTCGCCAAAGGCCTCGGCAAAGCCGCCAAAACCTTCGCCGCCAGGGCCGCGCATATTCGGGTCCACACCGGCATGGCCGTGCTGGTCATAGGCCGCGCGCTTTTGCGGGTCGGATAGCATCTCGTAGGCCTCTTTGGCCTCTTTGAATTTGACTTCTGCTTCTTTGGCCGCGTCGCCCTGGTTGCGGTCCGGGTGGAACTTCATCGCCAGCTTGCGGTAGGACTTTTTAATTTCCTCGTCCGAAGCGTTCTTGGGCACGCCCAGAATCTCGTAAAAATCTCGTTTGGCCATGGCTTTTGCGGGCTCCGTAACAACAGAAAAGCCGCGTTGAACTCCAAAGCGGGTTCAGCGCGGCAGGTTTTTAAACAGCCAACAGCTGCTGCGGGTTTATCCCTTTTTCACTTCCTTGACTTCCGCGTCCACCACATTGTCGTCGGCGGGTTTGGCAGCTTGCTCTGCGCCAGGGCCTGCGGCCTCGGCGGCTTGTTTGGCTTGCATGTCGGCGTAGACTTTTTCGCCTAGCTTTTGACTCGCTGCCATCAAGGCGGCGCTCTTGGAACTGATGCTTTCTTTGTCTTCGCTCTTGATCACGCCCTCCAGATCCTTGATCGCAGCTTCAATTTTTTCTTTCTCGCCGGCCTCAAGCTTGTCACCGTGCTCGGCGAGGCTCTTTTTGACACTGTGCATATTGGCTTCTGCCTCGTTGCGCGCCTGGATGACTTCGAGTTTTTTCTTGTCATCGGCCGCGTTGAGTTCGGCGTCTTTCACCATTTGCTGGATCTCGGCTTCGCTCAGGCCCGAGTTGGCTTTGATGGTGATTTTGTTTTCCTTGCCCGTGCCTTTGTCTTTGGCGCCTACGTGCAAGATGCCGTTGGCATCGATGTCAAACGACACCTCGATTTGCGGCGTGCCGCGCGGTGAGGGCGGGATACCTTCGAGATTGAATTCGCCCAACGATTTGTTGGCCGCAGCCATCTCGCGCTCACCCTGAAACACCTTGATGGTGACCGCCGGTTGGTTGTCATCGGCGGTGGAGAAAGTCTGCGCAAACTTGGTCGGGATAGTGGTGTTCTTGGTGATCATCTTGGTCATCACACCGCCCAGGGTTTCAATGCCCAGCGACAGCGGCGTCACATCCAGCAGCAACACGTCTTTGCGATCGCCCGAAAGCACCTGGCCTTGGATGGCGGCGCCTACGGCCACGGCTTCGTCGGGGTTGACGTCTTTGCGCGGCTCTTTGCCGAACAATTCTTTCACTTTGTCCTGCACTTTGGGCATGCGCGTCATGCCGCCGACCAAAATCACGTCATGGATGTCCGATACGCTCACGCCTGCGTCTTTGATCGCCATGCGGCAAGGTGCAATCGTGCGCTCGATCAGCTCTTCCACCAAGGCTTCAAGCTTGGCGCGGGTGAGCTTGATGTTCAGGTGTTTCGGACCGCTGGCATCTGCCGTGATGTAGGGCAGGTTGATATCAGTTTGCGAACTGCTGGAGAGTTCGATCTTGGCTTTTTCGGCCGATTCTTTCAGGCGCTGCAAGGCCAGCACATCTTTGGACAAGTCCACGCCCTGGTCTTTTTTGAACTCGGCGATGATGAAGTCGATGATGCGCTGATCAAAGTCCTCGCCACCCAGGAAAGTATCGCCGTTGGTAGAAAGCACTTCGAATTGTTTTTCGCCATCGACGTCGGCGATTTCGATGATGGACACGTCAAACGTGCCGCCGCCCAAGTCGTACACCGCGATCTTGCGGTCGCCTTTTTCGTTCTTGTCCATGCCAAAGGCCAGGGCCGCAGCAGTGGGTTCGTTGATGATGCGCTTGACATCCAGACCGGCAATGCGCCCGGCGTCTTTGGTGGCCTGGCGTTGCGCGTCGTTGAAGTAAGCCGGTACGGTAATTACCGCGTCAGTCACTTCTTCGCCCAGGTAGTCCTCGGCGGTTTTTTTCATCTTGCGCAGGATGTCGGCGCTGACCTGTTGCGGTGCCATGCGGTTGCCACGCACTTCCACCCAAGCGTCACCGTTATCTGCAGCCGCGATTTTGTAAGGCATCAGGTCGATGTCTTTTTGCACTTCTTTTTCGGTGAACTTGCGCCCGATCAGGCGTTTGACCGCGTACAGCGTGTTCTTCGGGTTGGTGACCGACTGGCGCTTGGCCGACGCGCCGACCAGCACTTCACCGTCTTCTTGGTAAGCGATGATGGACGGCGTAGTGCGCGCACCTTCGGCGTTTTCGATGACCTTGGGCGTATTGCCCTCCATGATGGCGACGCAGCTGTTGGTGGTACCAAGGTCAATTCCGATAATTCTTCCCATGATGAAACTCCTGCTAATGCAATAAAACTGATAAATACAAGTTCGGGGCGGTGCGCCGGTTTTCAAGGCGCGCGGCGCGCTATTTGCTTACGTCGCCAATAAAGCGTGAAGACTGGTGAGTGACTCAGCGCGGCTTATTTGGGCGCCGCCACCGTAACCAGTGCCGGGCGCAGCACGCGATCGGCAATCAAATAACCTTTTTGCAGTACCGTCACGACCGTATTGGCTTCCTGCTCGGCAGGCACCACGCTGATGGCCTGGTGGTGGTGGGGGTCAAATTTGGCACCGGCTTCGGGGTTGATTGCGATGACTTTGTTGCGCTCCAGGGCGGCAATCAGCTGGCGCAGCGTGGCTTGGGCGCCCTCGTTGATCTGGGCGGCGGTCGCGTCTTTGATAGCCAGACCGGCTTCCAGGCTGTCGGCCACTGGCAGCAGACTCTCAGCAAAGCTTTCCACCGCGAACTTGCGCGCTTTGGTGATTTCGTCCTCGGCGCGGCGGCGGGCGTTCTCGGCGTCGGCCTTGGCGCGCAGGTACTGGTCGGCTAATTCGGCGCTTTTAGCCTGTAGAACGGCTAATTCAGCCTGCGCGACGGTTAGCGGGTCAGCGTCCAAAGCGGGTTCGGCGCCGGCGCCGGGTGCATGGGGATCCGGCTGGCTGTCATTGGGAGGGGTGGGGGTGGCGTTGTCGGACATGTGCTTACCAAAAATCCCGTTAAAAAAGCGGTGTGCAAAAGACATGGGGCGCTATAGGCCTATTTCAAGGCCACGTCTCGGTTTTTTAGGAACCCAGGGCGCCAGGCCATGGGCCGTTCTCAGACGGACAGCAGTTCGACCTCGAACTTAAGCGTCGCGTTGGGCGGTATCACGCCGCCCGCACCGCGCTTGCCGTAGCCTAGTTCGGGCGGAATGATCAGGGTGCGGCAGCCGCCCACCTGCATGCCGACCACGCCCTCGTCCCAGCCCTGGATCACCATGCCGGCACCCAGACGAAAGCTAAATGGATCGCCCCGGTCTTTGCTGGAATCGAACTTCTCGCCTTGCTCGCCGTCCTCGAGCAGCCAGCCGGTGTAGTGCACCCGCACATGTTGGCCGGCGGCAGCGGTATCGCCGTCACCAAGCACGGTGTCTTCGTATTGGAGTCCCGAGGGGCTGGTATGCATGAAAAATCCTTTGAATGAAAAAAATAGAGCGCCAGACTGAAGCGACTGGGCTTAGAAACTACCGCGCACCGCTTGCAACAGCGATGCAGAAATATTGGGCATAGAGCCAAACCAAGCCGCAAAAGCCGGGCGCGCCTGGTGCAACAACATCCCCAGGCCTTCGGCGACCGGGTTGCCACGCGCCTGCGCCGCTGCCAGCAGGGGCGTGATGCGCGGCACATAGACAATGTCGGACACCACCGCCTTCGGTGGCAGCGCGTCCAAGCGGATGTCCAGCGCATCCTGACCGTACATGCCCAGACTGGTGGTATTGACCAGCAGCGCGGCGCTCTCCAAAGCGGCGTGGCGCTCACCCCAGGGCAGGGCCTGCACTTGCGCCCCGAATTCTTGGGCCAGCGCTTGCGCCTTGCCAGCGTCGCGGTTACATAAGCGAATCAGCGGCACGCCCGCACCGATCAGCGCGCATAGCACGGCGCGCGCCGCGCCGCCCGCGCCCAGCACCACGGCCGGGCCTTGGGTCGCCTTCCATGCGGGCTGGGCCTCGCGCAGGCTTTCGATGTAGCCAAAGGCATCGGTATTGGTGCCATGCAAACTGCCGTCGGCCTGCACGACCACGGTATTGACTGCGCCAATACGTTGGGCAATGGGGTCGATGGCGTCCAGGATGGCCAAGGCCTGCACTTTGTGCGGAATCGTCAGGTTGCAGCCCGCGAAACCCAGCACCGGCAGCGCGCGCAAGGCCTGCTCCAGGTGCGCAGGCTGCACCGCGAGCGGTATATAAGCGCCGCGCAGACCGTGTTCTGCGATCCAGTGGCCATGGATAAGCGGCGAGCGCGAATGCGCCACCGGCCAGCCCATGACACCGGCCAGCACAAAGGGCTGTGCGTCTGCAGCCACCGTTTTACAGGGTATCGGTGAAGCTGCGCAGTTTGTCGCTGCGGCTGGGGTGCTTGAGCTTGCGCAGCGCCTTGGCTTCGATTTGGCGTATGCGCTCGCGCGTCACGTCAAATTGTTTGCCCACTTCTTCGAGTGTGTGGTCGCTGGCCATCTCAATACCAAAGCGCATGCGCAGCACTTTGGCTTCGCGCGGCGTCAGGCTGTCCAAAATGTCTTTCACCACATCACGCAAACCGGCTTGCATGGCCGCTTCCATGGGCGCAGTGTTGGCGCCGTCTTCGATGAAATCGCCCAGGTGGCTGTCATCATCGTCCCCGATCGGGGTTTCCATGGAAATCGGCTCTTTGGCGATCTTCATGATCTTGCGGATTTTGTCTTCCGGTATCTCCATGCGTTCGGCCAGCACGGAGGCATCAGGCTCAAAACCAAACTCTTGCAAATGCTGGCGGCTGATACGGTTCATCTTATTGATCGTCTCGATCATGTGCACCGGAATACGGATGGTGCGCGCCTGATCCGCAATCGAGCGGGTGATGGCCTGGCGAATCCACCAGGTTGCGTAGGTGGAAAATTTGTAGCCGCGACGGTATTCAAACTTGTCTACGGCTTTCATGAGGCCGATATTGCCCTCTTGGATAAGGTCCAGGAACTGCAAGCCACGGTTGGTGTATTTCTTGGCAATGGAGATGACCAAGCGCAAATTGGCTTCGATCATTTCGCGCTTGGCCGAGCGGCTGGACGCCTCGCCTTGGTTCATGCGTTTGTTGATGTCTTTGAGCTGGTCCAGCGGCACGACTACCTGGGCTTGCAAATCCACCAAGCGTTGTTGGATTTCTTGCACCGGCGGGATATTGCGCGCCATGACCGCGCTGTAGGGCTTGCCGGCAGCGGCTTGCTTTTCAATCCACTTTACATTGAGCAAATTGCTGGCGATTTTGTTGCCGTTTTTATCGCGGCCGCTGAATTCGGCAATAAAGTTATCTTGGCTGTAACCGCATTTGTCCACAATGATGCGGCGCAGCTCGCGCTCTTTCTTGCGGATTTCTTCCACCTGAGCGCGCACCATGTCACACAGCTTTTCGATGGCTTTGGCCGTAAAGCGGATAGTCATCAGCTCTTCACTGAGTTGCTTTTGCGCTTTGGCATAGGCGGGCGAGCCATAGCCTTCTTTCATCAAATGTTTGCGCATCACGGCATCAAGTTCGCGCAGGCGGTCAAAGCGAATCAGCGCTTCGCGCTTGAGTTCTTCCAGCTTTTTGGTCAGCGCTTTGGAGCCACCTTTGCCGTCGTCATCGTCATCGGCATCGAACTCGTCAAAGTCCTCCTCGGCCACATAGTCGTCGGCCTCGTTGGGGTTGGAGAATCCATCGACGATGGTGGTGATCACCACCTTGTCTTCGCGGATTTCCTCGCCCAAGCGCAAAATTTCTTCGATCGACGCCGGCGAGCCGGAAATGGCTTCCATCATCGCCATCAATCCGCCTTCGATGCGCTTGGCGATTTCAATTTCGCCTTCGCGCGTAAGCAGCTCGACGGTGCCCATCTCGCGCATATACATACGCACTGGGTCGGTGGTGCGGCCAAACTCGCTATCGACGGTAGACAGGGCTGCTTCGGCTTCCTCCTCAGCCTCGGCTTCGGTCGCGGCGGTGGCTACATTGTTGTTGAGCAATAGCGTTTCGGTATCTGGGGTTTGCTCATAGACGGCAACGCCCATGTCGTTGAGCATGGAGATCACGACTTCCAGCGTCTCGGTCTCCACCAATTTGCCGGGCAAGTGGTCCGAAATTTCGCCATGCGTCAGGTAACCGCGGGTGCGGCCAAGCTTGACCATTTCGATAAACGCCAGGCGGTGCTTGACTTTTTCTTCTTCGGAAAGAATGGTTTGCTCCAAACCAAATTCCTTCATCAGCGCGCGGGCCTTGGCCTGGCTGATTTTCATGCGCAAGGGTTTGACTTTTTCTGCGCTGTCGGCCGCCACTGGCTCGACTTCCAACTCCGCTTCGATGTCTGACAAATCGGTATCGTCGCCATCGGTCAAAGCGCCTTTGGCCTTGGCTTTTAATTTGGCCTTCGGCGCCGGTTTAGCAGCAGGTTTGGCCGGCGCTTTGGTGGGGGCAGAGGCAACTGCTTTTTTGCTGTCGACTTTGGCGGGTGCTAGCGCCGCAGACTTTTTCGGTTCTACTTTGGGCGCTGCTACCGCCTTCGATTTGGCGGCCGCTTTGGGCGCTTCTTTTGCGGCTTTTACCGCCCCTGCGGGGGTAGATTTTTTGGCAGCAGGCGCTGCACTGGATTTTTTTGGTGTGGTGACAGGCACAGGGGGACTGACTTTGGGCATGGATTTCTTGGATACCGCCTTGGACACGGTTAGGGGTGTCGCTTTGGCTTTGACTGAAAGGGGCTTGGCTAATGGCGCAGCGCTTTTGGCTTTTGCCGAATTGGTCGGTTTGGAAACTTGAGAGGTTGTGCTCGGGGCCTTCACAGGGGTTTTGCTCGTTATATTTTTGCTAATTTTTGCGCTACTTTTCGCTGCTGCTTTCGCGCCTGCCATATTTTTGGCAGAGGCTAGGGGTTTCTTTACAGCGATGGTTTTTTTCTGCGGCGCCGCGGTGGTTTTTTTTGCGCTGGGCTTGGCTTGGGATGCCGCTGCTTTGGGCTTGCCCGCCGGGCTGGCGCTTTTGCTTACGGTTGCGCTGGGTTTGCTTTTAGCCACGGGTTTGGTTGCTAATTTTTTTGCCGCCACAGGTTTGCCTTTGGCGGCGGGGGCTTTTTTCACCGGAGCGGCTTTTTTAGCCACCCACTTATTGGCAGCGGGCTTGGACGCTTTGGTGTTCTTTGGTGTAGGCATGGTTCAACCTTCAGTGATGAAGAGGATCGGATGGCGGCATCAATAAAGCCAAGCGCTCGAAGTCAAGCGCAGGCCAAAAAGCAATACAAAGGGGGCAAAGGGCAAGTTGTGCGGGCGAACATTTGGATTGCAGCCCTTGCGGTCGGGTGGCCTGGGTGATCGGTGTCACTGCGTGGCCGGTGCCGGAGGTACTGCTGTCGCTCTTGCCGGAAAAGAGCGGATTATACCAATTTAATCAGTTCCAAGGCTTCAATCAGCACTTTTTTTCTCGATTCCAGTGCCCTGTAACGCTGGCGAACCTCGGGGTCTGCCACCTGGGCCGCGATTTCGGTCATCTGCGCTGTCAGTTGGTCAATGCGCAGGCGCTTGAGGACGTCTTGTAAATCCAGCGCCGCTTCCTGGCTGTGTTCGGAAGGTACCGTGGCCCCACCCATGAGGCGCAGCGCCAGGTCCTCGAAGTCCTGCCCGGCCATTTCGCCACGCAGTGCCGTCCAGTTCAGGGGCCCATGTTCATGCAACTGACCTTCCAGCCAAGCAAACAGTTGCGCCAGAGGCGCTGCTTGCTCGCACAGCATGGCCTGGTCTTCATTGGACAGACCGGACCACAAATGGCTTTGGGCCAACAAAATCCGCGCCGCATGCTCGGCGCGGCTGGCCGGTTGGGCACGTAGGCCGCTGCGCGTGGGTATGCGGCCGCTTGGGCCAAACGGGCTCCATGGCCGGTTGCCGGGGGCGGCGCTTTCGCGCTGCCCGCTTGCTTTGGGTGCTGTGCCGAGCTTGCCTAAAGTGCCGCCATAGCCTTGGCCGGGCAGCCACAACTGCGACAGCTCGCGTGTAGTGAGTTGCACCAGGTCGGCGATTTCACTGAGCAATTGCATCTTCAGCGCGCCCTCGGGCAGCGCGCTCCACAAAGGCTTGGCATTGCTGGACAAATGGGCACGGCCCTCGGCGCTGTGCAATTCGCAGCCTTCGCTGGCGGCCTCCACCAAAAAGCGGCTCAGCGGCGTGGCCTGCGCCACCGCCTGGGCAAAGGCTTCGCTGCCGTGGGCGCGGATAAAACTATCCGGGTCATGCTCTTGGGGCAGAAATAAAAATTTAATACTGCGCACATCGCTGGCGTAGGCCAGGGCGCCGTCCAGCGCTTTGCGCGCTGCGCGCCGGCCCGCGCTGTCGCCGTCAAAGCTGAACACCACCGCGTCGGTAAAGCGAAACAGCTTTTGTACGTGGTCGGGGGTGCAGGCCGTACCTAGTGTGGCCACCGCGTTGGGAAAGCCCAGCTGCGCCAGCGCCACCACGTCCATATAGCCCTCGGTGACCAGGGCGTAAGCTTTTTCGCGCAAATGCGCGCGCGCTTCAAACAAGCCGTAGAGCTCGCGCCCTTTGCTAAATACCGGCGTCTCGGGCGAATTGAGGTATTTGGGTTTCTCGTCGCCCAGCACACGGCCACCAAAGCCTATGCACTCACCCTTGATGTTACGGATGGGGAACATCACGCGATCACGAAAACGGTCGTAGCGTTTTTCCTCGCTGCCCTCTTCGGTATTGCTGATAACCAGGCCGCTTTCGACCAGCAGCGGGTCGTCGTACTGCGGGAATACGCTGGCTAAGCTGCGCCAGCCTTCGGGCGCATAGCCCAAACCAAAGCGCTTGGCCACTTCGCCCGACAGGCCGCGCCCTTTCAGATAGGCCACGGCGCGCGGCGCGTCTTTGAGCTGGCGCCGGTAGGCCTCCCCCGCTTTTTCCAGCACGCTGGTCAGGGTGTGCTGTTTTTCTTTTTGCGCCTGGGCGCGGGCGCGGTCTTGGGGCGAGGCGTCTTCTTGGGGCACTTGCATGCCAAATTGCTGCGCCAAATCGTTGACCGCTTCAACAAAACTCATACCGGCGTGGTCCATCAAAAAGCCGATGGCGTTGCCGTTTTTGCCGCAACCAAAGCAATGGAAAAATTGTTTGCTGGGGCTCACCGAAAACGAGGGGGATTTTTCGCCGTGAAAAGGGCACAAGCCCATGAAATTGGCGCCGCCTTTTTTGAGCTGCACATAGCGCCCGACGATATCGACAATGTCGGCGCGCGCCAATAATTCGTTGATAAAAGTCTGGGGGATCGCCATTGCAAGATTGTAGGAGTGGGGCCCGGCTCAGTCGCCCAGCACCACGCCTTCGCGGCGACCGTCCGCCCCACCCGCCCAGCCGCCAGGCTCGCGCGCCAGCACTTGCAAGCCACTGGTCAAAGGCATTTCTATCACCTGGTGGCCGCGCGCCCGCAAGGCCGCGGCTGTCGTGCTTGGGGCAAAGCCGCCTTTTTCCAGGAAAGTCATGCCCTCCAGGTTGGCGAAATTGGGCAGGTCTATTGCGGCTTGCGGGCTCAGGCCCCAGCGCAGCACGCCGTACAGGGTTTTGGCGGTGAAGTGGATGATGAATGCGCCGCCGGGGCTTCCGCCGCTCAATTGCAGTTCGCCGCTGTCCGCGTCAAACACCAAAGTGGGCGCCATGGACGAGCGGGGCCGCTTGCCCGGCTGCACCCGGTTGGCTACCGGTTTGCCATCGGCGCCGCTGGGGCTGAAGCTGAAATCGGTGAGTTGGTTATTGAGTAAAAAGCCGCCCGCCAGACCTTTCCCCCGGTTCACCATCAATCGTGCGCCAAAAGCGTCTTCGATGGTGGTGGTCATCGCCAGTGCATGGCCCCAGCGGTCTAGCACCGAAATATGCGAGGTGCCGCTCTCTGTTTGCGCTGGCATGGGGGCCCAGCCCAAAGGCGCTGGCACTGCGCCCGGCCTGCCCGCCTGCACTTGGGGCATGGCCTGGCCTTGCGGAGCGATGGCCGCGGCGCGTGCTTGCAAGTAAGCCGGCTGTACCAGGCTGAGCCAGTCGCCCGCCGGAGCCTCAGCAAACGCCGGGTCTGCCACATACGCAGCGCGGTCAGCAAAGGCCAGGCGCGAGGCTTCCGCGTACAAGTGCAGCCAGTCGGAGCTGGGTTGCCCGGCGGTCAAGGGCAGGCTGGCCGCCGGGGTGAAGTCCAGGGTGCCCAAAATGGAGGCGATGGTCAGCATGCCCGAGCTTGGCGGTGGCATGCCGCACAGCCGGTAGGTTTTAGGGGCCACCACGTAGCGGGTGCACAAGGGCTGGCGCAGCAAGGGTCGGTAAGCGGCCAGGTCGCTTAGTTGCAGCAGGCCGGGGTTGCTGGGGTGTTGGCGCACTGCATTGACCATGGCTTGGGCAACTTCGCCGGTCATCAAAGCGTCCGGCCCCTCGGTGGCGATGCGTTGCAACACGGCGGCGAGCTCTGGGTTGCGCAGTAGATGGCCGGCGGGCCAGGGGCGGCCCTGGGCGTCAAAGAAATAGCCTGCGGCCACCGGGTCTTTTTGCAGCGCAGTTTCGGCGGCGAGCAAGGTGGCTAGGCGCGGGCTGACGACAAAGCCGTCGCGCGCCAGCCGTATCGCGGGCGCAAACAAAAATGCCCAAGGCAATTTGCCGTGCGCCGCATGGGCCATGGCCAGCATGCGCAGCGCGCCGGGAACGCCTACCGCGCGTCCGCCGACGATAGCCTGCTTCATGGCGAGAGGCTTGCCGTCCGGCCCCAAGAATAAATCCGGCCCCGCTTGCGCAGGAGCGGTTTCGCGCCCGTCGTAGGCCTGCACGGCTTTGCCGTCAAAGTGCACTAAAAATGCGCCGCCGCCTAGGCCGCTGCTTTGCGGTTCCACCAGGCTCAGCACCATTTGCACGGCGATAGCCGCATCGACGGCGCTGCCGCCTGCGGCCAGCATGGCGTAGCCCGCTTCGGTGGCCAGGGGGTTGGCCGCCGCGACGGCCTGCTTTTGAAAATGCCAACCGGGGTTTTGGGCCATCGTGCTGGCGCCCTCGGGCTGGACTATGGCCGAGGGATTAGCACTTTGCGCCTGCACACTAGCGCACAGTGCCGTGCTGAGGAGCACGCTAACGAGTCGGCTTGCCAGCTGCGCAGTACGCTTTGTGGAGGCCGCCCGCACTCGCCCGCGCTCTGTTGCTGACCGCTCGCGTGCCTGCATGGCCTGGCCCGGCATAGTGCGTTTTATTTTTGCCGGGGCACGCGCCCCAGTTGGTAAAACTCTGGGTTGGGCATCATGCCGCTGACATTGGCGACGCGGTTGGACAGGCCGAAGAAGGCGGTGATGCCTGCGATATCCCAGATGTCCTCGTCGTCAAAGCCGTGCGCGTGAAGGGCGTCGAAGTCGGCGTCCTCTACCGTGTGGCTGGCCTCGCAAACTTTCATTGCAAATTCCAGCATGGCGCGCTGGCGCGGCGTGATGTCGGCCTTGCGGTAATTGGTCGCCACCTGGTCGGCCACCAAGGGCTTTTTCTCATAAATGCGCAGCAGCGCGCCATGTGCCACCACGCAATATAGGCATTGGTTGGCTGCGCTGGTCGTGGTGATGATCATTTCGCGCTCGCCTTTAGTCAGGCTGGAGCCTTCGCGCAGCATCAGCGCGTCATGATAGGCAAAAAACGCCCGCCACTCGGCCGGCCGGCGCGCCAGGGCCAAAAACACCTGGGGGATGAAGCCTGTTTTTTCCTGCACTTCCAGAATTTTTTGCTGGATGTCGGCGGGCAAGGTATTTAGGTCGGGCAGGGGGTAGCGGGGCATGGGTAGGTCCTGGGCGATGGAGATAGGAACGTTTCTCGGCCGATTATGGGGCTGGGCGTACTTGCACCAGTCCAAACCCGTCGTTGCGAGCGCATCGAAGCAATCCAATTTTGCATGCCAATCAAGCACTTATGGATCGCCGCGTCGCTGCGCTCCTCGCGATGACAGTCTTATGCAGGCCTTCCCCAGGCTTTTTCAGTAATGCGGCGGCAGTTCATCGCGCAAACTGCGCGGCGTATCGCCTTGCGCGTTGCCGATTTGTTGGCGCAAATGCAGCACTTCGCTGATCAGGGCATCGATTTGGGTTTGCTGGCGGATGATGGTCTGGTCCAGCTTGTCCAGCAGGTCTTCGGCAAAGCTGGCCTTGATTTCCAAGGCTGTCAGGCGCGTGTCGTCCTGTGGTGCGGGGGCGGTGGGCTCGGTCATGGTCCGATTGTGCCTTTGCCCGCCCCGACGCACGCCTTGGCGCCCAGCCGGCCCAGCGCAAGCCTTGGGTCAGGCCTATCGGTCAAAATGCAGGGCTGCGCCAGCCGCCAGTCCCCGCCTTGGTGCGTTGACGGCAGGGCGCGTTTGCGGCTGTGGCCCTGGCTTTTTATTTCCATGGAGAAATTGGATGAACAAAATTTATCCCAGCGCCCAAGCGGCGCTTGATGGCGTCGTGCAGGACGGCCAACTGATTGCGGTGGGAGGTTTCGGCCTGTGCGGCATCCCGGAGGCGCTGATTGATGCCTTGCGCGATAGCGGCAAGCAAGACCTGACGGCGATTTCCAATAACGCCGGTGTCGACGGTTTCGGTTTGGGCAAGTTGCTCGAAACCCGCCAGATCAAAAAAATGATTTCCAGCTATGTGGGCGAGAACAAAGAGTTTGAGCGCCAGTACCTGGCCGGTGAACTGGCTTTGGAGTTCACGCCCCAAGGCACCTTGGCCGAAAAGCTGCGCGCCGGTGGCGCAGGCATCCCCGCGTTTTTCACCAAAACCGGCGTGGGCACCTTGGTTGCCGAGGGCAAAGAATTGCGCGAGTTTGATGGCGAAACCTATGTCATGGAGCGCGCTTTGGTGCCTGATGTGTCGCTGGTCAAAGCGCACCGGGCCGACAAATCGGGCAATTTGCAGTTCCGCCTGACGGCGCGCAACTTCAACCCCGCAGTCGCTATGGCCGGTAAGGTCACGGTGGTGGAGGTGGAGGAAATCGTCGAGACCGGCGCTATCGCCCCAGACGATATCCACCTCGCTGGTATTTATGTGCACCGCCTGGTGCTCAATGCCACGCCGGAAAAACGCATCGAAAAACGAACAATCACCGAGAAAGCAGGAGCCTAACCATGAGCTGGACACAAGACCAAATGGCCGCCCGTGCGGCGCAGGAGCTGGAAGACGGTTTTTACGTTAACCTGGGCATTGGTATCCCCACGCTGGTGGCTAACTTTGTGCCTAGCGACAAAGAAGTCTGGCTGCAAAGCGAAAACGGCATGCTGGGCATCGGCCCTTTTCCCACCGAAGACGCGGTGGATGCCGACCTGATCAATGCGGGCAAACAAACCGTGACCACCATCAAAGGCTCCAGTATTTTTGGCAGCCACGAGAGTTTTGCCATGATCCGTGGCGGCAAGATCAACCTGAGCATTTTGGGCGCCATGCAAGTGAGTGAGCACGGTGACCTGGCCAACTGGATGATCCCGGGCAAGATGGTCAAAGGCATGGGCGGCGCGATGGATTTGGTGGCCGGCGTCAAGCGCGTGATCGTGCTGATGGAGCACGTAGCCAAAAAGAAAGACGGCACCGAAGACCTGAAAATTTTGCCCCAATGCACCTTGCCGTTGACGGGCGTGGGCGTGGTGGACCGCATCATCACCGACCTGGCGGTCATGGACGTGACGCCGCAGGGCCTCAAAGTGGTGGAGTTGGCGCCCGGCGTGACGCGTGAATTCCTGCAATCCAAAACCGGTGTGCACCTGCACTGAGCCTCCCGCTTCTTTACATTTCTTTGACGGCGCGCAATACGCTGTCCCCAGGGACCGCCTACATTGGGCCCCGAGATACTTGGCTTGTTGAGAGGCGGTTTTTGTGCATAGATGTTCGATTCCCCGGCGCCTGCGGATGGCGCTGGTCCTGAGCGCCCTGAGCGTCCTCAGCGGCTTGGCCTGGGCCGATTCCCCGGCAGATTTGTTGGATCACTACAAAACCGAGGCCAAAGCCGCCGGACTGGGCGCGGGTGATGCGCCACGCGGCCAAAGCTTTTTTAACAGCACCCACGGCAATGAATGGAAGTGCGCTTCTTGCCATGGCGCTGTGCCCACGGGAAAAGGCGAACACGCCATTACCCACAAAGTCATCGAGCCCATGGCGCCGGCCTTGAACCCCCAGCGCTTCAGCGATCTGGCAAAAACCGAAAAATGGTTTCGCCGCAATTGCAAAGACGTACTGGCCCGCGATTGCAGCGCCGCCGAGAAAGCCGATGTGCTCGCCTGGCTTATCAGTTTGAAATAATTTTTTTCTGGAGTTATATGGCTTTACTGCGCCACTTGTTCTTTTGTTGCGGCATCGCCTTGGCGGGCTGCATGGGCCTTGCTTCTGTAGGCGCGCAGGCGCAAAGCAGTGTTGGCATCAAGGGCGCGCCGGCGGCCTTTAACACCGAATGCACCAGCTGTCATATCGGCTACGCGCCGGGTCTGGCCGGAGAGGCCAATTGGCGGGGCATCATGGGCGGGCTGGACAAGCACTTTGGCGTCGATGCCTCGATCGATGAAAAATCGCGCCAGACCATTAGCGCCTGGCTTCTCAGCCATGCCGCCAAGGGCAGCCGTTACGCCAGTGCCAGCCCGGAGTTTCGCATCAGTACAAGTAGATGGTTTGTGCGCCAGCACGACGAAGTCAGCAGCAAAGTCTGGAGGCGCGCCAGCGTGAAAAGTCCTTCCAATTGTGGTGCTTGCCACGGCGGTGCCGACAAGGGCGATTTTGATGAAGACCGCGTGCGGATTCCCTCATGAGCCAACCCCACCTGACTGTTGCTGCGGCACCCCTTGAACCGGTGGCCCTTGCAGAGCAAAAAATATGGGATGTGCCGACCCGGGTGTTCCATTGGATGCTGGTGCTGTGTTTTGCGGGTGCCTGGCTGACGGCCGAAAGTGAGCGTACCCAACTGGTGCACATTACGCTGGGCTATTGCGCTGGGGCCCTGGTGTTATGGCGCGTGCTATGGGGCTTGGTGGGAAGCCCTTACGCTTTGTTTCGCGACTTTGTGCGCAGCCCGGTGGCGGCACTGCGTTATTTGCGCACCTATTTGCCCGGCAGCCGCGTGGCGCCCCGTCGCTACCTCGGGCATAACCCGGCCGGCGCTTGGGCCGTCCTCGGCTTGCTGGTTTTGATGGCCTTATCAGTCGCGACCGGCTGGTGGTCCTACCAGTCCAGCGCGCCCGAATTCGCCGGCGCGTTGCATGAACTGCTCACCCACGCCTTGTTACTTTTGATCGCTCTGCATGTGCTGGCGGTCGTGGCCACCGGCCGCTTGCATGGCGAGAGCCTGGTGCGCGCCATGTGGACTGGCCGCAAGCGCGCTTTGCCTGAACAAGGCATACGCTCGTCCCATAGCTTGATCGGACTGCTGTTGTTGGTCGCCATCGGCGCTTTGGCGGGGATGCTGTTCACCGGCCGCCTACCAGGTCTGACGAACTAAGTAGCGCGGCCAGGTCTGGACCTGGGTCGATTGGCGCTGCACCGGGTCGGGTGCGAGGGGTGTACAGCCTGGCAAAGACCTAATGCGCACCCGCCGCATCGGCAGGTGCTTTGGCCGAAGGCAAGCCTTGGGACGGCGCTTGCATCGGTTTGGCCAGCCAAATAATGGGAATCAGCAGGATAAAAATGCAGGCAGAGGCCAGAAAAATATCGTCCGCCGCCATGGTCGCCGCTTGCTGGTCGATCAGGCGGTTGATGCTGGCTAAGCCTTGTTCCTGGCTCATGCCTGCTGCCGCAAAATTACTAATGGCGCTGGTAGTGGCTTGGCTGCCACGATTCACCATTTCGGTCAGCTCGGCGTGGTGCATGGCGCTGCGGTCCTGCCACAAAGTAATCGTGACCGAGGTGCCAAACGAGCCCCCCAGAATCCGCATAAAGTTGGACAAACCTGAGGCTGAAGGCATCATCGCCGGCGCAATGCCATTGAGCGTGAGCGTGGACAGCGGAATAAAGAAAAACGCCACCGCAATACCTTGGATGATGGTGGGCGTCATGATGGTCATGAAGTCGGCCTGGGTGTTGAACTGTGCGCGCAGCCACAACACCAAAGAGAACATCACAAAAGAAAATGTGGCAAGTTTGCGCGGGTCAAACTTTTGCACGTTTTTGCCGACGATGGGCGAGAGCAATATGGCAAACAAGCCCACAGGCGCCAGCATCATGCCCGCTTGCGTGGAGGTGTAGCCCATGAACTGTTGCAGCCATAAGGGGAACAGCACCAAGTTGCCGATAAACAAGCTGTAGGCAATTGCCAAACAAATCGAGGCCCAACGGAAATTACGCAATTTGAGCAGGCGCAAATCCACTACCGGATGTTTGTCGGTCAACTCCCAAGCAATGAAAAACACACCGCAGATCGCCGCTACCAAACCCAAAGCTATGATTTCGCTGGAATGAAACCAATCGACTTCTTTTCCCCTATCGAGCATGATTTGTAAAGCGCCCACGGCCAGCACCAGCAACGTCAGGCCTACGGTATCGATAGGGAGCTTTTGGCGGTGCGACTCCCGCTTTTTGTAAATCGTCCAGGTGATAAACGCCGCCATTACACCAACCGGGATGTTGATGTAAAAAATCCATCCCCAATGCGCGTTGTCGGTAATCCAACCGCCGAGCAAAGGACCCATCACGGGCGCTACCAGCGTGGTCATGGCCCACATCGCCATGGCGATACCGGCTAATGCGGGCGGATAGCTCGACAGCAACAAAGTTTGCGCCAGCGGCATCATCGGCCCGGCGACAAAGCCTTGGAAAGCGCGCATGGCGATAAGCGTCGGCATATTGGGCGCCAAGCCACACAGCCACGAGGCCAGTACAAACAGCAACACGCTCAAGGTGAACAAGCGCACCTGGCCAAAGCGCTGCGACAACCAGCCGGTCAGCGGCACCGCGATCGCATTGGCCACGCCAAAACTGGTAACCACCCAGGCGCCTTGATTGGGGCTGACCCCCAAATCGCCCGCGATCGCAGGTAGCGACACATTGGCAATCGACGAGTCCAACACGTTCATAAACGTGGCTGCGGACAGCGCTATCGTGCCCCAAAGTCGGGCCGCGCCGCTCAGGGGCGCGTGGGCCATCGGTGCAGAGGCAGTTGCCATAGCGCTCAGGACTTCGCGGCCGCTACCGGCGCCGCTTTGCCCGCGCCCATGTTATTGGCGATCACGCGCTGGATTTCGGCGGTGGCTTGGCCGTCCAGTAATTCATACACATCGGTTTGTACCGAAGAGGCTGCTTGCCCGCCCTCGGCCAAGGATTTGCCCTCTTGCGATTTCACGTCCACCGTCACTTCCATCGACAAGCCGATACGCAGCGGATGGGCGCTCACCTGCGCCGGGTCCAGCGCAATGCGCACCGGCACGCGTTGCACCACCTTGATCCAGTTGCCCGTCGCGTTTTGCGCCGGCAGCAGCGAAAAGGCCGCGCCCGTGCCTGCACCCAGCCCGACCACCGTGCCTTGGTACTCTACTTTTTTGCCATAGACGTCGGCCGTCAGCGTGGCGGCTTGGCCGATGCGGATGTTGCGCAACTGCACTTCCTTGAAGTTGGCATCCACCCAGGGCGCGCCCAGTGCCACTACCGACATCAAAGGCGTGCCCGGTGCAATACGCTGTCCCAGTTGCACCGTGCGTTTGGCGATATAGCCGTCTACCGGCGCGGGCAAGGTGGCGCGGTGCAAGGTCAGAAACGCCTCGCGCACTTTGGCCGCGGCTGCGACCACGCTGGGGTGGTTTTGCACTTGCGTGTTGTCGGTCAGGGTGCGCGCACTTTGCAATTGGTCGCGTGCGGCCAGGCTCGCGGCCTTGGCTGACGCCAGCCCATTTTGCGCTTGGGTGATCTGGGCTTGCACATGCGAAATTTCTTCGGCAGACACCGCGCCGATACCGGCGATGGATTGGCGGCGTGCCAAATCATCGTGCAGCCGATTGATCTCGTTTTGCGCTTTGAGTATGTCGCTGTCACGCACTGCAATTTGTGCCTCCAGCGTGGTGTTGTTCGCGTACAGATTACGCACCTGGCGTACCGCTTGGGCCAGGTTGGCCTCGGCCAAGTCCAGCGTCATTTTGGCGTCGGCAGCGTCTAGCTTGACCAAAGGCTGACCGGCTTTCACGAAGTCGGTGTCGTCGGCCAAGATGGCGGTAACGGTGCCGCCGATTTGCGGCGTGATCTGAATCACATTGCCCTGCACATAGGCGTTATCGGTGGACTCTTGGTTACGGCCCGCGTACCACTCGTAGCCGCCATAACTCAGGCCCGCCAGCACGATCAGGCCGACGATGGTCAAGGCCTTTTGCCGCCCGCCGCCCGCAGGTGCAGCGGGCGCGGCCCCTAGTGGGGCGCCGGGGCTGGCCGCAGGCGCTGGCGCATGCGTATTTGCGCTTGGGCCACCCGCAGCGTGGGTTGCCGCCGGATGGGCAGCAGGCTCCGCGCTTGTGGCAGTGGATGCGTTTTGCGCGGACACGGGGTTACCGGACGGGGCAGCGGAGGGACTTGGCGTGTTGGCTTGGCTCATACAAAAATATCTTTAGAAAAATCAGGGGGTCGTGGTCGATGCGGCGCTTGCAGTGCCGATGGTCTGGGTGCTGCCGTAGCCGCCGCCTAGCGCGCGCAGCAGCTGGGCTTGGGCGTCGAGTGCGCGGGATTGCAATTCAATGGCCTGGCGTTGGTGTGGCACCAGCGCGCTTTGCGCATTGATCACCGCCGAGCGCGTCACCAGCCCGGCCGCAAATCGCTGCTGTGCGATCTCTAACAAGGCCTGCGCATTGGCCTGGGCCAGTTGCTGCTCGCGTTGCTGTTTGGCAATGCCTTGCAGGCTACTGAGTTGTTCGCTTACGTCGCGCACCGCCTCTAGGACCAGGGCGTTATAGCTTTCGATAGCGCCATCGAGTTCGGCGGACTTGCCATGCAAATTGGCGCGCAGCCGCCCGGTCTCAAATACAGGCAAGCGCAGCGCCGGGCCCAGGCCCCATTGTTCGGCACCAGCGTGGGTGATATTGCTCCAGCCCACGCTGTTCAGGCCTGCAAAAGCGGTGAGGTTGATATTGGGATAGAACAGAATTTTGGCGTAAGCCATGTCAGCCCCCGCCGCTTGCACACGCCAGCGCGCTGCCACGATGTCGGGCCGGCGGCCCAGTAAATCCATGGGCACACTGTCTTGGGAGGGGCTGGCGCGCAGCGCGCCCAGCGCACCGTCAGGCACCTCTAAGTCCAGGCTGGACTTACCGGTCAGCGCGGCCAAGGCATTACGGGTGAGCGCCATTTGCTCGCCCAGCGCTTCGATTTGTTGGCGGATTTCCGCCATGCTGGTGGTGACGGTCAAAAATTCATAGTCGCTGTCCAGGCCCGCGTCTTTGCGCGCCTTGCCCAAGGCATTGGCTTGCACGCGCTGCGCCAGGTAGTGCTCTTGCAGCGCGCGCTGCGCTTGCAGGCGCAGCAGGTTCAGGTAGGTGCGGGTCACTTGGGTGGACAGCAACAAGCGCGCTTGCTGTTCATCGGCGATGGCGGCTTGGGTGGCGCCGATGGCAGCGTCCAGGGCGGCACGGTTTTTACCGAATAAGTCCCATTCATACGACAGGTTCAGCTGCGCATTGGCCGTTTGGTAGACGCCACCGGCCAGGGGCGGCGGGTACATGCCCACGGCACTAAAGCGCTGCTGGGTCGCATCCAAGCTGAGCGTGGACTGTATTTTTTCGTTTGCGCCTAAGCTCTCGGTCACCGCCTGCGAACGGGCAATGCGGGTTTGCGCCATGCGCAAAGAGGGATGGCTCTCCAGTGCTTGGCCTACCAAAGCGTTCAGACGCGGGTCCTGGAAACTGTGCCACCACTGGTGGTCGAAGTGGCTATCTTGGGGCGCTGCCGCCGCGCTGGCGCCTGCGGCGGGTGGGGGCACGGGCGTGGCAGCCGCAGGCAAGGGCACGGCGCGCAGGCCCAGACTTTCGGGTAGCAGGGCGCGCGCCTTGGGAACAATACCGGAAAAGTCAGCACAGGCGCTGAGCACCACAGCGGCACCAACCAGGGTTAGACGGGCCAGGCGCGTCAATCGGGTTATCGCCTCAGCAGCCCATGCTGGATAGGGTATGTCAGGCCCCGGCGTGGGTACGGAAAAAATAGTCATAGGCGCTTGGATCATGGTGGTGATGCGGTTAAGGCTGCGTCGAGTCGTCCGCGGATGGCAGCGGCCCGGCTGGGGCTTGCAATGCCTGCGCATTGCCCAGCATTTTTTGGAGCAGTGTTTTCAGGGTGGAAAATTCTTCGGCACTGATACCCGCTAAATGCTGGTTGAGCACCTGGCTGAGAACGCCGGGTAGGGTTTGCGCGGCGCGCTGGCCACTGTCGGTCAGCGCGATGTGCACCACGCGGCGGTCGCGCTCGGAGCGACTGCGGCTGCACAGGCCTTTGGCCTCCAGACGATCGAGCATGCGGGTCATGGCACCGGCGTCCAAATGGCAGTCGCGGGCCAGTTCGGCGGCGGTGGAGGCGTGCCCCAGATATAGCTTCATGAGCGGTAGCCATTGGGCGTTGGTCAAGGCCGAATCGGCCAATTCCACCTCGATGTTGTGCGCCAGGCTATCCAAGATACGCCGCATCATGTAGCCCACGCTGTCTTCGGGTTGGTAGTGCTCTGCCCGGTAAAACGCGTGGCTGACCCGCGCGGGTGCGCCTGTGTCGGCTGGGGCAGCGGGGAGGGACCTAGGGTTTTCCATGAGGCGGAGATTCTAATCATTGCATAGGCAATGATTGACATGGCATGGAAATATACCTCGGCGAGGGCCAGGGGTATTGCCACGGCACAGGGCGGCGACAATCGGCGTCTGCACCCATGAAAGTCCTTGTTTGTCCACCCCTGTAAGCCCCCATGCCGCGCTGCCCGGCCCACCGCCGTCCCGCATGGCGAGCGGGCTGACGCTGGCAATCCTTGGCGCTGTAGCCTTTAGCGGTAAGGCCATCATCGTCAAGCTGGCGTACCGCCAGGGCGTCGACGCGGTGACTTTGTTGATGCTGCGCATGGCCCTGGCGCTACCATTCTTTGTGCTGATGGCCTGGTGGGCGGGACGCGCACGCCAGGGCCTCGCGCCCGTGGCCCTGCAATGGCGCGACCGGCTGGGCATGGTCTGGCTGGGCTTTACCGGCTACTACCTGGCCAGCTTTTTGGACTTCGCCGGTCTGGCCTATATCAGCGCGTCTTTTGAGCGTCTGATTTTGTACCTTAATCCGACGCTGGTCGTGCTGCTCGGGGCGGTGCTTTACCGACGCCCTATCAGCCGCTACCAGTGGCTGGGCTTGGCCATCAGCTATGGCGGCGTTGTGCTGGTGTTTGGCCATGAAGTGCATTTGTCGGGCGAGGGCGTCTGGCTGGGCTCGGCGCTGGTGTTTTGCAGTGCCGTCAGCTATGCCTTGTACTTGTCCTACAGCGGTGAAATGGTGCGCCGCCTGGGTGCTTTGCGCCTGGTGGGCTGGGCCAGCGCGGTGGCCTGCGTGTTGTGCATTGGACAGTTTTTGGTATTGCGGCCGGTGGCGGGCTTGTGGGATCTGGCGCCGGATATTTGGACTTTGTCGATCATCAACGCCTCGGCGTGTACCGTGGTGCCGGTGGTTTTGGTCATGTTGGGAATCGAGCGGCTGGGCGCGGGCCTGGCCGCGCAGGTCGGCATGGTCGGGCCGATGTCCACCTTGGTGATGGCATCGCTTTTTTTGGATGAACCCTTGACCGCGTGGGTGCTGGGCGGTACGGTGTTGGTGATGGCGGGTGTCTTTGTCTGCACGCGCAGTCCGGTGGCAGTGCCAGCGAGTTGAGGGACCCAGCCCGCTGTGACGGAGCGCAAATTCGGCATAGCAAGGCGCTGGCAATGCCTGCCGGGGTGGATGGCTTCCTCGCTAGGACGCTTCGCAGGGCCAAGATGGTCGGCGAGTCTGTAAGGTGTGGTGGGTCTCGTGGGTGGGTATTTTTTGAACTTTGGAGTGCAACATGGATTTGGGATTGACCGGCCGTTGGGCTTTGGTGTGCGGCGCTAGTCGCGGTTTGGGTTTTGGCTGCGCGCAGGCCTTGGTGCGCGAAGGTGTGAATGTGCTGATGGTGGCGCGCCGCGCGGATGTGCTGGCCACTGCAGCGGCGCAACTGATAGCCCATGATGCTGCAGCCCGTGGCGCGCAAGTGCTGCAGTGCGCCGCCGATATCACCACACCGGAGGGTCGCGCCGCGGTATTTGCGGTGCGCTGCGACTTTGACATCGTGGTCACCAATGCCGGCGGTCCGCCGCCCGGGAGCTTTCGTGATTGGGACCGCGAGGCTTGGGTGCGGGCATTGGACGCGAATATGCTCACGCCGATTGAACTCATCAAGGCCACGGTCGATGGCATGGCAGCGCGCGGCTTTGGCCGCATCATCAACATTACTTCGGGCGCGGTGAAGGCGCCTATCGATATGCTGGGCTTGTCCAATGGCGCGCGCAGCGGTTTGACGGGTTTTGTGGCCGGACTTGCACGCTCGAGCATTGCAGCCCAAGGTGTCACCATCAACAACTTGTTACCCGGCCCCTTTGATACCGACCGCTTGCAAAGCCTGTTCACCACCACGGCGCAAAAAACCGGCCAAACGGTTGATGCGCTGGCGGCCACGCGCCGCAAAGGCATACCGGCGCAGCGCTTTGGAACACCCGAAGAATTTGGCGCAGCTTGCGCGTTTTTGTGCAGCCCTTTGGCGGGGTTTATTACGGGTCAGAACCTGTTGCTCGATGGCGGCGCTTTTGGCGGCACCTTCTGAGGGTGCTGCTTGGGGCGAGGCGTCTTGGCCTTGCCTAGGCATTCATCGCCAGTGCTACCACTTATTCGGTTTGAATAGGTGCTGCCTTGCGTGCCGACAACACAATGCCCGCCGCAATCAACACAAAGGCGGCGGCGTGAAAAAGTTGGGGCGACTCGCCTAAAAAAAGTGTCGACAACAGCGCTGCAAACAGCGGAATCAGATTCATAAAAAATCCGGCCACCGAGGGCCCGAGCAGCGCTACGCCGGCGCCCCATGCGCGATAAGACAGCACCGCGGGGCCGACTCCGATGAAGGCCAGGGCTGCGGCCAGCGGCCACCCGGGCTCCAAGCGTGCATCGGTCAGGCTCCATTCCAGCGTGGCACAGCCCAGGGCGCCGACCAGACCGAAAACCACCTGGGCGATCAAAAAAGCCGCCCAATCGGCGCGGATGGGCGCGGACTCGGGCGTCGGGTGCGCTAGCATCCAGCTGTAAAACGCCCAGCCGATGGCAGCAATCAGCATGTACAAATCGCCCGCCACCAAATGAAAACCGACTAGTAGCGCCCACTCGCCCCGGCACAGCACCAAAACCACGCCGGCAATCGACAGCACCGCGCCCACCACCTGCCGCGCAGACACCGGCGTGCCAAAAAACAAGCGCCCGATCAGCAACATCCACACCGGGGTGCTAGCACCCACCAGGGTCACGTTCATGGCGGTCGAGGTCGTCAGTGCCAGGTAGAGCATGGCGTTATAGCTGGCGATGCTCAAAGCCCCAAGCAGCGCAAAGCGCCGCCACTGCGACCACAGCGGACTGTCTTTGCGCAGCACCCAGCGCGCCATGGGCAGCAGCACGCAAAACGCTATCAACCAGCGAAACAGGTTGAGCGTCATGGGCGAAATCAGGTGCTGCACCATGCGGCCAATCACCGCATTGCCCGCCCACAGGATGGTGGCCAGCGTCAGATACAGCGCAGCTTTACCGCTGATGCGCAAGGGGAAGGAGGTGCTCATGGACGCACTGTAACCAGTCCCGGTGCCGGGGCAATCGTCCTTGGCGCGTCGCTTGCAGCCGATGGCGGGATAATCCACAGCTTTTCTACCCATTTTTCGCTGGAGCCCCGCTGTATGACCTCTCCCCTGTCCCGTTCCATCCAAATCGACCAACACGGCGGTGCCGAGCAAATGCACCTGGTGCGCATCGCCGTCGGTGAGCCCGGTCCCGGCGAAGTGCGCATCCGCCACCACGCGGTCGGCCTTAATTACATCGACGTCTACCAGCGCAGCGGTTTGTACCCCATGAATTTACCGGTGCAACTAGGCATGGAGGCCGCTGGTGTGATCGAAGCCGTGGGCGAGGGCGTGACCCACTTGCAGGTTGGCGACCGTGCCGCCTATGCCAGCCAGCCGCCCGGCGCCTACTGCGAGCGCCGCGTGATGCCCGCCAAGTGCGTGTGCAAATTGCGCGATGGCATCAGCTTCGAAACTGGCGCAGCCATGATGCTCAAAGGCCTGACCGTGCAATATTTGCTCAAACGCACCTTGCCCCAGGGCGGCTTGAAAGCAGGCGACTTCATTTTGTTTCACGCCGCTGCCGGCGGCGTAGGTTTGATCGCCTGCCAATGGGCCAAAGCTCTGGGCCTGCAACTGATTGGCACGGCGGGCTCGGACGAAAAATGCGCGCTAGCCAAGGCCAACGGCGCGGCCCACGTCATCAACTACGCCAAAGAAGATTTTCTGGCCCGGGTGAAAGAAATTACCGGCGGCAAGGGCGTGAAAGTGGTCTACGACTCGGTGGGCAAAGACACCTGGGACAAATCCCTCGATTGCTTGTCGCCGTTTGGCTTGATGGCCAGCTTTGGCAATGCCTCGGGCCCAGTGGCGCCATTTGCGCCCGGCATTTTGGGCCCCAAGGGCTCGGTATACGTCACGCGCCAAACCCTGTTTAGTCACATCGCCACCCGGGAAAGCACGCAGGAAATGGCCGATGACTTGATGGACATGGTTGCCAGCGGCAAAGTCCACATCCATATCGGCCAGCGCTATGCGCTGGAAGATGTGCAACAAGCGCATCGCGACCTGGAAGCACGCAACACCACGGGTTGTACCATCCTGACACTGTGACCGCCGGCCCTGCCATCAGCCCCAGCCTGACACGGGTGCTTTGGGCGCTGGTGGCGCTCACCCTGCTGGTCAACGCGGCCAGCATGCTCACGCCCGTCATCAACGAGGGCGACTCCGTGCTCTACGCGGCGCTGGCGCAGCACATGCTGCAGAGCGGCGATTACCTGTCGTTGGTGCTGGACGGCAAAGACTGGCTGGACAAGCCGCATTTCCCGTTTTGGTTGGGTGCGCTGTTTTTTAAGCTGTTTGGCATCAGCGCTGGCAGCTATATCTTGCCGGGCTACTTATTCCATTTGCTGGGCGGCTATTACACCTACCGCATCGGCCGCACGCTGCACGGCCGGGACACCGCATTGCTAGCCTTGCTGGTTTATGTGTCCACCTACCATGTGATGTACACCACCAGCGCCCTCAAGGCGGAGGCTTTTTTAAACGGCAGTGTGATGGCGGCGTGCTACTACTGCCTGCGGCTGGACGCCACTGGCCGGGCCAAGCATCTGTTGCTATCGGCCTTGTTCGGCGCCATGGCACTGATGACCAAAGGCGTATTCACCTTGGTCACTATCGGCAGCGGACTGGTGGGCTTATGGCTATATCAAGGGCGATGGGCGCACATGCTGCGCCTGCGCTGGTGGCTGATGTTGGGCCTGACCTTGCTGTTCACGCTGCCGGAGTTGGCAGCCCTGTACTGGCAGTTTGATATGCACCCGGAGAAAACGGTCTTCGGCCGACAAGGTGTCTCGGGCATACGGTTTTTCTTTTGGGATAGCCAGTTCGGCCGGTTTTTCAATTCGGGCCCGATTACCAACGAAGGCGGTAACCCTTGGTATTTCGTGCATGTGTTTCTCTGGGCCTTCTTGCCCTGGGTAGCGGCTTTTGGCGTGGCACTGTGGACTGGGGTGCGCAGCTTTAGCCGAGCCAGTGGTGCCGAGCGGGACGCATTTGTGTATTTGTGCGCCAGTTTTTTTGTCAGCTTTGCGATGTTCAGCGCCACGTCCTTCCAGTTGGACTACTACACCGTCATCGTCTATCCCTTTGCAGCCATCCTGTGTGGACGTTTTTTGCTGTTGCAGTTGCCAGCGGGGCAGGGCACAGCGGTGTGGATCGGGCAATTGCTTTGCACCGCGCTGTCATTGGGCTTGGGTCTGGGCGTCGCATGGCAAGTGGGTGACAAGGGGCTGCTCGTCTGGGTGCTCGGCGCTTGCGCATGCATGTCTTTGGCAGTTTGGCGTTGGCGTCTTTGGCAACGTGCAGGTGTGCTGCTGGCATTGCCTGTGCTGGCGGTTAACACTCTGTACGCATCTTTGGAGGGCATGACCTATATCGCGCATACGCGATACAGCCTGCCTTATCAGGTGCTGCCGGTATTGGCGAGCAGCCCGCAAACGCCGGTGTTGGTCTATGGGCTAGACCCGATCGTGGCCTGGGAAATCGGCTTGTACCGTCGCAGCGCGCCCAGTCTGCGGCTGGAGGCCATGGAGGTTTCCCGAGCAAAACCCCAAGACTATTTTCTATTGCTCAAAAGCGCCGCACTGCCCGAGGTGAGCGCTTCGCTAGGGCCCTACCGGGCGGTACACGAGCTCCAGGGGGTGGACCACAAAACGGGGCTGCTGCCGCGCCAAATCAATGTAGCCCGCGGCACCGAGCCTCTGGAAGCATTTAGCGTGCTGCGCGTGGGTTCGGCGCCCTAGGCTTTTTCACATGCGTCCTACAAACCGGCGCAGCGGCCTGGCTGTCTAAGCGCGCTAGCGGCTGCGCCGCACGCGAAGCAACTCGTCCAAAATCAAACAAGCGGCGCCCAGGGTGATAGCGCTGTCGGCGGCGTTAAAGGCGGGGAAGTGCAGCGCCACCCAATGGAAATCTAAAAAATCGACGACATAGCCATAGAGTAGGCGATCGATCACATTGCCTACTGCGCCGCCGAGCACGCAAGTGATGGCGAAACAAAACAATTTCTCACCCGCGTGGCGGTGCAATAACCAGACCATGACCACTGCGGCTACGCCGCCTAGGCCGGTAAAGAACCAGCGCTGCCAGCCTGAGGCATCGGCCAGAAATGAAAACGCCGCGCCACTGTTGTGGGCGCGTACGATGTTGAAAAATTCGGTCACCATGCGGCTGTCGCCTAGTTGCATGCTGCCAACGATAAGCAGCTTGGTGAACTGGTCTACCAGCACAATCAAGAGCGCCAATGCCAGCCAATGCAGCAATCGCATGCCGCTGTGCAAGCGTGCCATCAGGCCACCTGCCGGCGCTCGCCGGCGCCAAACAAATTGCTGACGCAGCGGCCACAAATCGTGGGGTGCGCAGCATCAACGCCCGGGGCTGCGCTGGCCTCTTCCACATAGTGCCAGCAGCGCTCGCACTTGGCAGCATGGGCTGTGCGTACCTGCACAGCCAGCGCATCGCCGGCTAGCAGCTTGATGGTGGAGGTGATGAATACAAAACGCAGGTCATGGCCCAGGCTTCGCAGCAAGTCCATGTCTTGCGCGTTGGCTGTGATCGTGACTGCGGCTTGCAAGGAAGCGCCCACTTGACCGGCCACCCGTAACACTTCGATTTCTTTGTTCACCGCTTCGCGGATTTCGCGGATGCGGGCCCACTTTGCATTGAGTGCGTCGTCCGTCGCCGACATCGGCGTATAGGTCGCCATAAAAATAGATTCGCGCAGGCGCTCGGCTGTTTTACCTTGGGTGGCCAGTGTGGCCCAGGCTTCCTCGGCCGTGAAACTCAGGAACGGCGCCATCCAGCGCAACATGGCTTGGGTGATTTGCCACAACGCGGTTTGCGCACTGCGCCTGGCGTGTGAACCGGCAGCCGTGGTGTAAAGCCGGTCTTTGAGCACATCCAAATAAAACGCGCCCAAGTCTTCCGAGCAGTAAATTTGCAATTTCGAGACCACCGGGTGGAACTCGTAACGCCCGAAATGCCCGCCTTCAAACACCTTGGTTTGCGGGTTGTAGTGGCCAACGATGTCAGCTTGCAATTGTGCGGCGCGGCTGATGGCGTAGCGGTCGACTTCCAACATATCAGGCAACGCCACTGCGTCTTTGTGAATATCAAAGTCGCTGGTGTTGGCCAATAAAAATTTCAGCGTATTGCGCACCCGGCGGTAAGTGTCCACCACACGCGCCAAAATTTTGTCGTCGATGTTCAAGTCACCCGAGTAGTCGGTAGACGCCACCCACAGGCGCACGATTTCCGCGCCGAGTTTGTCTGTGACCTCTTGCGGCACGACGGTGTTACCCAAGCTCTTGCTCATCTTGCGGCCTTGGCCGTCGGTGGCAAAACCGTGGGTCAACAGGCCTTTGTAGGGCGCACGGTCATACAGCGCGCAACCCAGCAACAGCGAACTGTGGAACCAGCCCCGGTGTTGGTCGTGGCCTTCTAAATACAGGTCGGCTTCGGGGCCGGTTTCGTGGAAGGGTGGTCGGTCGTAAGCGTCTTTGTGGCTGCCGCGCAGCACGTGCTCGAAGGTAGAGCCCGAGTCAAACCAGACCTCCAAAATATCGGTGCTCTTGCTGTAGTCGTCAGCGTTGGCGGTCTGGCCATTGCCTTGCGCTGACAACAAAGCCTGTATGTCGTTCACACTGGCGCGGCTCCAGGCTTCGATGCCGCCGTGTTCCACCATGGCGGCGGCGATGTCCAATATCGCCATGGTGTCCGGGTGCAATTCGCCGCTGTCTTTGTGCAGCAAAAACGGCACCGGCACGCCCCAACTTCGCTGGCGCGAGATGCACCAGTCGGGGCGGTTGGCGATCATGTCGCGCAGCCGGGTTTTGCCGTTCTCGGGATAAAACTTGGTTTGCTCGATCGCGTCCAGTGCCAGTTGACGCAAAGTCTTAGGCGCTTTGTCTTGGGTGAACACGCCTTCGCCTTCGTCCATGCGCACAAACCATTGCGCTGCTGCGCGGTAGATGACCGGGGTTTTGTGGCGCCAGCAATGCGGGTAGCTGTGGGTGATGCCATGCGTCGCCATCAAACGGCCTGCATTTTTCAGCGCATCCAAAATGACAGGCACGGCTTTCCAAATATGCTGACCGCCGAACAGCGCAAAGTCGGCGGCATACGCGCCGTTGCCTTGCACCGGGTTGAGAATGTCGTCGTAAGCCAGACCATGCGCCACGCAGGAGTTGAAGTCATCCACACCATAAGCAGGTGCGCTGTGCACAATACCCGTGCCGTCTGCGTCGGTGGCGTAGTCTGCCAAGTACACAGGGGCAGTGCGCTGATAGGCCGCGTCCACATGCGACAGCGGGTGATGGAATTCGATCAAATCCAAAGACTGGCCTTTGCAACTGGCTACAGCTTTGCCACTGAGTTGCCAACGCTCTAAACATTTCTCCACCAGCGATTCGGCACACACAAAATAACCGCGCTCGGTGTCAACCAAAGCGTAGGTCAATTCGGGGTTCAGGTTGAGCGCCTGGTTGGCGGGGATGGTCCACGCGGTGGTGGTCCAGATCACTGCAAAAGCTTCTTTGTCCAATTTGGACATGCCGAAAGCTTTGGCAAGTTTGTCGGCTTGTGCGCATAAAAACGCCACATCCAAGGTGTCACTTTTTTTGTCCGCGTATTCAATTTCGAATTCAGCCAAGGACGAACCGCAATCGAAACACCAATAGACCGGCTTCAAGCCACGGTACACAAAGCCGCGCTCGATCACGCGCTTGAAGGCGCGGATTTCACCAGCTTCGTTGGCGAAGTCCATGGTGCGGTAGGGACGCTCCCAGTCGCCCAGCACGCCTAAGCGTTTGAAGTCTTCGCGTTGCTGATCGATTTGCTCGGTGGCAAACGCGCGGCTCTTGGCCTGCATATCGTCACGCGACAGTTTGCGCCCATGCAGTTTTTCGATGGCGTTTTCAATCGGCAAACCATGGCAGTCCCAGCCGGGGATGTATTGCGCATCAAAACCGGCCAATTGGCGGCTTTTGACGATCATGTCTTTGAGCACTTTGTTCAGCGCATGGCCGATGTGCAATTTGCCGTTGGCATACGGCGGGCCGTCGTGCAGCACAAACAGCGGCTTGCCGTGACGTGCCACGCGCAGGCGCTTGTACAGGCCGGCCTCGCTCCAAGTCTTGGCCCAGGCGGGTTCGCGCTTGGGCAGATCGCCGCGCATGGGGAAGGGCGTGTCGGGCAGGTTCAGGGTGCTGCGGTAGTCAACA
>CANFVA010000015.1 GCA_947450255.1 Comamonadaceae bacterium
TCCGGCTGGGCCGACGACGAGGCGCGCGTGCGCTCTTTCGGATACGAGTAAATGGCCGTCAAGCGCATTGCAGACGAACCGGCTTTTGTCCTGCACCGCTACGACTGGAGCGAATCGAGCCTGATTCTGGAGGTGTTTACCCGCCACCACGGCCGTATCGCCCTGATCGCCAAGGGCGCCAAGCGGCCTAGCTCGAGCTTCCGGCCGGTGCTCTTGCCCTTACAACGCCTGCATGTGGCCTTTGGCGGGGACGCCGAAATCCGCACCCTCAAGAGCGCCGAGTGGCAGGGCGGTCACGTGATGCCCACCGGCGAGGCCTTGCTGTCGGGCTACTACCTCAATGAACTGCTGCTCACCCTCTTGGCGCGTGACGACCCGCACCCGGTCTTATTTGATGTCTATGCCAATGTCGTAGCAGTGCTCGCCAGCGCGCATGAAGAAGTGCTGGAAGCGGCGCTGCGCAGTTATGAATTGCTGCTCTTGCGCGAAGTGGGTTTGCTGCCCCAGCTTGATGTGCAAACCTTGACGCTTGCGCCCTTGGAGCCGCAGCAGTCTTACACCTTGGTGCCCGAAGGCGGACTGCGCCTGGCCCATGGCGATGACCGGGCTTTTTTAAGCGGCGCGCAGTGGACCGGCCTGCGCCTGGCGCTGGCTGAGGGCAGCCGCTTCACCGACACCTTGCGGGCCTGTGCACCGCTGAGCGCCGTGCTCAAGCCCTTGCTGCGGGCGCTGCTGCACTACCATTGCGGGGTTCGCACCTTGCGCACCCGCCAGATGATGGTGGATATCCAGTCCTACTAGCAAGGTAAATTTTTTCGTTCCAAGTCGCTGCCCGCTTGCCATGCACACTTCTCACACCGCGTTGTCTGTCAACCTCAATAAAGTGGCCCTGGTGCGTAACACGCGCCACCTGGGCATCCCCAGTGTTACCCGCGCCGCCACCCTGTGCTTGCAAGCAGGTGCCTCGGGCATCACGGTGCATCCGCGCCCAGATGCGCGCCATATCCGCGGCAGCGATGTGCTGGAACTGGCAGATCTGATGCAGCAATGGCCGGATCGCGAATTCAACGTCGAAGGCAATCCCTTGCACAACCTGATGGACGTGGCCGCCGAGTTGGTCGCGCGCAAGTTGCCATTGCACCAGCTGACTTTTGTGCCGGACGGCCAAGGCCAACTGACCAGCGACCACGGTTGGAGTTTTCCACAGGACCAGGCCGTGCTGCGCCCCCTGATTGCCAAAGCCCAGACTTGGGGCGTGCGCGTAAGTTTGTTCATGGATGCCGAGGCCCACTCCATGGCCGGTGCCAAAGCGGTAGGCGCGGACCGGGTGGAGCTGTATACCGAGCCCTACGCGGCGGCCTGGGGCGGCGCTGGGGCGCAGGTCCAGTTAGACCGTTTTGCCAACGCCGCGCGCGCAGCCACTGCGGCCGGCTTGGGAATCAATGCGGGGCACGACCTGAATTTGGACAATCTGGCGCCTTTCATCCGCGCAGTGCCCGGCGTGCGCGAAGTCTCTATCGGCCATGCGCTGATTGGTGACGCTTTAGAGCGCGGATACACCAGTGCGGTGCAAGCCTATCTGGCGTGTTTGCGCCCATGATTTTCGGCATTGGTACAGATATTTGCGACGTGCGGCGCATACGCGCCAGCCTGGAGCGCCACGGCGAGCGCTTTGCCGCCAAAGTATTGGCACCCGGCGAGTTGGCCACCTGGAAAGCCCGCAGCAGCCGTTGGCCCGAGCGCGGTGTACGCTATCTGGCCACCCGTTTCAGCGCCAAAGAAGCATTCAGCAAAGCCGTCGGTTTAGGCATGCGCATGCCCATGACCTGGCGCGCCTGCGAAATTGCCAAGCTCCCCAGTGGCGCGCCAGTCGTGGTCTTGCATGGTGCGCTAAAAGATTGGTGTGAAGCCCGTGGTTTGCAAGCGCAAATAAGCCTTAGCGATGAAACCGACTATGCGGTGAGTTTTTGCATCGTCGAGTCGCGTCCCGTTGCGCAAACGGCACTGTCGGCGCGAGGCGGCCTTGCCGCTGGAGCGGCCGGTGATTTGGATCCCGCAGAGACGTGAGGCCGTGGACGTGAAAACGATGACACAACATTCGCCCCTGATGATCGACATTGCGGGCACGCAGTTAACTGCGGTGGACAAAAAGCGCCTTCGCCATCCGCTAGTAGGCGGCCTGATTTTGTTTGGCCGCAATTGGGAAAACCGTGCGCAATTGACCGCCCTATGTGCCAGTATCAAGCGTTTGCGGCCGGATTTATTGATCGCCGTGGACCACGAGGGTGGCCGGGTACAACGCTTTCGCAGCGATGGCTTTGTGCACCTGCCGCCGATGCGCGTGCTGGGCGCCATGTTTGTGGCGCAGCCGCGTGCGGGACGTACAGCGGGGGCCTTGGCCGCGACGCGGGCTGCCATGGCCTGCGGTTACGTCATGGGCGCGCAACTGCGCGCCTGCGGCGTGGACATGAGTTTTGCGCCGGTGTTGGACCTCGATTACGGCGCCAGCGGCGTTATCGGTAACCGCGCATTTGCGCAAGATGCGCGCGTCGTCAGTTTGCTGGCGCAAAGCCTGGTGCAAGGGATGGCGCAAACGGGCCTGGCCCATTGCGGCAAACATTTTCCCGGCCACGGTTTTGTGCGGGCCGATTCGCATGTGGCGGTACCGGTGGATAAGCGCAGTTTGCGCACCATCCTGGCTAACGATGCGGCGCCTTATGCCAGCCTGGACCTGGTCTTGCAAGCAGTCATGCCTGCCCACGTGGTCTATCCCCAAGTCGATAGCCTGCCTGCTGGTTTTTCCTCGATCTGGCTGCAAAAAGTCTTGCGTCAACGCCTGGGCTTTAGGGGCGCGGTATTTAGTGATGACCTGTCCATGGCCGGCGCGCGCCAGGTGCAAGGGCGCGAAATCAACCCCACACAAGCAGTGCTCGCTGCGCTGAATGCCGGTTGCGACATGGCTTTGCTGTGTAACCAGTCCTTGTTGGGTAAGCCCGGCAATTCTCCCTTGGATACGGTTTTGGCAGAGCTGAGCCACGCGATACAAACGGGCTTGTATTTACCCGCACCAGAGTGCGGCGCGCGCCGCGCTGCGCTCTTGCCCCAAACAGCGGCCTTGGCCTGGGAAGCCATGCTGGATTCGGCGCCCTACCAGCGCGCCTTGGCCGCCGTACCATGAGCGCGCTACATGCGACCAATTTACACCTTTTGGCGCCATATTTCACGGGGGCGCCATTGGCAGGACAGGGGCGTGCTAGCATTAAGCAGAGGCAGCTTAAGAGGCCAAGGACTGGTTTTTCTAGGATAAAAAAATCATGAAATTACAAACGATTTTCGTTGGACTGCTGCTCGCTGTGGGTGCAGCGGTGGCAACTGCGCAAACCGAGCCCTCGGTAGCGCCTGCCGGGGCTGAAACCCTGGTCAAACCGCACAAGAAAGCGGCTAAAAAGCACGCGCACAAGCGTAAAGTCAGCGCGAAAAAGCATAAAGCAGGCAAACACAAGAAGCCTTCGGTTTCTTGATTGCCAGTCCCGTGTTTGCAGCGCGTCTAGGCGCCACGAAGCGGGCTTAGTGCGGTATGCCGTCGCTCAGGGTGAGCGATGCAGGCGTGGGTGGGACAAGGCGGTGATTTGATCCGCCACGGCCTGGGTCACCACGCGGTCTTTGTTCCATTGCAAGTGGCGGTCCAATAGCACGTGAAGCGCTTGCACATCGCGCACCGAAGGCGCAACTTTGATTTGCGCCAGCGCCGCGGTCTTATTCCCGCTGTCGAGCAATGCGACTACCTTCGCCGCCCAAGGGGCTGGACGTTTCATGCTTGTTACCTTTGTCCTGCACAATCTGATTTTTCATTGTCACACAGGGACAGGGACGCTATGAAGCAAAGCTTGCAAATCGCGGTGAGCATCTTGGTGGTCGCGCTCCTCAGCGCATGCGCATCTGCGCCGCCAGTGCGCGCGCCTGTCGTCACCGCTGCGGCCCAGACAGCGGCGAAATCCCAGGCCGAGGAAATCGCTGCACCGCTGGAAGCTAAACCCGCTGTTGTGGAGGTGCCCGCGTTAGCTGCGCCTGTTCCCATCGTGAAGATTGCGCCACGCATAGGTCTGGCCTTGGGTGGCGGAGCCGCCCGTGGCTTTGCCCACGTGGGTGTGATTCAAGTACTGGAGGAAGCCGGTATCCGGCCGGCGCTGGTGACGGGTACCTCAGCGGGCAGCCTGGTGGCGGCTCTTTACGCCAGTGGTAAAAGCGGCGCACAGTTGCAGCACATCGCCGAAACCATGGAGGAGGCCGCCATCGCCGACTGGACGCTCGAGGTTTTCACGCGGGGTGCGTTGCGCGGCGAGGCGCTTGCCAAATACGTGAACGCACAAGTCGGGCAAAAAAGCATAGAGGCCTTGCCCATGGCCTTAGGCATTGTGGCCACCGACCTCAATAGCGGCAATGACATTGTGTTCCAGCGCGGAGATACCGGAACGGCGGTGCGCGCGTCCAGCGCGGTGCCCGCAGTTTTTCAGCCGGTCAAAATCAGTAACCGCGAATATGTCGATGGGGGCTTGGTCTCGCCAGTGCCGGTTCGCGCAGCAAAAAAGATGGGGGCCGAACTCATTATTGCGGTGGACATTTCCAGCCCGCCCGAAGCCGCCTCGGCCAGCGGCACTTTGGAGATTCTTTTGCAAACCTTCACCATCATGGGCAAAAGTATCAATAGCCTGGAACTGCAAGGTGCCGACCTGGTGGTGCGGCCCCAGTTGCTCGGTGTCTCCAGTGCTGATTTCAGTGCGCGTAAGCGCTCGATTGAAGCGGGGCGCAAAGCGATGCTTGCCGCTCTGCCACAGTTACGCGCCGCCATTGAGGCCAAGTCGCGCTAGAGCATCCGCAGGCCGGGCGTCCACAACTTGGGTATGTGAAGGTAGGCCCGGGTATTTGGCTTGCTTAGGGTAGCTGCGAACCAAAGGCCACGGCGCGGGCTCCGGGCTCGGACATTGAAGGGTGCGCCACGCGGTCATGTCCACCCACAAAGGCAAAAAAAAGGCCTCGTTTTGCAACGAGGCCTTGAAGGGATCCCTGAACCAAAGGTTTCGAAAGGATCCGAGGAGACAATCAGTGGAAAGCTTGCGCTTCCGATGAATCTACTGTATCAGGGTTTTCCCTTGGTTCGGGCAGAAGTTTAAAAAACTTGCTGCCGAACGCTGATTAACGCTTTTTGCTGGAAGTAGTCGCTTGCTTGGTAGCGGTAGTTGCCGTTGCTGCCATCGCGTTGAAGTTGGCTTCGGCTACGTCGGTAGCTTGTTTGACAGCTTTCTGGACCGATTCCAGCGCATTGTGGGCGGCAGCAACTGTGCTTTTCATCATGGCAACAGCGGACTCAGAGCCGGCGGGTGCGTTCTTGGCGGCGCTGTCGACCAACGCGGCTACTTTTTGCTGGGCTTCAGCGGCTTGGGCTTCCATGGTCTTGGTGAACTCTGCACCGGCGCCGCTGGCGATGTCATACAGGTGACGGCTGTAGGCAGCAGTCTTCTCAGCCAAAGGCTGCAGCAGGCCCGATTGCAGAGCCATCAATTCCTGGGCATCTTTGACGCTCAACAGGGTTTGGGTGTGGGCAGAAGCCTCCGACAGGGCAGCCTTGGAAGCGGCCAGGTTGAGTTCAACCAATTTCTCGACGCCTTCGAAAGCTTTGCTGGTCAGGCCAAACAGAGTTTCGAGGTTGGATTTGTGGGAAGCGACGACTTGTTCTACGGTTAGCATGTGAATACTCCAAAGTTAAATATGCAGAAAGACCAGGTTGAGAAACACTATCTGCTCCGTAACCTGCCTTTTGTTGGCTATGTTGCAGTGCAGCATGAACGAATTATAGGCACGGAAAACGGTATTGCAAGACTTTTTTGTTGCAATGCAGCAAAAAAACTTGAAAATTTTTTGATTCCCTTCGAAAAAAGTGCTTTTTCCCTCTGACAACCCTGGTGCTGCGGCCGCGCGTCAGACGCCGGGCATGCGCAGTGGCGATGGCAAAATGGGGCCCTGGGGCCGTTTTCAGCGCTTTTAGGGCTCCCATACCAGCCGGATTAGCCCTTTCCTCCCTATGTCCAAACCCCTTCCTGCCGCGCGCAGCGCCTACCGAGCCTGGCGCACCATCAGTACCCGCTGGGCGGACAACGATGCTTACGGGCACGTGAACAATGTGGTGTATTACAGCTGGTTTGATACTGCGGTCAACGCCTACCTGATAGAGCAAGGCGTGTTGGATATCCGGGAAGGCGCGGTCATCGGCCTGGTGGTGGAGACCCAGTGCAATTATTTTTCTCCCCTGGCGTTTCCGCAAACGGTCGAGTTGGGTTTGCGCGTGGCCCATTGCGGCCGCAGCAGCGTGCGTTATGAACTGGGCGTGTTTGCCCAGGGGCAGGCGTTCGCGGCCGCGCAAGGGCATTTCGTCCACGTTTATGTAGATGCCGCCAGCCGCCAGCCCGCGCCGCTACCATCGGAACTGGTACGCGCTTTGACGCCCCTTTCAGACGGGTCGGCTTAGCGGTCAATTTCGTGGCGCGCCGCCACGACCAGGGCGGCGCCTTTTTCAATTGTGGAGTCTTCGCATGCAGCAAATCAATCAGACCGAGGCCGTTGACGCGGCCATCCGCAGCCGTATCTCGGCGCGCGCGTTCACTCAGCAACCGGTGCCACGCGCCGATATTGAGGCGATTTTGGAAGTCGCCAGTCGCGCGCCCTCGGGCACGAACTGCCAGCCTTGGCGCGTGTACGTGCTGCAAGGCGCCAGCCGCGACGCCTTGGTGGACAAGGTCTGCGCAGCCCATGACGCCATGCGCGCTGACCCCTCTTTGGCTCAAACCTACCGGGAAGAATACGACTACTACCCGGAAAAATGGGTCAGCCCGTATATCGACCGCCGCCGCGAAAACGGTTGGGGTCTATACGGGCTGCTGGGCATTGGCAAGGCTGACAAGGACAAGATGCACGCGCAGCACCAACGCAATTACCGGTTTTTCGACGCGCCCGTGGGCCTGATGTTCACGATTGACCGTGTCATGGGGCGTGGATCTTTAGTGGACTACGGCGCCTTCATGCAAAACATCATGGTGGCCGCGCGCGGGCGCGGGCTGCATACCTGCCCACAAGCCGCGTGGAATGGGTTTGCCAAAATCATCATGCCGCATATCGGGGCGGGTGAGGGCGAGATGTTGGTCTGCGGCATGGCCCTGGGCTACGCCGATGCCGATGCGCTGGTCAATGGCTTTATCACCCCGCGTGTGCCGGTGGCCGAATTCACCCATTGGCTCGATTAAGGCGCCACTACCGGCAGACCGCAGTGCCGCTCGGTCTACGCTGCGCTGATTGCGGCGCCCACGCCAGGAAACCTTATTTTTTGAACCATCACTATGTCCACTTCCAAGCCCCGTATTCTGGTCACCCGCGGCATATTCCAAAGCGTCATCGATCGCCTTTCTGAACATTTTGATGTCGAGTCCAACCCGGAAGATGTGCTCTGGGATCGGGACGAGTTGCTGCGCCGTTTGCAGGACAAAGTGGGGGTGTTTTCCACCGGCACCGAGCGCATTGACGCAGCCTTGCTGGCCCAATGCCCAGACTTGAGAATTTGCGCCAATATGACGGTGGGTTACAACAACTTTGACCTATCCGCCATGAGCGCTGCCGGGGTGCTGGGTACCAATGCGCCGGACGTTTTGACCGAGACCACCGCCGACTTTGGCTTTGCCCTTTTGTTGGCAACGGCCAGGCGGGTCACCGAAAGCGAGCATTTTTTGCGGGCCGGGCAGTGGACGCGCTGGAGTTATGACATGTTCTCAGGCGCCGAGGTACACGGCACCACTTTGGGCATTATTGGCATGGGGCGCATCGGGCAGGCGATTGCAAGGCGCGCAGCCTTCGGCTTTGGCATGCAAGTGGTCTACCACAACCGCAGCCGCTTGGATGCGGCCACCGAAGCGGCTTGTAAAGCAAGCTATGTGAGCAAGCAAGCGCTATTGCAAAGCGCCGACCATGTGATGCTGGTGGTGCCCTACAGCGCCGCCTCGCACCACACCATGGGCGCGGCGGAGCTCTCCGTGATGAAGCCTACGGCCACCTTGATTAATCTGGCGCGCGGCGGCATTGTCGATGACGCTGCACTGGCCAAGGCTTTGCGCGAGCGCACGATTGCAGCGGCCGGCCTGGATGTGTTCGAGGGCGAGCCCCGCGTGCATCCGGATTTGCTTACCGTGCCCAACGTGGTGTTGACGCCGCACATCGCCAGCGCCACCCCGGGCACCCGCCAGGCCATGGCTGATTTGGCCGTGGACAATTTAATCGGCTACTTGGTCCAGGGCAAGGCGGTGACGCCGCTCAACCCCGAGGTCTTGAGCCGGGCCTAAAGCCGAGCGCGCATGGCCCGCCCGCGGTGGTGGCAGGCGTCACAACAACGCCAGCGCCGTGCGCCGCAACAAGGCCATGGTGGCTTGTTGGGTCAGCGTCGCGGGCCGCAATGCGCTGCATGCGAGGTTCATTCGGATGGCTAGCGGCTTTCCTTCAGCCCCCCGAACCGGACGGGTGCTAAAGGCTTGGGGGCGTAGCGAGCGCGCCACTGCATTGCGCGGCAATATGGCGCTGCCGGCTTGGTCCAGCACCAGGTCCAAAATGGCAGCTATCCCATCAATTTCCAGCGCCACCGTGGGTTTGCACGCCAAGGCAGCCATTTCGGATTCGACATGCATCCGGATGGCGTTGGGGCGGCTAGGGATGACCAGCGGCAAATTCGCCACCTCCTGCATAGAGATAGATTCTTCGCCGGCCCGACTGTCAGCGCCAAGGGCACGGGGCCGGCGCGATTGCACCAGCACCAGCGCCTCGTCCAGCAAGTGACTGATTTCCAGGCCTTGGGAGTTGGCGTTTTCGTAAAGGACCGCAATGTCCAGGCGGCCGCTAACCACCCCCTCTTGCATACTGGCCGACAGGGCTTCACTGATGGATAACTGCGCCTGCGGCATTTCCTGGCGGAAGCTGCGCATCAGCGGTACCGTCAACACGCGGGCCACGCTGGGCGGCAGACCCAGCGCTACACGACCGGCCAGGGCACCCCGCGCGCGCGCCATGTCCTCGCGGACACGCTCGGCTTGGTGCAGCAAGCCCCGGCTATGGCCTAGCAGCAGTTTGCCCGCCTCGGTGGGCAGTGCGCCGCGCCCATTGCGCAGCAGCAAGGTTTGCTGCAATTCCAGCTCGAGCAGGCGGATCTGGCGGCTCAGGGCAGGCTGCGCAATATTCAACGCCAGGGCCGCGCGGGTAAAGCTGCCTAGTTCGGCCACCCGTACAAAATACTCTAGCTGTCGAAGATCCATGGCTCGCCACTGGCCTTTCTGTTATGACCCCTTCTAGGATATATGATTTTGATATAGCTGATAGATGGCCGCCCCCCTATTGCCAGGCCGTTATCCCCGCACAATCGGCAGAGGTTGATTACGTCTCTGCGCCTGCCACCAATGACCCTCGCTATACCCTCTCAAACTGCCATTGCTTGCCTATTGATGCGCGGCGGAACGTCCAAGGGTCCGTTTTTCAAGGCATCGGACCTGCCCAGGGACCGTGTTTTGCGAGATCGCGTGCTGCTGGCGGCCATGGGCTCGCCGGATGTGCGTCAGATTGACGGCCTGGGCGGTGCCCATCCACTGACTAGCAAAGTGGGCATCGTTGCCCCCGGCAGCTTGCCCGGCGTGGACCTGGACTTTTTGTTCGCCCAATTGCAACCTGATAAAGAGACCGTAGACACGACACCCAACTGCGGCAATATGCTGGCTGCCGTCGTGCCCTTTGCCCTCGAAACGGGTATGGCAACCGTACAAGGCGACAGCACGACCTTGCGCGTGCTGACACTAAACACCGGCATGCAATGTGACATTACCGTCGACACCCAAGGCGGCATCGTCCAGTACGCCGGCAATGCGCGCATTGATGGCGCGCCAGGGAGCGCAGCGCCCATCAAGATTAATTTTTTAGATACTGCGGGTTCGGTATGTTCCGGCCTGTTACCTACGGGCAAGGCGCGTGACAAGATCACGGTGGCGCTGGAGGGCGATCAGACCTGGCAAGTGGACATCACCTGCATCGACAACGGTATGCCGCTGATTATTTTGAAGGCGTCTGACGCTGGCTGCACCGGTTATGAAAGCGTGGACCAACTTAACGCGGATGCTCCCCTCAAAGCGCGCCTGGAGGCGCTGCGCCTGCAAGCCTCGGTGCTGATGGGTCTGGGTGATGTCAGTAAAAAAAATTACCCAAAAATGACTTTGATCGCACCGCCGCGCGAGGGCGGCACGTTGGCCACGCGCAGCTTCATCCCGCATGTGTGCCACGACGCGATTGGCGTGTTAGCGGCGGTGACGGTGGCCACGGCCTGTGTATTGCGCGCTTCGGTGTGCGAGGGGATTGCACAAATTACCCCCGCCGGTGAAAGCTGTATGGTGTCGGTCGAGCATCCCAGCGGCGAGTTCAGCGTCGACCTGGGGCTGGACCCGGATAATCCCCAAAACGTGACCCGCGCCGCGTTGCTGCGCACTGCGCGATTGCTGATGCGTGGCGAGCTTATGGTGCCGGCGGCAGTGTGGTCCGGCCAGGATAGAGCTATGCCGAATTGAGATGCAATCTATTTTTAAAGGAGACAATATGAAACGACAATTCAAAGCCTTGCTGACCGCCTCGTTATTTAGCGCCGTGATCGGCGTTGCAGCCGAGACCGTGACACTGAAAGTGCACCACTTTTTGCCTGCGGGCTCGTATGCACAAACCATGTTTATCAAGCCCTGGTGCGATCGCATTGCGCAGGATTCAGGTGACCGCCTCAAATGCCAGATCTACCCCTCCATGCAATTGGGCGGTACGCCGCCCCAATTGTTTGACCAGGTGAAAGACGGCATCGTCGATGTGATTTGGACCCTGCCTGGCTATACCGCGGGTCGTTTCCCGTTGGTGGAGGTGTTTGAGCTGCCCTTCATGATGCAAAACCCCGAAACCACCAGCAAAGCATTGTGGGACTATGTGCAGCAGTACGACGCGGCTGAATTTAAAGACATTCACCCGCTGGCCTTCCATGTGCATGGCGATGGCGTGTTCCACATGGTTAAAAAGCCGATCAAGGTAATGGCCGACTTGAAGGACCAAAAAGTGCGTGCGCCCACCCGCCAGACCAACAAAATGTTGGCCGCGCTGGGCGCGACACCGGTATCCATGCCCGTGCCTGCAGTCAGCGAGTCGCTGGCCAAGTCGGTGATCGATGGTGCCCTGGTGCCGTACGAAGTGGTGCCTGCCGTAAAAATTCAAGAGTTGGTGAAGTTTCACTCCGAGACCGACCCGGCTGAGCCGGCGATTTACACCTCGGTGTTTGTGCTGGCGATGAACAAAGCGCGGTACGAAAGCTTGCCGGCGGATCTGAAAAAAGTCGTTGATGCCAACAGCGGCAAAGCGCTGTCGGGTATGGCGGGCAAAGCCTTTTTGCAAGCCGACGAAGAGGGCAAAAAGCTAACGACCAAAAACACCACCAATGTGATTCCCAAGTCGGAGTTGGACAGCTGGAAAAAAATAGGTCAAACCGTGACCGACGCCTGGGTGGCTGAGGTGACAGCCAATGGTGCCAACGGCAAGATGCTGTTAGACAACGCTAGGGCGCTCATCGTTAAAAACTCGGGCAAATAAGCCCAGCTAAGTGCATGCCCGCCCGGGACCGCAAGCGGTCGGTCCGGCGGGCTTGCCGGTGACCAGTAAAGCGATTAGTAACTATGCAAGATATTTCTCTAGACCATGCAGCCCCCCAGCCGGCCGATGGTTTCGGGCCAATTGGCCGTGTGTTGCTGCGTGCTTCCAAAGCGCTGGCGATAGCGGGGGGCTTGGTGTTTGTGTTGCTAGTGGCTATGAGCATCGCCAGCATCGTGGGGCGTAAGTTGTTCTCGGCCCCCGTGCCCGGTGATATGGAGGTCTTGCAGATGGCTGCAGCCTTTGCATCCGCATGTTTTTTTGCCCACTGCCATTTGCAGGGCGGCGATGTGAAGGTGGATTTTTTTACCGCCCATGCCAGCTTCAAAACGGTGCACCGGTTGGACGCTTTGGGTTCGCTGCTAGTGGGTATTTTTGGTGCGCTGATTACTTGGCGCGCTTGCGTGGGCGCATTGTCCATTAAGGCGGCGGGTGAGACCAGCATGATTTTGGGCTGGCCGGTTTGGATGGCCCAAATGCTGATGGTGCCCGGTTTTTTTCTGTTGGCGCTGGCCGGTTTGTATAAAGCCTGGGCTTGCTGGCAACAAAGCCGCCATGCGAGCAAATCCGGGAGCCAGCCATGAGCGGCATCGCCCTGGGCTCTCTAGTATTTGCCGGTTTGATGGTCTTGCTGGTATTGCGGGTGCCTATCGGCATCGCCATGTTCAGCGCCGGTGCAACGGCGTATTTTTTCCTGACTGACGCGCAATGGGCGCCGCTACTTAATTTTCTGAAAAATCTGGCCTATGCGCGCCTGTCTAACTATGACATCGTGGTCATTCCCTTGTTTTTGCTCATGGGCCAGTTTGCTACCCACGGAGGTTTAAGCGCGTCCTTGTTCCGCTTTGTTGAGGCCTTTATGGGCCATTTCAAAGGCGGTATCGCGATGGCGGCCATTGGCGCTTGTGCAGGTTTTGGTGCTATCTGTGGTTCTTCTCTGGCCACGGCTGCCACCATGGGGCAGGTGGCATTGCCGCAGTTACGCCGCTTTGGTTATTCGGGTGCTTTGTCCACCGGTGCGCTGGCCGCAGGTGGCACCTTGGGCATCATGATTCCGCCGTCGGTGCCCTTAGTAATTTATGCCATCTTGACGCAGGAGTCGATTGGCAAGTTGTTCATGGCAGCCGTACTGCCTGGGCTCATTGCCACAGCGGGCTACATGCTGGTGGTCAAAATCATGGTCACGCTGCGGCCTGCATCGGGCCCCGCCGGCCCGCGGGTTCCTTGGCCCGAGCGCTTACAGGCGCTGATGCGCGTGCTGCCGGTTTTGCTGGTGTTTTTGGTAGTCATCGTGGGCATTTACGGGGGCTGGGCCAACCCGACGGAAGCGGCGGCTATCGGGGCTGCGGCCTGCGGAATTTTGGCGGTGGTGAGTGGCGGCATGCGCATGCGCGGCGTGGTCGATAGCCTCTTGGGTACGGCGCAAGCCACCGCCATGATTTACCTGGTGCTGCTAGGCGCGGACATGCTCAATACCGCTTTGGCTTTGTCCCAAATGCCGGTCGAACTGGCGGCCTGGGTACAGGCCAGTGGGTTTAGTGCGATGAGTGTCATGATCGCGATCTTGTTGATCTACATCTTCCTGGGTTGCGTCATGGACAGCCTAGCCATGATTTTGCTCACTATCCCGATTTTTTACCCCGTGGTCATGGGCCTGGATTTTTACGGCATGAGCAGCACGGATAAAAGTGTCTGGTTTGGCATATTGGCCTTGATGGTGGTGGAAATCGGCCTGGTGCATCCGCCGGTGGGAATGAACGTGTTCATCATCAACCGGCTTGCCAAAGACGTGCCCTTGGTCGAGACCTTCAAAGGCGTGGTGCCGTTCCTGATCTCCGATTTTCTGCGCATCGCGCTCTTGTTGGCCTTCCCCGCGATTTCGCTGGTTTTGGTACATAGCTTCCAAACCTGATGCCTCAATCGCACACCATTCGCACCCAAGTAGCTATCGTAGGGGCTGGCCCCGCTGGTTTGCTATTGGGTCAATTGCTGCACCGAGCGGGCATTGATGCGGTGCTGATCGAGCGCCAGAGCGCGGACTATGTGCTGGGCCGCATCCGCGCCGGGGTGCTGGAGCAGGTCACCATGGATTTATTGGACGAGGCGGGCGTGGGCCAGCGCATGCATGCCGAAGGCCTGGTGCACAGTGGGTTTGACATGGTGTGCGAGGGCTTACGCAAGCGGGTTGATTTGGCCGCTCTGACCGGTGGAAAAACCGTTATGGTCTATGGGCAAACGGAGGTGACGCGCGACCTGATGGAAGCACGTCAAAGCGCCGGGCTTCCTACTTATTACGAAGCGCAATCGGTGCAGATTCAGGATTTTGATACAGCCCACCCGCGCGTAGTTTTCGAGCATGGTGGACATACGGTCGGGGTGGAGTGCGACTTCATTGCCGGTTGCGACGGTTTCCATGGTGTTTGCCGCGCTAACGTGCCGCAAGGGGCTATGCAGACCTTTGAAAAAGTCTATCCCTTTGGCTGGCTGGGTATCTTGTCCGATACCCAGCCTTTGCACCATGAACTGATTTACGCCAGCACCGTTCGCGGTTTTGTGTTGTGCTCCCAGCGCAGCCATACCCGCAGCCGCTACTACTTGCAAGTGCCGTTGACGGATACGCTGGACCAATGGAGCGACGAGGCTTTTTGGGATGAGTTGCGCTTGCGCCTGGGCCCGCAGCAATGTGCATCCCTGGTGACCGGTCCCTCGATTGAGAAAAGCATTGCGCCCTTGCGCAGCTTCGTGGCCGAGCCCATGCGCTTTGGACGGCTCTTTTTGGCAGGTGACGCGGCGCATATCGTGCCACCTACCGGCGCCAAAGGATTGAACCTGGCTGCCAGCGACGTCAAATACCTGAGCCAAGCGCTGCGCGACTTTTACCTGGAGCGTTCCAATGCCGGTGTAGATCACTATTCAGACCGTTGTCTGCGTCGCGTTTGGCGGGCCGAGCGCTTTTCCTGGTGGTTCACCACGCTGATGCACCGCTTTCCAGCTGATGCAACCATCGACAACAAACTCAAATATGCGGAGCTGGACTACGTGTTGCATTCAGAGGCGGGCTTGCGCAGCCTGGCCGAAAACTATGTAGGCTTGCCCTTGGACTTTGCCCAAGCCGGCGCCTGAGTCGTAGCTCCCTTTGGAAAGCCATTTGCCATGATCATCGACTGTCACGGACACTACACCACCGCACCCAAGGCCTTGGAAGACTGGCGCAACCGCCAGATCGCAGCGATACAAGACCCCGCGAACAAGCCGCAGGCTTCAGAGTTGAAGATCAGCGATGAGGATTTGCGCCACAGCATTGAGACCAATCAATTGCGTTTGATGCAAGAGCGCGGCAGTGACGTCACGCTGTTTTCGCCGCGTGCTTCGTTCATGGCACACCATATCGGCGATTTTCAAGTCTCATCAACATGGGCGGCGATTTGCAATGAATTGTGTTTCCGCGTCTCCACTTTGTTCCCAGAGCACTTCGTTCCGGTTGCCATGCTTCCCCAGTCGCCCGGTGTAGACCCGGCCACATGCATTCCCGAGCTAGAAAAATGTGTCAAAGAATACGGCGCGGTCGGCATCAACCTCAATCCCGATCCTTCCGGCGGCCATTGGACCAGCCCGCCTTTGAGCGATAAACACTGGTATCCAATTTTTGAAAAAATGGTCGAGTACGACTTGCCCGCCATGATCCACGTGTCCACCAGCTGCAATGCCTGTTTTCACACCACGGGCGCGCATTATTTGAATGCCGACACCACGGCTTTCATGCAATGCCTGACCAGCGACTTGTTCAAAGATTTTCCGACGCTGAAGTTTTTGATACCGCATGGCGGTGGCGCTGTGCCGTACCACTGGGGACGTTTTCGCGGCTTGGCGCAAGAGCTGAAAAAGCCTTTGCTCGAAGAACATTTGCTCCACAATATTTATTTCGATACATGCGTTTACCACCAACCCGGTATCGATTTACTTAACACCGTCATTCCCGTGAAAAACGTGTTGTTCGCCTCCGAGATGATTGGCGCGGTGCGCGGCATAGACCCGCAAACCGGGCACTATTACGACGACACCAAACGCTATATAGCTAACAGCAAGCTACTGTCTGATGCCGATAGGCATGAAATATTTGAAGCCAATTCGCGCCGTGTGTTTTCACGCTTGGACGCACGTTTGAAACAGAAAGGTCTGTGACATGCATTACCCCTTAGGAACCGTCAAGCGCAGCATCCACCGCGCTGACAAAGCAGCTGTTGAAAAGCTAGGCAAATTCGGCGTTGCCACCGTACACGAAGCCATGGGCCGATTGGGTTTGATGCACACCATCATGCGCCCGATTTACGCAGGCGCACGTGTCAGCGGAACCGCAGTCACTGTGTTGCTACACCCTGGCGACAACTGGATGATGCATGTGGTTGCAGAACAAATCCAACCCGGCGACATCGTGGTGGCCGCCATCACTGCGCCGTGCACCGATGGTTATTTCGGTGATTTACTCGCCACCTCTTTCATGGCGCGTGGCGCACGCGCACTCATCATTGATGCCGGTGTGCGAGATGTGGCTGAACTCACGCAAATGGGTTTTCCGGTGTGGAGCCGCGCCATCAGCGCCAAGGGCACCATCAAGGCCACGGTCGGTTCGGTCAATGTGCCGGTGGTGTGTGCAGGTGCAGCGGTCAACCCTGGCGATGTCATCGTCGCGGATGACGATGGTGTGGTGGTAGTGCCCGCATCCATTGCCCAGCAAGTAGCAGATGCCGCCGCAGCGCGTGAAGCACTCGAAGGCGAGAAGCGAGCCAAGTTAGCTGCCGGTGTGTTGGGCCTGGACATGTACAAAATGCGCGAAGGCTTGGAGAAGGCCGGTTTGAAGTACATCGATTAAGCCTTCATGTCGTCTGTATGTGATTTAACCGTTGACCCCATGACATTGCGCATTGGCTTGATCGGCTATGGCGAAGTAGGGCGCCTTCTGGCAGAGGACTTGCGCGCCCAAGGTTTGCACGTGTGTGCGTATGACAGCAAACTGGGCACAACTGCAGACGCACAAACCATGCGTGAACACGCGCATGGTTTGTCTGTGGTCTTGTTTGACACCCATGCTCAAGTTTGCAAGCGAAGCGACTTGCTGATTTGCGCGGTCACCGCCAGCCAGACATTAGCAGCCGCCCAAGCCTGCGCGCAGCATATATTGCAGCGAGCGTTTTTCCTGGATGTGAACTCTGCATCGCCGGGCTCCAAGTTGGCTGCAGCTGCATTGATAGACAACGCGGGCGCGCGCTACGTGGAGGCCGCGGTAATGACCAGTGTGCCGCCACATCGCATTAAAGTACCCATCTTGCTTGGTGGAGCACATGCGGCTGCCTTGTTGCCTGTCTTGAATTCACTCGGTTTCAACGCCAAGCTCTCCAGCGACAAGCTAGGCTTTGCATCAGCTACCAAGATGTCGCGCAGCATCATGGTCAAAGGCATGGAAGCCATGGTGATTGAAAGCCTCACCACTGCACGCCATTACGGTGTGGAAGACGCGGTGATTGCGTCGTTGTATGAAACATTCCCCGGCATTGATTGGGAAAAACAAGCGGCCTATTTTTTCCAACGCGTCATCGAACACGGCCGTCGCCGCAGCGAAGAAATGCGTGAAGTGGCTGTGACTGTGCAAGAAGCGGGCTTGACACCATGGCTCGCTCAGGCCAGCGCAGACCGTCAAGCGCACATGGCCGATGTGGCAGATGCCGGTGTGTTCGGCACGCGCGGTGAAGCCGGTTTTGCACGCAGCGCGGATTGGCGCATAGAAGCAGATCGTCTACTGCATATGAATATCAGCACAAAGAAGCAAACCCAATGAGCAAACCCACGACAGGCGATTTCACCAAAACCAATGGCTGGCTGGATTGGTACGACGGCCCGGCCAAACCGCGGTTTGTCTTGCCAGCCGGTGCGGTCGACGCGCACTGCCATGTGTTCGGTCCGGGTGACACATTTCCTTATGCACCCGAGCGCAAGTACACACCCTGCGATGCGTCGGCTCCGCAATTGTTTGCTTTGCGCGACCATTTAGGCTTTGACAAAAACGTCATCGTGCAAGCCACTTGTCATGGCGCTGACAACCGGGCTTTGTTAGATGCGTTGATGCGCGCTGAAGGCAAAGCGCGCGGGGTAGCTACGGTCAAGCGCAGCATCAGCGATGACGACATTCAAGCCATGCACGACGCCGGTGTGCGCGGTGTGCGTTTCAACTTTGTCAAGCGTTTGGTGGACTTCACGCCCAAAGATGAGTTGATGGAAATCGCTTCACGCATCAAAGCCTGGGGCTGGCATGTGGTGATTTATTTTGAAGCTGTGGACCTGCCCGAGTTGTGGGATTTTTTCACTGCATTGCCGACCACGGTGGTGGTGGATCACATGGGCCGCCCTGATGTCTCGAAGCCTTTGAGTGGCCCTGAGTTCAGCCTGTTCATGCAGTTCATGCGCGAGCACCCGAATGTGTGGAGCAAAGTGTCTTGCCCCGAGCGGCTCAGTCTCAGCGGTCCTCAAGCCTTACATGGCGAAACTGCACCTTACAAAGACGTGGTGCCATTTGCGCGTCATGTGGTTGAGAGTTTTCCGGAGCGGGTGCTGTGGGGCACAGACTGGCCTCATCCCAATTTGAAAGACCACATGCCGGACGACGGCTTGCTGGTGGACTTTATTCCGCAAATCGCGGTGACGCAGGAGTTGCAACACAAGTTGCTGGTGGACAACCCGACGCGTTTGTATTGGCCCGAGCTGAAATGAAAGACACACATGGCACTTGATAAACCTTACCTGGATGTACCAGGGACCACAATTTTTGACATGGAGCAATCACGCAAAGGCTACGGGCTCAACCAGTTTTGCATGTCGCTGATGAAGCCCGACAACCGCGCCCGATTCAAAGCCAATGAACGCGCGTACTTGGATGAATGGGACATGACAGAAGAACAAAAACAAGCCGTGCTTGCGCGTGATTTGAACTGGTGCATACGCACTGGCGGCAATATTTATTTCTTAGCCAAAATTGGCGCAACCGACGGCAAGAGTTTTCAGCAAATGGCAGGCGGCATGACCGGCATGACCGAAGACGAATACAGAAACATGATGATCAGCGGCGGGCGTTCGGTCGAAGGCAACCGCTATATGGGTGAAGATGGCAGCGCGCAAGCTCACTGTCAGCCGCAAGGCAGTGCAGGAGGCGCATAGACATGGCACGTATCACCGCGTCAGTTTTCACCTCGCATGTGCCCGCGATTGGCGCAGCCTTGGATTTGGGTAAAACCCAAGAGCCTTATTGGCAGGCGCTCTTCGCGGGTTATGAATACTCCAAAGAATGGATGACGCAAAACACACCAGATGTGATTTTCCTGGTGTTCAACGACCATGCCACTGCGTTCAGCCTGGACATGATTCCGACGTTCGCCATAGGCACCGCTGCGCAGTACACGCCGGCCGACGAAGGCTGGGGCCCGCGACCCGTACCTATGGTGCAGGGTCATCCCGAGCTTGCCGCGCACATCGCGCAGTCAGTGATCCAGCAAGATTTCGATCTGACCATCGTCAACAAAATGGACGTTGACCACGGCCTGACCGTGCCGCTGTCTCTCATGTGCGGACAACCGCATGCCTGGCCTTGTCCGGTAATTCCCTTTGCAGTCAACGTGGTGCAATACCCTGTGCCCAGCGGTCAGCGTTGTTTCAACCTTGGCAAAGCGATAGCCAAAGCCGTCAACAGTTTTGATGCTGATTTGAATGTGCATATCTGGGGCACTGGCGGCATGAGCCACCAGTTGCAGGGGCCGCGTGCAGGCTTGATAAATAAAGAGTTTGATAACGCGTTTTTAGACCGCTTGATTGCCGACCCCGCAGGCTTGGCCCAAATGCCGCATATCGACTATGTGCGTGAAGCGGGAAGTGAAGGCATAGAGTTGGTGATGTGGCTGATCGCCCGTGGTGCGATGAGCGATATCAGTGGTGGTGCCGCGCCGCAGGTGAAGCACCGTTTTTATCATGTGCCGGCGAGTAACACGGCAGTGGGGCATTTGATTTTGGAGAATATATGAGCAACAACATCAAAGTAGCCCTGGTCGGTGCCGGCGCCTTCGGCATCAAACACCTGGACGGCATCAAGTTGATCGACGGCGTGGAAGTGGTGTCGCTGATTGGCCGTGATCTCGCTAAGACGCAAGAGGTGGCCGACAAATACGGCATCTCCCATGTCACCACCGACTTGAACCACAGCCTGGCCATCAAAGAGGTGGACGCGGTGATTTTGTGCACACCTACGCAAATGCATGCCTCGCAGTCCATCGCCTGTTTGAAAGCGGGCAAGCACGTGCAGGTTGAAATTCCTTTGTGTGATGTCTACAAAGACGGCGCGCAAGTGGTGGAGTTGCAAAAGCAAACCGGCCTGGTAGCCATGTGCGGCCACACACGCCGCTTCAACCCCAGCCATCAGTTTGTGCACCAGCAAATACAGGCGGGCAACTTCAACATCTACCAGATGGACGTGCAAACCTATTTCTTTCGCCGCACCAACATGAACGCGCTGGGTCAGCCGCGCAGCTGGACCGACCATTTGCTGTGGCACCACGCAGCCCACACGGTGGATTTGTTCGCCTACCAGGCGGGCAGTCCTGTGGTGAAAGCCCATGCCATGCAAGGGCCGATTCACCCGTCGCTAGGCATCGCCATGGACATGAGTATTCAACTGCAAGCGGCCAATGGCGCGATTTGCACACTCAGTTTGAGTTTCAATAACGACGGTCCCTTAGGTACATTTTTCAGATACATAGGCGACACGGCCACCTACATTGCGCGTTACGACGATTTGTTCAACGGCAAAGACGAAAAACTCGATGTGTCTCAAGTGGCGGTGTCTATGAACGGCATTGAGTTGCAAGACCGCGAGTTTTTTGCCGCCATTCGTGAAGGCCGCGAGCCTAACGCGAGCGTGGCTCAGGTGCTGCCTTGCTACCAGGTGCTGCACGCGCTGGAGCAGCAGTTTTTGGCCACTTGAGGCGCGACGCGATTTGTGGCAGCCTATGTAGGCTGTAGCCCTACCAAGGCGAATGCGCCCGCCCTTTGACCTGTTGCCAAGTGCTTGCTAAGCAACCAAGGGTGAGGGCTTGCCGCAGTGCGATACTCGGACCAACGCGTCCGGCCTCAGGCCGCTCAATTCGATAAACGGAGACTTGGCTATGCTATTTGGCAAACTTTTGCCCAAAGAAGGTAATTTTTTTGAATTGTTCAACCAGCATGCAGACTGGATCGTAGAGGCGTCGCGCGCTTTCGCCAATTTGGTAGCCAATTACAACGATTTGCAATTGCGCGAAAAATACACCCAAGAAGTCGATAGTGCTGAGCGTGCTGCCGACCGTGTGACCCACGAGGTTAACCGCCTGATTCACACTACTTTTATTACCCCGATTGACCGGGAGCAAATCCATACGTTGATTAATTTAATGGACGATGTCGCGGACCTGGTGCAAGACTCGGCTGAAACCATGTCGTTGTACGACGTGCGCAACATGACCGAAGAGATTACCCGCCTCACCGATTTGTCGGTGAAGTGCTGCGAGCGGGTGCGCGAAGCGGTACGCATGCTCGAAGCGATTGCTGATCCGGCGACCGCCGAGGCGGCACTCAAAACCTGCGAAGAAATTGACCGACTGGAGTCCGATGCGGACCGCGTCATGCGCAGTGCTATGAGCAAATTGTTTCGCGAAGAGCCCGATGTGCGCGAGGTCATCAAGCTCAAGGCGATTTACGAATTGCTGGAGACGATTACCGACAAGTGCGAAGACGTGGCCAACCAGATTGAGGGCATCGTCCTCGAAAACTCCTGATCGCGGGCCCGCACCATGGAAGTCCAAGCCGCACTTTGGGTGGTTATTTTGCTAGTCGCTTTGGCGCTGGCCTTCGATTTCATGAATGGCTTTCATGACGCCGCCAACGCCATCGCCACGATCGTGTCCACCGGTGTGCTGAAACCAGGTCAGGCGGTGGTGTTTGCCTCATTTTTCAACTTTATTGCAATATTTGTCTTTCACCTGAGCGTTGCTGCTACCGTGGGAAAAGGCATTGTGCAGCCTGGCATCGTTGACACCCACGTGGTGTTTGGCGCGCTGATCGGAGCGATTACCTGGAATGTGATTACTTGGTATTTTGGTATTCCCAGCAGCTCTTCGCATGCCTTGATAGGCGGTATCGTCGGCGCGGTCTTGGTCAAGGCTGGGGCGGGTGCGCTGGTGTCGGCGGGCATTATCAAAACCCTGGTGTTTATTTTTGTATCGCCATTGCTTGGATTTTTGCTAGGCTCCTTGATGATGGTGCTGGTGGCTAATCTTTTCAGGCGCAGCCGCCCCTTGCGGGTAGACAAGTGGTTTCGCCGCTTGCAATTGCTCTCGGCTGGCGCCTACAGCCTGGGGCACGGTGGTAACGACGCGCAAAAAACCATTGGCATTATTTGGATGCTGCTGGTGGCCACTGGCTATGTCGCCGCCACCGACACCACGCCGCCGATGTGGACGGTGGCGGCCTGTTATCTGGCTATTGGCCTGGGCACCTTGTTCGGTGGCTGGCGCATTGTGCGCACCATGGGCCAAAAGATTACCAAGCTCAAGCCGGTGGGTGGCTTTTGTGCCGAAACCGGCGGCGCCTTGACGTTGTTCATTGCTACCGGTTTTGGCATCCCGGTGTCCACGACGCACACGATTACTGGTGCGATTGTGGGTGTGGGCTCCACCCAGCGCGCCAGCGCGGTACGCTGGGGTCTGGCCGGACGCATTGTCTGGGCCTGGGTCTTGACCATTCCCGCCAGCGCTTTGATGGCGGCGATTTCCTATTGGTTGAGTTTGAAGATTTTTTAATGGCAGGGTTGGCGCTTGGCTTGCAGGCCACGTCAAACACCACAGGGATTGCAAAGGAATATGCCATGACTGAAGCATGGATCTGGCTGGCGGCGCTTGTAGGGGGCCTACACACGGTATTGCTGCTGGTGCTGTTACTGCGGCGCGTGCCCGGCGGGGCGCAAGCAGAGCAATCTGCGCAGGCCGTGCAGGCCGTAATGGCCGCGCTGCAAGCCCAGGCCGAGCGCCTGGACCGCTTGGAGCGCGAATTGCGCCGGGACCTGGGCGAGTCCGCCCGCGACAGCCGCCAAGAAGCCGCCCTTAGCATGGCGACTTTCCAGCAAACCCTCACCCAGCAAAGCGCCGAAGCCACGCGCACGCAAAACACCCAAATGGATGCCTTTGGTCAGCAATTGGCGGGTCTGCAAAAAAACCTGTCTGACACCCTGAGCACCCAGCTCAGCGCTTTGAGCGAATCGAATGCCCGCCGCATCGCCGAGCTGGGCGAAGCGAGCACTCGCACCCTGGCCGAAGTGCGCACCACCCTGGAAGCGCAGCTCATGCAATTGCAAACCACCAATGCCGCCAAGCTGGACGAAATGCGCGCCACGGTGGATGAAAAGCTGCAAACCACTTTGCAGGCGCGCTTGGGAGAGAGCTTCAAGCAAGTGGCCGACCGGCTGGAACAAGTGCATAAGGGCTTGGGCGAAATGCAAACCCTGGCCCAGGGCGTGGGCGACCTCAAGCACTTGCTCAGCAACGTCAAGACGCGCGGTATTTTTGGCGAGGCCCAGTTGGCGGCTTTGCTGGAGCAAGTGTTTGTGCCGGACCAGTACGCTACCCAGGTCGCCACCCGGCCAGGCAGTAAAAACGTGGTCGACTTTGCCATCAAGCTGCCGGGCAAGGCCGAGGACGGCGCGCCGCTGTGGCTGCCGATTGACGCCAAATTTCCGAACGAGGATTACGAGCGTTTGCTGGACGCGCAAGGCCGCGCACATTTCGCCGATGCCGAAGCGGCGGCCAAGGCGCTGGAGCTGCGTATCCGAATGGAAGCCAAATCGATTGCTGACAAGTACATCGAGCCGCCTTACACCACCGACTTTGCGATTTTGTTTTTGCCCACCGAGGGCTTGTATGCCGAGGTGCTGCGCCGTCCGGGCTTAATGGAGTCTTTGCAGCGTGACCACCGCATTACGCTGGCCGGGCCGACCACCTTGCTGTCCATGCTCAGTTCTTTGCAAATGGGCTTTCGCACGCTGGCCTTGGAAAAGCGATCTAGCGAAGTCTGGCAAGTGCTGGGAGCGGTCAAGACCGAGTTTGGCAAGTTCGGCGATGTGCTGGCCAAGGTCAAGTCGCAAACCGAAACTGTGCTCAAAACCCTGGACACCGCCGAGGTGCGCAGCCGTGCCATGGGCCGGGCGCTGAAAAAAGTGCAAGGCCTGCCGCAAGCGCAGGCCACAGGCCTGATACCGCTGGATAAGGACTTTGACAGCGACGACGGGCATTCGGGAGCGTGAGCGAGCCTAAGTCGCCCGCGGACGCGGCTACGCTGCTGGCAACTGAGGGTGCGACCGCCAGCATGCGCGGCGGTTGGCTGCCGCGTCTGATCGCGGGGCATATATTTCTTCACTCCAGCATGGTGGCTATGCGCATGGCGACGCCTTTGCTGGCACTGCGCATGGGGCATAGCGCCTGGCATGTGGGTTTGTTGCTGTCTTTGTTTTCCGTCAGCCAGGTGTTTCTGTCTTTGCCTGCCGGGCGTTTTGCAGACCGCCATGGTTTGCAGCGGCCTGTGCAGTGGGCGGTGTTATCGGCGCTGGCCGGAGCTGCCATGTCTTTGCTGTTTCCGGTGTTTGAGGTGATGTGCCTGAGTGCGCTGTGTATGGGCGCTGCCAGCGGCACGGCCTCGGTGGCGTTGCAGCGCCATGTGGGCCGCGCTGCACGCGATAGCGTGGAGCTGCGTCGCGTATTTAGCTGGTTGGCAATCGGACCTGCGGTATCCAATTTTTTTGGCGCGGTGGCTGCCGGTTTTTTGATTGACTATGGCGCGCTGGCGATGCCCGCAGGTCTTTCGCATCCAGGGTTTCGGGCAGCGTTTTTATTTGCGCTGTGCGTGCCTCTCCTAGGCGGCTGGTGCGTACGCAGCGTGCCCGAGCTACCCGCGGCGATACCTGCTACCGATGCGCAGTCTTCGGCTTGGTATTTGCTGCAGTCGCCGCCTATGCGCCGCCTGTTGATGGTGAACTGGCTGCTGTCCTCATGCTGGGACGTGCATACGTTTGTGGTACCAGTGCTCGGCCATGAACGCGCGCTCAGTGCCTCGGTCATAGGTACGATTTTGGGCTCCTTTGCGGTGGCTGCCGTAGCGGTGCGTTTGCTGATTCCTATCGCTGCGGCCCGTGTCAAAGAGTGGCATGCGCTCACGGCGTCTATGTTGCTGACGGCCAGTGTATTTGTGGTCTACCCCTTGATGCACTCAGCCTGGAGTATGGGACTGTGTTCAGTACTGCTGGGTATCGCCTTAGGTGCGGTCCAGCCCATGATCATGAGCACGCTGCACCAGATCACGCCGCATGCCCAACATGGCCAGGCTATTGGTTTGCGTTTGACGACGATTAATTTTTCCAGCGTGGTCATGCCATTGCTTTTTGGCAGCGCTGGTGCGGTGGTGGGCGTGAGCGTAGTGTTTTGGACGGTGGGCACCGTAGTCGCTTTGGGTGCCCGCAGCGCCTGGCGTTTGCGCGTTTAGCCGGACGTAGTTTCGAGATGGGCCCGACGCAGTTTGATCGATCTTGGTGCATGCTTCCGGTCAGCCCGTTGCCGCGAAAGGCAGAAAACGGCGTAGGTGTTCCCAGGCATCTTGCGGGTCATCGCAAAAATGCAGCAACTGCATGTCCTCTGGCGCGATCATGCCTTCTTCTATCAGCACTTCAAAGTTGATCAGGCGTTTCCAGTAATCCGTCCCGAACAGCACGATCGGCAAGGTCTGTGCTTTGCGGGTTTGGACCAAGGTGATGATCTCAAACAATTCATCGAGGGTGCCAAAGCCGCCTGGAAAAGCTACCAGCGCTTTGGCGCGCATCATGAAATGCATTTTGCGCGCAGCGAAATAGTGGAATTTGAAATTCAGCGCCGGCGTCACATAGGGATTGGTGTGTTGCTCGTGGGGCAGGGTGATGTTCAAACCGATCGTCGGCGCGCCCGCGTCGTGCGCCCCCCGGTTGGCCGCTTCCATGATGCCCGGCCCGCCGCCGGTGCAGATATACAGGCGCTGCGCTGGTGTTTGTTGCATCGCATGGCTGGCGACCAAATGCGCGAAACAGCGCGCCTGGGCATACCACTTGGCATTTTTCTGCGCCAGGGTGGCGTACTTCAGGGCCTGGGGGTCGCCGCTTTGGCGGGCTTGTTCCAGCGCCTCGGCGGCCTGCTCCGGGGACACAAAGCGCGCACTGCCAAACACGACGATGGTGTGCTCAATACCTTGGGCGCCCAAGTCCAACTCGGGCTTGAGCATTTCCAATTCGAGGCGGATCCCGCGCGTGGCGCGGCGCAGCAAGAACTCGGGATCAGCAAAGGCCAATCGGTTAGCGTCTGCGGGCAAATGCTGGCCTTGGTCGGAGTATTGCTGCAGCGCCTGCCAGGCCTGGGTCAGGTCGCCGGGAAAGGGCGGTGGACTGTTTTTCATGCGCGCATTGTGCGCCATCCCGCCCCGATGTACCGGCGTAAAAAAAGCCCCCGAAGGAGCTTTGTGCGATTTGATCAGCGAACCGGTTTAGACGCGCTTGCGGTATTCGCCGGTGCGGGTGTCGATTTCTACCTTGTCGCCCTGCGCCACAAAAATTGGCACGCCGATTTCAAAGCCGGTAGCGATTTTGGCGGGCTTCAAGACCTTGCCTGATGTGTCGCCCTTGACGGCCGGTTCGGTCCAGGTGATTTCGCGCACTACGCCGGTAGGCAATTCCACCGAGATGGCTTTGCCGTCGTAGAACACCACTTCCGCGCTCATTCCGTCTTCGAGGTAGTTGAGCGAGTCGCCCATATTTTCGTTTTCCACTTCGTATTGGTTGTAGTCGGCATCCATCCAAACGTACATTGGATCGGCAAAGTAAGAGTACGTGCACTCTTTTTTGTCCAAAACAATTTGGTCCATCTTGTCATCGGCCTTGAACACCACTTCGGTGCCGAAGTTGGCGATCAAGCTTTTGAGCTTCATGCGCACCGTGGCCGAGTTGCGGCCACCACGGCTGTATTCGGTTTTCAGTACGACCATCGGGTCTTTACCGTGCATGATCACATTACCGGCGCGAATTTCCTGGGCAATTTTCATAAACAATCCAACAGATGGGAGGGCCGCCGGAGGCAGCCTTAGACCGCGAAGTGCGGCGGGGCGTGGTGCCGCGCTAAATCGCGAAAGTCACCAGCAAAGCCCACTATTTTATCGCCAAACCATGGCTCGGCCCGGTCCAGGCGCTGCCAAGTGCTCTTGTACCTGCGCGCTTGGCAGGCTGTTACCCGCCTAGGGCAGGCGCCGCTGCGCTGCGCCGTGCACTGCCCAATCGATCAATTGGCTGCAAGTGTCGGCGTTCTCCCCGAGCCGCTGGGCCAGGCTTGTCGCGCTTTGCCGCCAGGTGGACTGCGTTGCCCATGGCCAGGCTAATTCCGGCGCGCCTGGGGCGGCGGCAGGCTCGCCATTCCAAACGCCATGCCAGGCGCGCAAGTGCGCATCGGCAGCGATGGCGTCCAAATAGGCCTGCAGTTTGACCGCGTGCGCGCCGTCGTCCTGCGGGTAAATGTGCCAAACGCAGGGTTTGCCCGCCTGCACCGCCTGCGCTAGCGAGTCCTCGCCGCGCACCAGGTTGAGGTCGCACAGCGCGAGCAGCGCGTCAAATGCAGATTGCGGCAGATAGGGCAAAAACCGCAGGCGCAGCGGGCCGCGGCGCCATTCGTATTCGGCCGCGGCGATAGGACCTGGCGATCGCTGCGCTCCAGGCGTTGCGGGCAGCTCGGCCAGCGCGCGGCGCACGGCTTGGGTCGTAGGTCCGGCGGCCACCAGTAATTGCACAGACTGGTCACTGCGAATTAGCTTTTGTAACAAGGCGCCGACCGGGGCGCTGGCATAAGAAAACAGCAGCACCGATCGCTCGTCCGGCGCCCGGGGCGCATACGCAGCCAGGTCCGAATGGGCCCAATTGGGTGCATCGGGTTGCCGCAAGGGGCGACGCAACAAGCCTCCGCTGGCCGGGCCAAAGCCCGGGTAGCAAAAATACTTGGTCCAGCCCATGGCCGGCCCGTGCAAGACCGGCGAGGGCAGCCCATGACTGCGCATCGCGAAGGGCTCGGCGCTGAGGTACTCCAGATTGATCCAAACCGGGCGCCGCGCTTGGGCCTTGGCAGCTTGAACCTGGGTTTGCAGCCAAACAGATGGGATCTCGCAGCCAAAGGCCTCAATCCATCCATCGGCCAAGGCCTGGGCCGTGCTGGCGGCAGTCGCATTGGCTGACGGCCATGCGTGCACGCTGATGCCTGGCCAATTGCCTTGCGCCGCCCCTGGCGCCATCCAGGTGAGGACACGCGCGTCGTCCAGCCACAGGCGCACGCTGTGCCCGCGTTGCGCTAGGTCGGTGGCTAGCCGCCAGCAAACGCCTACATCGCCATAGTTGTCGATGACTTGGCAAAAAATATCCCATAGCAAAGGCTTGTCGCTGTGGGGCAGATCTTGCCTACAGGCGGTTGCTGCGGCCTCGACGTTGGCTGGCTCCTCGGGCGGGTGGTGGGTCGGCATGGCGCCATTGTCTCTGCTGGAATGGGCGCTCTAACGCAGGCAGCGCCACGAATGCTCTGACAATACGCACATGAGCACGCCCGACATCCCTATCCACAGCGAAGCGCTGCTGCGCGAAGTGGCGGCCTTACCCACTTTGCCCGGCGTGTACCGCTACTTTGATGCGCAGGACCAGGTGCTGTACGTGGGTAAAGCCATCAGCCTGAAAAAACGGGTAGCTAGTTATTTTCAGAAAAACCATGGCGGCACGCGCATCGGGCACATGGTCAGCAAAATTGTGCGCATGGAGACGACCGTGGTGCGCTCCGAAGCCGAGGCGCTGCTACTGGAAAACAACCTGATTAAGACGCTCAACCCCAAGTACAACATTTTGTTTCGGGACGATAAGAGCTACCCGTATTTGAAGATGACCGCCGCCAACCCCGAGGCCGCGTCCGACAGTGGCGCGCGAAAGAGCGGTAAACCGGGCACCGATCCGCAGCAGTTTTCCCGCGTGGCCTATTACCGCGGCGGGGTGGAGAAAAAACACCACTACTTTGGCCCCTACCCCAGCGCCTGGGCGGTGAAAGAGGCGATTTTGCTGATGCAAAAAGTGTTTCGGCTGCGCACCTGTGAGGACTCGGTGTTCAGCAACCGCACCCGTCCGTGTTTGCTCTACCAGATCAAGCGCTGTTCCGGGCCCTGTGTGGGCCATGTCAGTGCCGCAGACTACGCGCAGGATGTGCGCGATGCCCAGCGCTTTTTGCAAGGCGATGCGCAAGAGGTGCTCAAGTCGTTGGAGGCGCGCATGATGGCGCATGCCGAACGCCTGGAGTTCGAGCAGGCCGCTGAGTTGCGCAACCAGGTGGCAGCGCTGTCCAATGTCTTGCACCAGCAATCGGTAGACAACGTGTCGGACCGGGATGTGGACATCCTGGCTGTCAAAGTGCAGGGCGGCAAGGCCTGTGTCAACCTGGCTATGGTGCGCGGCGGGCGGCACCTGGGCGACCGGCCCTACTTTCCGGTGCATGTAGAAGAGTCTGCCGTGCTGCTGGACGACGAGGGCGCCTCGGGCACACCGCAAAGCGCCGAATCGCAAGTGCTGGAGGCCTTTTTGGCGCAGCACTACCTGGGCGTGCCCATGCCGGCGGTGCTGGTGGTGAGCGAGGCGGTGGACAAAAGTTTGCTGGTGGCGCTGTCTGAACAGCATGGCTTTAAGGTCAGCGCAATCCATCAGCCGCGCGAGCAGCGGCGCGCCTGGCTGGACATGGCGCAAACCAATGCCGCTTTGCAGTTGGCGCGTTTGCTGGCCGAAGAAGGTTCGCAACAAGCGCGCACCCGCGCCCTGGCCGAGGCGCTGGACCTGGCCATGGAAGACCTGGCGGCGCTGCGCATCGAATGTTTTGATATTTCGCATACCGCAGGCGAGGCCACGCAGGCCTCGTGCGTGGTGTTTCAGCAGCATGCCATGCAAAACGCGCAGTACCGGCGTTACCGGATTGAGGACATCACCCCCGGTGATGACTATGCCGCCATGCGCCAGGTGCTGACGCGGCGTTACGGCAAAGTAGCCGAGGCCATGGCCCAGGTCAAGCACGAGGGGCGGCCACCCTCGGCCCAGGAGCGCATGCCCGATCTGGTGCTGGTCGATGGCGGCAAAGGCCAGGTGTCCATGGCGCGCGAGGTATTTTCCGAGCTGGGCTTGGACTTGGCGCTGATCGTAGGCGTGGAAAAAGGCGAAGGGCGCAAAGTGGGGTTGGAAGAGCTGGTGTTCGCAGACGGGCGCGACAAGGTGTATTTGGGCGCGGACTCGGCGGCGCTGATGCTGGTGGCCCAGATCCGCGACGAGGCGCACCGTTTTGCCATTACCGGCATGCGCGCCCAGCGGGCGAGGGTGCGGGTCGATGGCGGCAAGCTAGAAGAGATTCCCGGTGTGGGCCCCAAGCGCCGGGCCAAGCTCTTGCAGCGTTTTGGCGGGGTGCGCGGCGTGGCCCAGGCCAGCGCCAAGGATTTGGCCTCGGTGGACGGCATCTCCCCGGAGCTGGCCGAGGAAATTTACCGCGCCCTGCATTAGGGCTCTGGCCCCGGCGCGCCTCGTGCCACAATCACACGCATGTTTCTGACGATCCCAACGATCCTGACCTGGATGCGCATATGCGCAATCCCGCTCATCGTGGGGGTGTTTTATGCGCCCGAGGGCTTTGCCACGTTGCCCGAGAAAAACCTGATCGCCACAGTCATGTTTGTACTGTTTGCCCTAACCGACTGGCTGGACGGTTATTTGGCCCGCAAACTGAACCAAACCTCGTCCTTTGGCGCTTTTTTAGACCCGGTGGCCGATAAATTTTTGGTCTGCGCCTGCGTGCTGGTACTGGTGCATTTGCAGCGCGCCGATGTGTTTGTGGCGCTGATCATCATTGGCCGCGAGATTGCGATTTCGGCTTTGCGTGAGTGGATGGCGCGCATTGGCGCCACCAAAAGCGTGGCGGTGCATGTGATCGGCAAGCTCAAAACGGTGGTGCAAATGGTCGCCATCCCTTTTTTGCTGTTTGACGGTATGTTGTTTGGCGTGCTCGATACCCATGGGTGCGGCACCTGGCTGATCTGGGTGGCTGCGGTGCTGACCGTCTGGTCCATGGTCTATTACTTACAAAAGGCGCTGCCCGAGATACGCGCGCGCAGCCACTAGCGACTTGGGCTAGCGCCTGGGCGTTTGCGCATAGAATCGCCGACTTGCCCGCGCGGGGCCTGCCTGACATCCCCCATGGCAAGCTTGGCCGGGACGCGGCGATAAAATCGCTGCCGCGGTTAGCAGGCGTGATTGCACAGCAACGTGTGAAGCCCGCTGGCGACAGATTAGTAGTTCAGGTGGGGTGATTAGCTCAGTTGGTAGAGCGGCGCCTTTACACGGCGTAGGTCGGCGGTTCGAGCCCGTCATCACCCACCACCCTAACCGGCACAA
>CANFVA010000016.1 GCA_947450255.1 Comamonadaceae bacterium
CAGGCGCTCAAAGCCAAAGGCGTGAAAGCCGGGCTGGTGTTTAACCCGGCCGAGCCGCTGGACGTGTTGGACTGGGTAATCGATGACATCGATTTGATTTTGATCATGAGCGTGAACCCGGGCTTTGGCGGCCAGAGCTTTATCGATTCGGCGCTGCGCAAGATTGCCGATGTGCGCAAACGCATAGACGCTTGCGGCAAAGACATTCGCCTGGAAGTCGATGGCGGCATCAAGGCCGACAACATTCGCCGCGTGGCCGACGCCGGGGCCGACACGTTTGTGGCCGGCAGCGCCATCTTTGGCAAGCCGGATTACAAGGCTGTCATCGACCACATGCGCAGCGCATTGGCTGCTTAAAGCGCTGAGCGGGCTTAGCGCACCAGCTGATTCATCTGGATGATGGGCAGCAAGACGGCTAGCACGATCAGCATCACGACCAGGCCCATAAACACGATGAGCAAGGGCTCGAGCAGCGTGGCTAGTTGCATGGCGCGGCGTTGTACTTCGCTGCTCAGCTGGCTGGAGGCGCGTTGCAGCATCAGGGGCAGTTGACCGGTTTGCTCGCCCAGGCGCGCAAACATCGACAACAAACCGGGAAAGCGTTTTTTCTGGGCCAAGGCCGAAGCCAGCGGAGCGCCTTCGCGCACGGCCACCAAAGCGTCTTGTGCATCGCGGCGCATGGCCTGGTTGCTCAAGGTGTCAGAAGCCGCCTGCAAGGCTTTGAGAATCGGCACCCCAGCGGCTGCCAACATCGCCAAGGTGCTGGCAAAGCGCGCCGCGTTGTAGCTGCGCGACAGCCGCCCGATGATGGGCAGACCCAGCCAAGCGGCGTCAAAACGGTAACGCAGTTCGGGCGCGCGCAGTGCCCAACGCGCAGCGACGCTGCCCGCCACCACGGCACCCAGCATCAGCCAGCCATAGCTGCGCACCACATCGCTGATGCCCAGCATCAGCACGGTTAAAAACGGCAAGGCGCGTTTGCTGCCGGCAAACACGCTGGCCACTTGCGGCACCACATAGGTGACCAAAAACAAGACGATGGCCAGCGCCACCAGGCTGACGATGGCCGGGTACAAAGCCGCGCCCAAGAGCTTGGCATTAAGCACTTGCTGGTCTTCCAGGTCTTGCGCCAGGTGCTCCAGCACCAAGCCCAAATTACCGCTTTGCTCACCCGCGCCAACCACCGCCACGTAAATCACCGAAAACTCGCGCGGGTGCTGCGCCAGCGCGCGCGCAAAAGTGCTGCCGCTGTTGACCTCGGCGCGCAAATCGGCCACCAAATTGCGCTCGGCTTCGCTTTCGGCTTCGCTGCTCAGTGAGGACAGTGCGCGCTCTAGCGGCAGGCCCGAAACCACCAAACCCGCCAGCTGCCGCGTCCACACCGACAGCGCTTGCGAACCAAACACGCGGCGTGTAAACAGGGCCCCGGCGCTGCCAGCCTTAGCCGCTTGCACCGCCTCCACGCTCAGCGGCACCAACCCCTGCGTGCGCAACTGGGTGCGCGCCGATTTGGCCGAGTCCGCCTCCAGCGTGCCTTTGCGGGTTTGGCCGTCGGCGCTGAGGGCTTCAAAAGCGTAGGCGGGCATGGTGGGCGGCTAATTCGCTAGGGAGACGCTGGCGCGATGGGGTGCGCGCTTAGTCGCGCGTGACGCGCAGCAATTCTTCGCGTGTGGTGATGCCGGCGTCGACCAGGCGTTGCCCGTCTTCGCGCATCAGCACCATGCCGCTGGCCAATGCCGCTTGGCGGATGTCAGCCTCGGAGGCTTGGCTATGGATTTGAGCGCGGATAGCGTCGTCGGTCAGCAGCAACTCAAACACGCCGGTGCGCCCCGCGTAGCCGGTATGCCCGCAAGCGGCGCAGCCCGCTCCGGCACACGCGTTGCAACGCTTGCGCACCAGGCGCTGCGCCAGCACGCCCAGCAGCGAGGAACTCAGCAGGAAAGGCTCCACGCCCATATCCGTCAAGCGGGTGACGGCGCTGGCCGCGTCATTGGTGTGCAAGGTCGCCAGCACCAAGTGCCCGGTGAGCGAGGCCTGAATCGCAATTTGCGCGGTTTCAAAGTCGCGGATCTCGCCGATCATGATCACGTCCGGGTCCTGGCGCAAGATGGCGCGCAAGGCTTTGGCGAAAGTCAGATCAATCTTGGCGTTGACCTGGGTCTGGCCCACGCCGGGCAACTCGTACTCAATCGGGTCTTCCACCGTCATGATGTTGCTGCCCTGGGTGTCCAGGCGTTGCAAACCGGCGTACAGCGTAGTGGTCTTGCCCGAACCGGTGGGGCCGGTCACCAAAATAATGCCGTGCGGCTGCGACAGTAAGTGGCTAAAACGCGCCAGCACATCGCCTTGCATGCCCACCGACTCCAGGCTGAGTTTGCTCTCGCTTTTGTCCAGCAACCGCAGCACCGCGCGCTCGCCGTGGGCGCTGGGCAAGGTGCTGACGCGCACGTCCACGGCGCGCGTGCCAATGCGCAGCGAGATGCGCCCGTCTTGCGGCAAGCGGCGCTCGGCAATATCGAGCTCGGCCATGATTTTGAGGCGCGAGATCAGCGCCGCGTGCAAGGCCCGGTTGGGCTGCACCACTTCGCGCAAATTGCCATCGACCCGAAAGCGCACTACCGAATGGCGCTCAAAAGCTTCGATATGGATATCGCTGGCCCCATCGCGCGCGGCCTGGGTGAGCAAGGCGTTGAGCATGCGGATGATGGGCGCGTCGTCCGAGGTCTCGAGCAAGTCTTCGATGGCCGGCAAATCTTGCATCATGCGCGTGAGGTCGGCCTCACCCTCCACTTCGCTCACGACGGCGGCTGCGCTGGATTCGCCTTGCGCATAGGCGGCGCTGATGCGCTGCACCAGGTCCGGCGCGCTATGGGTTTGCACCGCCGCCACCGGGTATTTGCGCATCACCTCGCTCAAGCCGCCGGGCAGCGAGGCGGCATGCACATGCAGCGTGAGCTGATCGCCCGCATCTTCCAGCAACACTTGCTGGGTGCGCGCAAACGCATAAGGCAGGGGGTAGCGCATATCAGTTTTTGGCAGGCAGCGCGGGCAACATCGGGCCTTCGTTGATCGGCACAGTCTGGCTGGACGCGGGTTGGGCTTCTTTCATGCCGCCTAGCATTTGCTCGTAGCGCTCCATGGACAGTCGATCGCTGGAAGCGGCATCACGCACCACGACGGGCCGCAAAAACACCATCAGGTTGGACTTCTTGCGGGTGCGCGAATTGGTCTTGAACAAGTTGCCCAGCAAGGGCAAATCACCCAAACCCGGAACCTTGTCGGTATTGCCGGTGAAATTGTCCTGCAACAAGCCACCGAGCACCACTACCGATCCGTCATCGACCAGCACATTGGATTCAATGGTGCGCTTGTTCGTGGTGGGGCCGTTGGCGCTGGAGGCCGAGCTGCTGTCCACCGCTGAGACTTCCTGGTAAATCGTCAGCTTTACGGTGCCGTTGGCGCTGATCTGCGGTTTGACTTTGAGCGTGAGGCCCACGTCTTTACGCTCGATGGTTTGAAAAGGATTGACAGCGCCATTGCCGGTGCCGGTGTTGGTGAACTGGCCGGTGACAAAGGGCACGTTTTGCGCGATCACGATCTTGGCCTCTTCATTGTCCAGGGTCAGCAAATTCGGCGTCGACAGCACATTGCCCGAGCCTGAAGTCTCCAGAAAACGCGCCAGCGCACCGAGCACGTATTTGCCATCGTATTGCGTGCCAATACCGATGTTCAGGCCCGGCTTGGGCAAGACCGAGCCGGTGGCCGCACCGGCTGCCAGGCTGATGATGTTGGAGTTGCCGGTGGCGAAGTTGGTACCCAACAGACCCACCGTGCCGTCGCCCACTTTGCCCAAGGCGCCCTGCCACTGCACGCCAAAGTCCGCGGCTTTGTCCGAGCTGACTTCGGCAATCAGGCTTTCGATGAACACCTGGGCGCGGCGCCCGTCCAGCAGGTCGATGACTTCGCGCAACTGGCGGTACTGCGGGTCCGGCGCGGTGATGATCAGCGAGTTGGTGGCCACATCGGCCTGCACCTGACCGCCGGTGGTGGTGGCCGGTGCGCCCGCAAGGCCCGGGGCCGCAGTACCCCCGCCAGCGGCCGACGTCGCTTGCGCGCCCGCGCTGCTGGCGCCCATAGCGGCCCGCAGCGTGGCGGCCAGCTTGGTGGCGTCTGCGTTCTTCAGGCTGACCACGCGCAAGGTACCGGCTTCGCCATTGCCTTGGTTAGACGCCCGGTCGAGCTTTTCGACCAAGGATTTGATCTGCGCCATGCGCGCGCCATTGGCTGCCCGCACCAAAAGTGCATTGCTGCGCGCCTCGGGCACGATCGTGGTCTTGAAGCCGCCGTCGCCACCTGCGGCGCCTGCGGGCGCACCAGGGGCACCGCCCGACTCAAGTAAACGTGTCACCAGAGGCGCCAAGTCCACCGCGATCGCGTGTTTGAGCTCAAGCACTTCCACCTCAGTGGCATTGCTGACATCGAGCGCGGTGATGATGCGCGCGATGCGGCGCAAATTGTCGGCGTAATCGGTGATCACCAGCGAGTTGTTCACCGGGTTGGCGTTGATGGTGTTGTTGGGGCTGATCAGCGGGCGCAAGATGGCGACCAGGTTGTTGGCGGACTCAAAATTGAGCTTGAAAATTTGCGTGGTGATTTGCCCGCCAGGCGCTCCCTTGGGCGCGCTCTCGCTGGTTTCTACGGCGCCGCTTTGTAGTTTGGCATCGGCTTCAGGCACGACTTTGAACAAGCCCGCCGACTCCACCATGGTAAAGCCCTGCATGCGCAAGCTGGTCAGGAATTGCGCCATGGCCACTTGCGGGCTGACGGACTTTTCGCTGACCAAGTTAATTTGGCCTTTGACGCGGGGATCGACCACCACGTTCATACCGGAAATCACCCCCATGGTGCGGGCTACCGCTTCGATGTCGGCGGCATTGAAATTAAGGGTGATGTGGTCACCCCGCTTGTACACAGTGTCGGGCTTGGCCGCGTCGGAGGCTGGCGCTTGCGGCTGTGTCTGCGCCGTGGCCAGCCCCCAGCCGCACAGCAGCAGGGCCAGGGCCGTTGCAGCCGCCGAAGTTTTGAAGTGCGCAAAAGCAGTCATGAAATTTCAACCCAGTTTGATGATGGAGCGCGCACCTTTGCGCTGCCCGATGATGTTCAGGAGATTGGCCAGCGCCTCCTCCCGGTCGGGCGCGGCACTGGCCTCGCCCTCAAAACGCCATTTCCCGCCTGTCCACTGGCCGCTGCCTTGCAATTGCAAACCGCCTTGCAGCGTGCTCAGTTGCAATTGCCCGGAGGGCCCGTCCTGCAGCCGCAAGCGGTAGCTGCCCATGGGCCGCAAAGTAGACAGGCGCGAGGCCATGTCCAGCGCGTCGATTTGCACCACCCCTTGCCAAGTCCAAAGACCGGCAGCCCATTGCACCACAAAGCCGGTGCTTTGCAGCAGCAACTGGCCTTCAGGGCGGATGGTATTCCAGGGTGTGCCTAATCCGGCCAACCACTGCGCCGACCAGTGCGAATGCCGGTCCGCCAGGTGCACGCGCGCGCCACCCCAGGACGGTTCGATACGCGCTTGCAAACCGTCTGGGGTGCAGCAATCGGCGCGCACGGCCAGGTCCAAGGCGCCCCAGACCGGCCGCAGGCTCCAGTGCACACGCCCTGGCAGGACACTGGCGTCCTTGCTGCCCTCGCCGCCGTGCAGGCTGAGCTGACCCGAGCCGGACCAGACCGTCCCTTGGGCGTCGGACAGGCGCAGTCGTCCCTCGCTGAACGGCCCTACTTGCGCAGCCAGCCAACGCGCCGGAGCACAAACCAGCAGCACTACGCACAAGCCCGCCACAGCGCCCAGCACCGTGGCGGTCCAAGGCGTAGCAGTACCCGGGACAGCAGCAAGAACGGTAGCAGGCTTGGACATGGCGCGGCCAGACCTTTCAGGGCGCGCCCGGCGCGGGCAATTGCAACACCAACTTGCCCGACCACAGTCCGTTGGCCTGGGTCACATCCATTTCCAAGGTCGTGGCGTGCGCCCCCAGGCGCGCTTGTTCCAGAAAACGCGCCAGTGCCTCGGGTGTGACGTCTTTGAAGTTCACGGTTGCGCGCTCGGCCAACTGCGCCAAGCGGGCATTTTTTTCCAGGCCAATCAGGGCGTTTTGCAAAACCGCTGCGCTGTTGACCGGTGCCGCCGTGGCCTGGGCGCGCAAGGCATTGGCCTGGGCTTGCAATTGCAAGACCTTTTCGTATTGGGCGCGCACCAGCGGCGCCTGCGCCCGTGCCGCTTGCAGACCGACCCAGGCCGGGCGCAAACCGATAAACCACAAGGCCGCCAGCAATACCAGGCTGGCGCCGATGCGCGCCCAAGTTTGTTCACGGGCGCTGGCTTGCGACCAGCGTGCTTGCCAGGCGTTGCGCAGCGTGGGCATCATGGCCTGCTCCCCACCCGCAACGCGAGCGCGGCACCCTGCGCTTGCAACGTATAACCGCGCGCCTGCAGGGCGCGGGTCAGGTCGGCCAGGGCCGGGGCCGCCAGCTGCAGACCCTCGACCCGGAGCTCACCGTTTTGGTAATGCACCGCGGTGGGTACAGCGGCAAAGTTAGCGCTCTGCATCAGCGCGCTGAGCATGACCTCGGCGTCATCGGGCGCCAGCTGGCCGCTGCGCTGGCGCAGCTGATCGACTTCGCGCTGCATTTGTACCGGGGCATCCACCACGGCCTGCACCTTGGGGAAGGTGCTGGTAAAAGCCGCTTGCATGGCGCGGCGCTCCTGGTTGACCAAGGCTTGTTGTTGGTAAGAATAGCCGTTGAGCCCGAGCACCTGGACCAGCAACACAGCCCACAGGCCCCAGCGGACCGGGCGCCACCGTGGCGCACTGGAGAAATGGCGCAGACCCTGCGCGATATGCCGCAGGTTGCGGCCGCGGCGCGAAGCGACGATGCCAAATTGCGCCAAGTCCCAACCGCCCTGGCTCGCCAGCATGGCGCGCTGCGCACTGGTTTGTAAAAACAGTGGTCGCCCCAGCAACGCTTCGGCCTGCGCGGCCACTGCGGGCTCGGCCCACACCGGCAGGGCCTCCGAAGGCTTGAGCGCCGCTAAGGCAGCCGCCTGCAAGGGCCAGCGCGTCAGACCGGCGCTGCTGCAGTGCACCCATTGCGGACCTTGCGGGCTGTCCATTGCAAACAGCTGGGCGCTTGCGTCGGCGTCAGCGGCCACAGCGGCCGGCGGCGCCAGTTCGGGCACCAGCGCCGAGACAAAGAAACCAGCTTGCTCGACTTCGCGCACACAGTCGCTGAGCCAGGCTTTGTCACAGGCGGCCAACCAGGTGGGGCCTTGGGCGGGTAGCGGCGTTTGCAGTGCCAAGTGCAGGTCAGCCATGTCGTCGAGCAACTGGTCTTCTACCAGGCCTTCCAGCACGGCACGCAGGCGGGCAGAGCGGGCTGCGCCAGGCGGCAATTGCACTTGATGCCAGGACAAACGCTGCACCGGCAGCACCAACACCACTTGCGACACCTGGGCGGCACGCGCGCTCTCGGGCAAGAGCGACCACGGCGCGCTGGACTGGATGTCCAGGGCGCTACCGTCGCGGCTGATCACGTAGTCCAGTTGGGTCGCGGACTTCAGTGCTTGCGCGGGCAGGGTAATAATCAAAATGGTCATGGATGCAATCGCTGCATGGATTGTAGGCCTGCGGTCCGCGCGTGCGCCGCCTGTATATGCTAGGGCTTGCGCAGCGCCGGTGCGCCGTTGGTGGCTGCGCCGGCGCCGGTTTCCGGCCCTGGCGGCGGCGCGACGGTACGCTCGCGTGCCAGCATGCGCACGCGTTGGCCGTCGCGCTGGGCCAGCGCCACCAAGTGCACGGGCTGGCCATCGAGTTCCAATGTGCCGCGCAGTTCAAAAAACCGGGTTTGCGTGGTCAGGGCTTCGGCATCATATTGTTTGGCGGACAGGCCGGCCGCCTGCCCGAAATCGTCCAGGGTTTCCCAGGGTTTGTTGCTGCGTTTTTGCAGCAATTGCCGGGCCGCGGCCAGGTCCAAACCGTCGATCGCGGCGCGCAGCACCGTGTCGGAGGCGGTATTGAGGTTGACTTTGGTCGTCTCCGGCAGCAGCGTCACATAGGGGCGTAGCTGCGCGACTGTGGTGCTGCTCAAACCCAGCCAGACCAGTTGGTCCACGGTTTGGGGCACCAAGGGCGCTTGCATCGGTACGTCGGCGGGCGCTTTGGCGGCTTGCTGCGCGGCAAGCAGTCCGTTCAGGAGCAAATTCAATTCCTGCAGGGGTAAGTTCAAGATGCCAAACAAGCGGGCGAACTGCGCTGCCGTGGGCGCATGGACTTTGTCGCCCACGATCAGGTTGCGTACATTCAGGCGCGACTGCAAATCAAACATTTGGCCCGACAACAGCGCACTGCCGGCCTGCTCGGCCAAGATGGCATCGCTGCGGTCCACCGCCAAAAAGGTGGACAGGCGCGCCGCCTCCAGCGGCATGGACCACGGCTCGGTGAGGTTGTCCGAGCCGCCTTTGCGTCCGTCCTCGGCCAGGATCAGGCGCGCCCAATCGAGCGCGCCTTGCAAAATCCAGCCCGACTGGGCGCGGCTGCGCTCGGCGCTTTCGATTTCGATGGCGCGCCACTGTTGCCATAGCGCGGCCGAGGCCAAGCTGGCCACCAGCACCACGGTCAGCATGGCCATCAAAATCGCTGCACCGCGTTGGCGCTGGCGGGGGCTGCGGCGCCGCATCACGACCCCCCCAGACCCGCGCGTGACCAATCGCGCGTCAGGATGCCGCTGATGGCGCCGCCCTCGGGCAGGGTCAGCACCAAGCGTACGCCGTCGGGCAAGGCCTCGGTCTTGGCTTGGCCCGCCACGGCGATGGCGCCGGACAGGCCTTTGGCAGCTTCGCCAGCGGCATCCGGTTTGGCCGCTTCGCTGGCGGGGGCTGCGGGCGGGGCCGCGCTGACTTGGTCGGCGCTGGACAGCGGATTGCTCCAAGCACCGCCGCGGAAATAGACGATTTGCCAACTGCTCAGCGGCGTGATGACCACTTCGCGCAAGCGCTCGGCGTCACCCGGGTTTTGCGCCCACAAGGCCGCTTGGCTCCAGGCGGCCACCATCTGGGCGCGGTTGCTCAGGGGCGGTGAAGACCAGCGCAGCCAGACATTGCCCTGGGCCCGCTGGCCCTGGGCCCAGGCCACGACGTACAAGCCCTCGCCCGCACTTTGGCTGCCCCGGCGCAGCAGGCGCAGCGCGCGTCCGTCCCAGTCCAGGCTGCTTTGGCCGGGCTGGCTCTCCAAGGCCTCGAGGTCGGCGGTCCATTGCGCCAGGCCGTTTTGCAGGGTGAGCACTTCTTGCGCATGGCGCGCCAGGCTGCTTTGGCTACGCTGCATGGCATCAAAGCCGCGCCAACTCAAAGCCGCCATGACCGCCATCAGCACCAACGCCACCAATAATTCAACCAAGGTAAAGCCGCGCTGCACCTGCGCCCTGGGAGCCGCGGCGGACGAGGCCAATAGCGCGCGCGGCATATCAGTTGCGGCCCACGATGGTGGTCAGGTGTAGCACCGGCTCGCCCTCATTGCGCACCTGGGCGTCGACGCGTACGAAATTGGGGTTGGGCGTGGGCTGCACATCCAAGGCCACGGTATAGGTCAGCGTACCCTGCGGGCATTCGCGGCTGCTTTGGCCCAAGCCCGGCATTTGCCGCGACAAGCGCATTTGGTGCAAGACGTTTTCCACGCACATCTGGCCCAGCAACACATCGGTTTGGCGTTGTGCATGCAGCGTCAAGGCGCCGCTGGCTTTCATACCCGCCATCAGCGCCACGGCCACGATGGTCAGCGCCACCAGCACTTCGACCAGGGTAAAGCCGTGGGCGCGGCGTTGCGGCAGTTGGCGGCCATGCCGCATGGCGCTCATGGGGCGCGTCCGGCTGGCAAAACAGCCGCGCCCTCGGCGGGCACGATCGCAAAGGGCCGCACGCCATCGGTGGCGACGCGTACGGTAGGGCCCGCCGCGGGGCCGCCGGTCAGTACCACGGCTTGCGGCACCAGCACCGGCTCCGGGCCCAGGTCCAGGCGCGCGAGTTTGGTAGCGTCAGCCAAGGGACTGTGCGGCACTACATCGAGCACGCGGGTTTCTTGGCTGAGCCAGGCTTGTTCTGCTACCGGTTTATGCAGGCCCTCGAGCACAAAACCGTTGCGCGTAGCGCGCCAGTGCACCGGTGTGCCTTGCAAGCGGGACTGGGCACGCGCAAATTCCAGCAGCGCGGCCAGACGCTGGCCGTCGCGCTCCAGGGCAATGCCCTGGTTGTCTCGGATACTAAAAGCCACCATGCCCGAGGCCAGGGCCACGATCAGCACGACCACCATCAGCTCGATCAGGGTGAAGCCGCGCTGCCCGGTGCGGCGCGCCATGCAGCGGCCAGCGCGCCGCTTATTGCTGCCAGCTGCCGATGTCTGCATTCTTGCCCTCGCCGCCGGACTGACCGTCTGCGCCTAGGGACATCACATCGATTTCCGCCTTGATGCCGGGGTTGAGATAGACATAGGGCTTGCCCCAGGGGTCATTGGGCAACTGGTCCAGGTTTTTCTTCCAGTTGGGCGCTGCCGGCTCCAGCGTGGGCTTGCCCACCAGCGCCGCCAGGCCCTGCTCCGCACTGGGGTAGCGGCCATTGTCCAGGCGGTACATCTTGAGCGCTTGCATCAGGTTACTTATATCGGCCTTGGCAGCCGTCACCTTGGCATCGTCGGCTCTATCGAGCACATTGGGCACGATCAGGGCCGCGAGCACGCCGATGATGAGCAAGACCACCATCAGCTCGATCAGGGTGAAGCCGCGTTGCAGCGCGCGGCGCGATACGAAAAAAATTTGGGGCATGGTGTAACTACTCAGAAAAACACGCGCGCTCGCATAATACCCGCCTGGCTATTTTGACAACAAATTGCGCTACTTAAAAAAGCGCGCGCAGCCCCACCGAAAATAGCGAGTACTTGCTACCAAAGCGGGCCGCAGTGCTGCTGTTGTAAGTGACCGGTATGTCGTTCACGAGCAGGCTGCTGCTGTACTGCGCCCGCGCAAACAAGCTCATATTGGTGTGCAAACGGTAGTCGGACTCGAAGGTGATAGTGTGGTTTTGGGTGTAAGCCGTTTTGCCGCGTGAGGCCAGTATGGCGTCGACTACCTCGCGCCTTGCCGCATGGAGCAAATAGGCGCCCTTTAAGGTCCAAGGCCCGCTGCGCCATACGCCATTGACGCCCAATTGCATGAAGGCACCGCTCCAAGCAATTTCATTAGCCACATCCACGCCGTAATCACCACTGCTGTCAAAAAACTGCTGAAGGACGCCGCCTTTAGTGGCGCAAGGGGGAATCAAAGTGCCGTAGATATCATTGCCGCTGAAGTGGAGTTGGTAATTGCAACCGTTGCGGGAAGTGGTTGCCGAAAGCGCACCGTAGGCTAAGTGGTTACTACCAGCACTGACGAGGGTGCTAACGTCCCAGCTGGGCGTCAAGCTCCAGGTGGCAATTAGGTCCGCTTGCAATTGCTGATCGGCCGGTTCAGTGACTTTGACGGTATTCAATTTGGCACCCGGAACATTCACTGGCGTAGATGAATCCGTGGCTGCAGCTCGGTTTCCCCAGGCGGACAAACGCAGTGCCATCGCCGGGCGCGACCCTTGCGCGTCGACAAATCGATACTGACCAGCCACCTGCCAGCTGGTGTACAAGTAAGTATCTGCTGCGTCGCTGACACGCCTCTCCCAAAGCCCCCCCGATAACCAAAGGCCCTCCATTGCTTGCCAAGCAGCAATGAGGTGTTGCCCTTGATAATCGCCGGCTGTCGTGCCCGAGCTAAGAGGATCGCTTTCGCGAATCTTGAAGAGGTCCAGGCCTTCATTCATGTGGTCTACACCGACCTCAAGAACACCCGATGGCGCCAGCCGCTCGGGCACGGCCGTCAAAAACGCATCCAAAGGAGCCGCTCCTGCAGGCGCTGTGACCCAGAAGGCGCATGCAATCCAACACAGCTTGCTGCCATTGCGCGACACTCGATGCCTTAGGCCGTCTGACAGGGCCGTGCCTGGCATGGCCACAATCACTTCATTCAGGCGCCGACACGAGTGTGATAAAGCCTTCCAGACCGGCGCCAGCTACCGCTTTGGTCTTGGTAACGTTGCCAGATGAGTCCAGCTCGACCGGGACGTCTATTCCAGCGACGGTAAATCTCGAACCATCAGCCAAGCGCAATGGCATGTTGCTAACAATCAACGACACTTTGTATTTACCTCTGAGGCTATTGATGCCAGTGAAATCATTGCTCACATTATTGATCGCGTAGTTGATCACATCACCCAGCAGTACCGTGGTGCTCGACGATATAGCCAAAGTATTCCTGATTCCGCGCACGCTTTGGCTGAAGTCAATCACTGCCTTTTTCTTGCCGTCTGCAGAAACACCATATACCTTTGCGCTGGCGTTACTGGCCACCAAGAACTCCAAACCGTTAGAAGTTTTCTTCACGCCAACGTTATCGATGAACGCGATAACCTGCCCTTGGCCACTACCGGTTTCAGAGATCTTCACTGCGGCGCTCACGGTCTGTCCGTCCGCCCATGCGAAACTGCCGGTTTCGTTCAAATTAAGTTTTATTGCAGCGCTAGATGACATAGGCCAATTAATGCTGATACCCGCGTCGGACGCAAAGTTCGTCGCAGTGAACTTACTGGTCAGGTTTGAGACCATCAAGCTGATGGCGTTCTCCACCAAGGATAGGTAGTTAGTAGGCGTAGTAGGGCCGCTTGCATCTTTGACGCTATTTGTAAGGCTCTCGCTCCATGCCAACACATCCGCATCTGTGATGTTATCGCCGCCCAACTTATCTTTTTTACTCGTCACAAAGTCGGCAACCGTGTTGTCGTCCTGCTGGGTTTTCGTGACCTCCTTGAGCTTGCCAGCAGGCGCGTTCAAAATGGCCTCGGCTTTCGCTTTAATACCCGCGGCGGCCACTGTTGCAACAGCGTCCGCATTCAAGTTCGACACTGCCGTCCTCACCTCACTGCTAACTGCATTGGATGTCGCCACCTTTTCGGTTGCTGCTTTCATCATTTTGTTAACTACGTTAAGGTCTAACGTGCCCGCTTCGGTATTCAGCGTGTTAGTCTTTAGTGAGGTGGCAAAGGCGCTTGCCACTTCAATGTAAATCGCTTGGGAGGACGCATTACTAGAAAGATTGCCGACTTTTGCAAAGGTGTCGGTTGCCGTTTGCATCATCTGTTGCACTGCCAAGGATTTTTTCATTGCATCCGAATTGAGGAGGGAGCCGTCAGAGCCTTTGGCGGCCGGATCAAGCGCGAAGAAGTCGACGCTGTCCGCAAAGCCCAATGATGCTCTTAACTGTGCCTGGCTAACACCCGCCACCAACAGGGTAGTGAGCGGGGTGGCAACCGTTGCCCCCGCTGGCGCTTTGAGTACACCCTTGAACGCATTACCAGTGTCCATATCGGTGCCGCCGCTGACAATCACCGTAAAACCACAGCCATTGGAAAACGTATATTTCCCCTCTGTAGTAGTTTTCACACTCGCTTCGTCGCTACCAGCCAAACCATCGCCATTGGTGTCACAGGTGGCGGTCGACCCGCTTAGGTAACCGTCCACAGCCACACCACTGGTTGATTTTGACAGCTGATCGCCGCCACCACCACCACCGCCGCAGGCGATTAATACAGCAGCAGCCAATGACGCAAGGGAAAAGTTCAAGTAATGAGACATGATTGCACTCGTATGGTCTAGGTCAGCGATTACTCAATGCATTGCGCATTCGTAAAGCAGAGGTTTGCAGCGGTATTGCGTGTCATTTATGGCTAGGTTCACAGTCAATTCAGTAGCGCCGTAGAAGTTGCAAGCTATCTTGCCCTCCTACAGCGCCAGCTATCAAGGCTGGAAGGAAATGGGGCCCAAATTGATACCGTTGGGTGATGTGTAGGTTCCGTCAGCGTTGTAGTAATTCGCTTTGTAGATGCGAACCCGGATTGATCCAATCGGCTTGGCCATGAATTCTGCCGTGGTCATTGCTGTTCCGCAATTTTCGATAACGGTGAAGCTGCTCAAGGTGACGTTATAGGTTGCATTGTCAGCGCCTGCACTAGTGGGTTTTAAAGGGGAAGCTTCCGCTCTCGGGTAACAGCCCGAACTCGCAGCCAGTTGGATCACCGGCGTGAAACGAGGCTGGCCAACCAATTGATCGTTGCCCCACACGGTGATGCGAAGTTTCGACTGACCGCTAAGTTGCAGTGTCCCATTCGAAGGCGCATTGACCCAGCTTTCCATATAAGCTTGATCGGCTTTACCCTTACCACCCCAATAAAAATTAGGCGTTGCATCGGCACTTGCTATGCCTGACCACCAAAAATCGACACCATCGCCCCAAACATAGGTTGCTGGATCAGCTACCGTCCAATTGAAATTACCACCTTGGGTAGATGTTCCTTGGTACGCATAACCCACTGCTGCGGCATCCACCGCGGTGTATCCGCTGGCAAAAGCCAGCGCTGTCACACCGGTCGTCGTTTTGGCGGTGTATTTGATCTCATCAAAATAATAGGTTTTGTCCACCGCCGCCAAGAACGCGGGGAAGATGCTGATCGTGTCGTAGCTAGCGCTGGCTTTATAGGTGCCCGCTGTCGGTGAACCGTAGTCAAATGACAAAGTCTCCCACTGGCCAGCTTTCGTAGTAACCGCATCCACCTCAATCTTGGCACCGGCATCTGCGGTACTCTCCAGTACCAACCTGATTTTCTCACCGGCCGCCGCACCGTATACACGCATGGTAATAATCTTACTGCCAGACAGATCGATCTGCGCTACTGTTTTGTCGGACGCTTTTGTGTATATCGTTGCGCCAGCCCAAGGTTGGCCGGAGGTCGCCTTAACCAGCTTGCCCACCTTGTTGGTGGCGTCGACAGGGTCATTCGCTACATCGGCTGAGACCAGTCCCTCGAACGGCACCAAGCCCACAGTGCTTTCTGAGAAAGTAATGCAAGATGCCGCACTACAGGTGCCAGTATTTCCCGATACGGGTAGCGTGTTGTAAGCCTGCGCAACAGCATCTACCGCGGCGTTTTGATTATTGGCCGTATCGTTAAATTTATTTGCAGGAATCGATACGCTGATAGTCCCCGACGTGTTGGTGGTCGGTGTCACCACTAGGGTGTAAACCGTTGGACTGACTTGCGTTACCGCGACAGCTTTGTCCCCTCCAGAAACCGTCACATCCTCAGCCGTAAAACCTTGCACGGCTTCGCTAAAGGTGAAGGTAAAAGTCACTGGTCCCGTAGCGGTGGAACCCGAGGCGTCGCTTTGAATGGAAACGGTTGGCGCCACTTTGTCAACGGTTTCACCGCCGCCGCAGGCACTAAGGATTAGCGCTCCCGCCAAAGCACCAGCCAAGAGCGTGGTTAATTTTGCAAAACGTTTCATGGGTAGCACTCCTGACTGGATCTGGATGATGGAAATTAAACAATCGGCCTGAAAAGAAAGCGTTTTCTGAAAGCGCTTTCAAAGAATCTTATTCTCTGTAGCTGCTGAATGCAATAGTTCTTCATGAGGGATTTCCCTAGGTTGCGCCTAGGTGTTTTCACCTAGGCGCAACCTAGGGCCTGGGGGCGTCGGGTGATTATTTGGTTTAGCGCTGGTAAATCCGCACATAGTCCACTTCCATCTGGTCCGACACGAAATTTGCAGGTATCGCGCCGCCCAAAGCGCCGCCCATGGCGACATTCAAGATAAGGTACTGCGGGCCGCTATAGGGCCAGTTACCAAAGTTGCCGTCCTTGGGGTTTTGGTGCTCAAAGTACTGGCGGTTGTCCACCGCGATTGCGATCTTGTCGGGCGTCCAGGTTAGCTGGTAGTTGTGAAAGCCGGTACATGCGTCCGTCAGAGTAGTCAAGTTGCCTGGGTCGCCTCCGGGGTGGTGCAAATACCCCGACACTTCTTTTTTGTCGGTTGCGCCGAAGCCTTTTTGTTCCATGATGTCAATTTCGCCGTACTTGGGCCATTGACTTTCCGGAATGCCCAGGAGCCAGATAGCCGGCCAGGTGCCCAAACCACAGGGCGTCTTGGCCCGGATTTCAAAAAATCCGTAAGTCCATGTGCGCTTGTCGCGTGTAATAAGCCGGGCGGAGGTGTACTGCTGCCCCCCGGAGTCGCCTACCGGCGGGGGCGTCTCTTTTCGGGCGATGATTTTGAGCGTCCCGTCGCTCACCACCGTGTTTTGGGTGCGCGCGTTAGCGTAGTACTGTTGCTCGCCGTTGAACCAGCCGTTGCGGTTGAATTCGGTGTCGTAGCCCCATTTGGCCGAGTCCGGGAGTCCAGGTTTGTCAAACTCGTCGAACCACACCAGGTTCCAACCGGTCAGGCGGTCTTCGTTTTTGAGCTTGAGCTCGTCGATGTAGAAAGTGGCTTTGCTGGCAACGGTCTGACCATAATACGGAAATACGCTGACCATGTCGTACGTGGTGTCAAAGTTGTAGTTGGTGCCCTCCGTGGGCTTGTCAAAGTCAAAGCTAAGGGTTTCCCAGGCGCCCGCCTTGGTGGTGTTCGCTTCTGCGGTAACAAAGACAGTGTTGTTGCTGGATTTGTTTTCCAGCTTGAGCATTAGCTTTACGCCAGTTGCTGGCGCGTAGACCCGCAGGGTCAGTATCTTGTTGGCGCCCATTTTGACGGGGCTTACTTTCAGTGTGCCTGCATCGCCCAAGGTGACGCCAGCCCATGACGCAGCGTCCGGATCTTTTACTAATTGCACCGCGCGGTTTACAGGGTTGGCTGGGTCAGCAACAAATGTCGCTGCCAATCCGCCAAAAGGCACGATGGCGGTGGCACCACTGGACTCCATGTCCAAACACGTCAATGTGCTGCTGTTGACGCAAGTACCGGTATTACCCGCGTTCACCGGAACCAGGGAAGGCGTCTGCACTGTGTATTTCATTACCCGAATCACATTGGTGGTCGGTGCTGCGGCAGGACAAGTCGATGCGGTCGGCGTAAATCGGTGCAAGAAACCGCTGGTAGTACCCGGTGCATTAGGCGTCAGACCCATGTACACGTTGGTTCCCTTAGCAGTTACTTTGTAAGTGGTAGCGGCAGACGCCAGACTGCTTCCAACAAATAGTGCACCGCTGCCACCCGTGAGAGAGCCGACGGAAAAACATTGACCGATATCTTCAGAGCCCGTCACATAGGCGGGCGATTTGCTCACCGAAGCAACGGGGACCTTATCGGCAAAAAATTTGTACTTATCAATCACTCTGTCTACACCGCCGGAGCTATCGAGCCACTGCACCAGATTAGCCACTTGGTAGTTGGTTTTGTAAAACGCATTCAAATTGTTCGCAATGGTTTGCATGTTGGCGATGCGCGAGGTATCCATTAGTTGCTGGAGCACCGGCTTCGCGAATCCGGGTGAGTTGTTGAGCAAACCATCGTCGGCCAAGTCTGCCTCTACTTGGTTGATGAAGTAGTTGATGCCCCCACCCGTCGCATCCATGGCAGTAATTAGTCCTGAAATGGCAGCCAAAAGTTGATCTGTTGGTCTCGCGGCCCCAAGGTTCATTTCCATGAAATTAGCTGATTCGGTGACGCTATTTGCGCTGAGTCCATTGAATATGTCGGCCCGGTTGTAAATGAACAATGCCGCCAACAACTCCCGCTCTGCCTGCGCCCTGGCTTGGGAAAAAGTCATCGTTGGCGCGGTGGTTACCAGTTTTTTGATACGGTCTTTGGTAAAGGAGGACAGGACGTTGATATTCACCGCCTTATCGCCGTTAGTTGCCAGATTGCTCAGTCCACGGAGATACACGACCGACGTAGACCTGACGCCCTTGTTTTCGTCGTAGTAATAGCCCAACGCCGTAGTCTCCAAGATGGGGCTCGTAAAGTTGATGCCTGCCGGTGAAAACTTTCCGCTGTCATCCTTAACTTCAAAGGCATAACTTTTACCATTGGGCTGCAAAGTGGTGGCGCTCAACTCATTGATGGTCACTCCGGACCCCCCTACCAAGGGCCCTTTTTGCGTGAGTCCGCTCTGCACCGTGTAACCTTCGCTGTTCTGGGTTACCTGGGTGCGGTCTTCTGTTGGCTGGTTGGCTACAGGCGCACCACCCCCACCACACCCAGCCAGAAAAATAAGCGTCGCGGGAAGCAATTTGGTTAAAAAATTCATATCAATAATTTCGATTATTTAAGATTTATTGATACGCATCAAAGTACTAATGCAAAGGCTTTGATGCCTAAATTCTGCGTTTTTAGGGTTTGAGGCGCATGACTTTAGAGCCTAATCTTCCCTATCATTGGCCGGAACATTGGAGCACCCCGGGGCCATCTTACTGTTGCGTCACACAACACACGTTCGCAACCTGGAGCCGCTGCTCTGGGGGGGTAGCCATCCTCAGTGTTTACAGGGCAGCCAATGTCTAAGGCAAATTATTGCGTCCGCCCCAGCGCACGCGGCGCCACTTGCAAGCTTTTGCCATCGCTAAACAGCACCGTCAGGGGCTGCGCGCCGGGGTTGTAGGCCAAGTAGGTTTTGCTGCCGTCTGCGCGCTTGAATACGCTGTAGAGCGTGGTGTTGGCCGTGGTGTCAAAGTCCGGCGTGCCCATGGTTTGCAGGCTGAGCATGAAGTGCAGCGCGTGGCTGCGGGTGTCGCCCAACTCAAACGAGCCCCAGCGGTCCCACATGGCGAGCGCGGCTTGCGGGTCGGCGGTGGCCATGTATTTGGCAAACAGGTCTTGCCAGATGTCTATGGGCTTGGCCGCTTTGCCGCGCGAGGCAAATACTTCGGTCTCGGGCTTGAGGGTGGCCAGGCTGCGTTTGACAAATGCGGCATCGCGGCCCAGGTAGGTGGATGCGGTGGTGATGGGAAGCAGATTGATGCCTTTGATCTGGCGCGGCTCATCAATCCACCAGGTGTTGTGCGCGTACTTGCCGCCAAACAGCATGCTGGTTTCTACGTTTTTGTATTCGGGTGGGAAGACCAGGCGGTGGATATCAAACCAGTAGTAATTGATAGCCTCGATTTCCGACGTGTAAAGGTAAATGCCCAAGTCGCGCAAGGCTTTATCGCCGGTAACTTCGGCCCACAAAATCAGCCCGGCCCAGGCGTTGACTGCTTCGGAGGAAGACTCTTGGTTGTTACCAAATGGCCCCAGGCCAATGCCCGAAGCCCAGGAGTGGCTTTCATAATGGTCAAAGTTGCGCACAAAAGGAAAGTCCGCTGCGCCCCGGCGCGGCGTGGCGATGTCGGCGATCAGCACATCCACCATGCCGCCCCACTGCGCTTTAGACGCCCATTGCGGGTCGCGCAGTGCGATTTCGGCCATGGTGCGTATCCAGTAGCCATAGTGGAAATGGTGGTCGTTCATTTGCTCGACCGCGAAATATTCCTCGGGGTAGGACGCTACCGTGCCTTGCGCTTTGTCGTAGTGAAAATAGGTTTTGCTGTCGTTGCCGGAGAACCATTGCTCGATGCGGGTTTTCATGTGCTTGAGCAACTGGTCGCGCGCTTCCAGATCGCCTTGCTGCTCTGCCACATCCATGAGCTTAGAGATGCGCTGCAAGCCTTTGCCCTGCCAATACGGGCCGACGCCGATTTCCAGCATCATGCGCCGGGCATTGCGCACATCGGTTTTGAGCAGATCGCGCAATTCTGCGCTGCGCGCCTGCTCCGGCACGCCGGGCCAAAAAGGCACGAAGCCGTTGTAGGTGCGGGTCACTTCAAATTGATTGGCAGCAAGCAGTTTTATGGGCCCGCGCAAGCTTTCAAAGGCCGGGCCGGTCTTGCCTTGCAGTGTGCTGTTGTTATGCCACTGGTGCGGGAATAGACCCAGCAGCGGCGTTACCTCTGGGCCTTCCATGCTACGCGCGGTAGCGACGTAGCTGCTGCGGATGCGGCTGGTGGCTTCGTCAAACTGCCAGTCCACCCGCGTGTCTTGCAAAAACGCGTAGGCGTGGCGGGTAAATAAATCCAGGGTCGTGGCACTGTCGTCTGGCAGCGCGGCCGCCGATGCATAGCCTTTGCCTGCGGGCAAACGGCCTATCCATTCGGTGCCCGACACCTGCTCCCAGCGCACACCGCTCGGGCCGAACAGTGCATAGGACTTGCCCTTCAGCTGCAAAGCCAGTACGCGGGCGTCCGCGTAAGGCACGCGGGTAGCTGCATAGGGCAGTTGCAAACGCAGGTCGCCCTTGGGGATTTGCAACGACACATAGGGACTGCCATGCGCTACCGTGGCGGTCATGGCGCTGTCATTCGGCCCCCAGGCGATGTCGATAGCCCAGTCGCTGGCTTGCGCCAGCTTGGGCCGCTCCAGCGTCACGCCGGTAGGCGAGAGCAGCAAGCCGTCTTGGTGGGGGTAGTGGATTTCCACATCGCGCCGCTCGGTGGGCACCACGGTTTTGCTTGGCAGCGCAAACTCAATGCCCGCGCTGGTGGGCAAAACGGTTAAGGGATGGGCAAACAACACCTCGGGCTTGGCGGCATAGGCCAGCGCCGAATACCACTGGTTACTGGGCGCAGCGCGCTTTAGCATGGCTGGCGTGCGGTAAGGCGCGGGCGGCACCGTGCGGTCCGCCGCCTTGGGGGCCAGGGTGTAAGCGCCCGCACCGGCCTTGACGGTTTGCGCCTGCACGGCAAAAGGCGCGGCGCAGGCGCAGAGCAGGGCCAAGCACAAGGGACGGATAGCGGACATAAGGATTCCTGTTCTGGGCAAGCGCGGGCTTGGCTCAGGGTAGTTTTTACTGGGGTGATTATGAAAGCGCTTTCATAATCGCGAAACTAGGGTTTTCCATATGCCAGGTGCGATCGTGGTTGGCAGCACAATGCCCTCGGGTTTTCGCGGCGACCAAGGGGAAACCCTAGGCGAAAGACGGCCCCACACCCCACCGCATGTCATTAGAATGAAAGCGCTTTCAAACATTTATGCACACACCTACCATGCGCATCCCAAGCACATTCCTCTCTTCACGCCCTCGCCGTATGCGGCTGGCCCTCGCCGGCGCCCTGCTGAGTTTGTCGGCTTCCAGCTATGCGATCGATTTCGGCCCTGACGGCATGTTCAGCCTGACTGGTTTTGCCAAGGTAGAGTCTTCGCTGAGCAGCAACCAGTGCCAGGACTGCGCGGTTTTTCCCGCCGAGGACAAGCAGCGCTTTTGGGCGGACGATCTGGTCAATGGCAAGGAATACAAAACCAAGGGCCAGACCACGATCTTGTTCCAGCCCTGGTTAGGCGCCAAGTACAACCTGGGCCAAGGCTTTACTGCCAATGCCTTGCTAAGCCAGCGCTTTAGGGGCGGCGCGGGCAATGTGGTCGACTCGCTCAAGTCGGTGGATTTGGACATGGCGTTTGACCCGCATATTTGGTATGAAAAAAACATAGCCATCAGCCACGAAGACTATGGCCGCGTCGCCATCGGCAGCATGACGGCGCGCGGCTGGGCGGTAGCCGATTACCCCTATGGCACCAATATAGGCCTGTCCAATGAATGGGCGGGCAGTGGCGCCGGATACGGCATGCTGGGCAATGCCATCCGTGTCACCACCCGCCCATTGGATGTGATGAACGGCGACCTAGTGCTGGAAGCGACCATCGATCAGGGCAACACCGGATTTACAAAGAACAAACCTTTGCTCATCGAGCTGTACGCGCAATACCACCAAGGCGACTTGGTGGTCGATACGGTGTACCAAAACGCCAAGAACGGTAAACCGATGGCTTGGGGGCATGGGCCTTTCAGCGCATTGACGGATTCTGCAGACTATGACGACAAGCTAACCCAATCTGCCGATGATGCCAATTTATCTAACAGCGGCGCAGAACAAAGCATGGCCATGGTGGTGGCCCGGTACCAATTGACTTCGCAGGTAGAACTGTCCGGCGGCGTGCGCTTTAACCAATGGAGCGGCATGCGGGCGCTACAGCTCACAACAGGTACGAAAGGACTTTGGAACAATATGTTTAATGTGAAATGGTGCCGTGATAATGCCAGCTGCCCAGATCCCAAAGAAAATAATAACCCCGGCTACGCAGCAAGCTCGGTGGACTTGAGCGCAGGGGCCCGCTACCGCACCGGTCCGTGGACGGCCTCGGTCGGTGTGATTTACCTAGGCAAAGCCAGCACCAGCAACCCCGAGGAACGTGGTCAAAGCAACGATGCCATCGCCGCTACCGTGGGCCTGAACTACGACTACGGACAAGGCATCCAGTTCTACGGCTTTGCGGGCATAAGCCATTTCGGTCGCGTTGGCCTCTCGCCGATGTCGATGCCGGGCAACAACGCGTTCTGGGGGGTTGACTCCCGCGTCACGCAGGATGGCAATTGGTTGGGCGCCGGTGTGGTTTACACCTGGTAAGGCTCTTGCGCGCTCGTGATGCACCTTTGTACAAGTAAAAACACCATGCTTACACATCTCATCCAAACGATTCGCGGCACCGTAGCCGCCATAACACTAGCCGGCCTGGTTGGCTGTGGTGGTGGCGGCATCGTGAATACCGGCGTGCAATTGCGCGCTCTGGACCCCGAAATCGCTCTGCGCGACGCGGTCAGCTATTCGCCCTACCGCCTGTCACAGACAGAGCCTGCACGCGCTTCGGAGGTCATTTCCAAAGCCAACATCAAGGGCGATCTAGAAAAGCTGCTGCATGGCGGCTTCAAATTGATACGCTTGTTTGACAGTTCAGACAAAGTAGCACTTCAAACCCTGGAAGTGATTGCGGAAAACGAGTTGGATATCAAAGTCATTTTGGGCGCTTGGATTGCGCCGGACAGCGACGCCTTCAACCAGGCCGAAATTGCCCGTGCGGTCGCACTGGCTAACGACACGCGGTTCAAAAATATTGTGGTGGCCGTCAGCATAGGTAACGAGACCATGGTCAGCTGGAGCGCCCACAAAAGCACTCCCAGCCAAATGGCCGCCTACATCACGGCAACCCGCAATCAAATTAAGCAACCGGTGACGACAGATGACGACTGGGCGTTTTATGCCGAAAAATCAAGTGCCGAACAAAACCCCAAGGTGGTCTTGGACGCGATTGACTTCATCAGCATCCATGTATACCCGTTGTCCGAAACCATTTACACAGGCACCACCTGGGACTGGCAGCAACTCGGTAGCAGCACCGCAGTGCGTGCCCAAGCCATGATGGATGCCGCCATGGCTGCTACGGTCGATCACTACACCAAGGTCCGCGCCAATGTGGATGCGCGTGGCTACGCCAAATTGCCGATCGTCATCGGAGAAGCAGGGTGGAAAGCTGTTGCCTCGCACGGCGAATACAACCGCGCCTCGCCAGTTAACCAAAAAATGTATTTCGACGGTCTGCAGGACTGGGTCACCAAGGTACGGGCCAAGACCGCCACCGGCCCGCTGTCGATTGTCTATTTCCAGGCCTTTGATGAAGACTGGAAAGGCAGCGATGACAAATGGGGCCTGTTCAACAAAAACCGCGAAGCCCGCTGCGCTATCCAGTCGCGCTATACCCAGGCAACGGGCTTTAGCTATGAAAGCTATAACTGCAGCCAAAGCGCCTTGTATGCGCCTACGCCTACCACGGTAGACACTTCGGGCACACGCTTTACGGTCTACGCCAACAACGTGCCCAGCGGTGCCTCTGCGGCCATAGCTACCGGTACCGATTGGTTTGGTATGGATCCGGTGCCTACCGCATCAGTGGGCGAATATGAATCCGACGGCATCACCGCTGTGGTCGGTGTTAGCGGGGACAGTGCCAACGGCATCGTGGTCCACCCCACAACCAACAGCAACAACTGGGGCTGGGGCGTATTGGTGGCCCCGTCAAATGGGTCGGCCTCCATCGATCTTTCGGCCTATGAAGCGACTGGCAGTTTGAACTTTAGTATCAAAACTACCTACCAAGGTAAGTTGGAGTTCGGCTTCATCATGGGCAGTGGCGATACCACGTACACCGCGTTCATGCCGATTGCGCCTGGCAGTTTCGGCTATGACAACCAGGGCGTTTGGGTGCCCGTATCCATTCCCATCAGCGAGATCAAGAAATTTGGCGCCAGAGGTTACGATCAGCGCTACCTGTCCAGCTCGGTGTACAACATCAGTAGAGTGACCAATCCTTTCGTGGTCCTAGACGACTGGGCCGCGACGGGAAACACCCACCTCAAAACCAATATTCCGGCCATCTATATCGACAATATTTACTGGTCCAAGTAAAGGGGCTGCGGCGTTTCCTATGGTTCAGCGCTACCTCAGCACCCAAGAGGCTCATTTCGCCCTATCCAGCTTGGCGGCGGCCAGCCAAGCTGCCCCCGCCAGCCTCTATATCAACCCCGCCAAAACCTTCCAAACCCTGGAAGGTTTTGGCGGCGCATTCACCGAATCGGCCGCCACCACCTGGAAGAAGCTGCCGCTAGCACAGCAGCAAGAAGTGCTGCGCGCTTACTTTGACCCCGTGCAGGGTCACGGCTACACCTTTTGCCGGGTGCATATGAATAGCTGCGATTTTTCGCTGGGCAACTATGCGCATGTGGACACGGTGGGCGATGTGAACCTGCACGGCTTTAGCATCGAGCGCGACCGCTTGGCCTTGCTGCCCATGATTCAGGCGGCGCAGCAAGTGGCCGGGCGCAAATTGCAACTGATGGTGTCGCCCTGGAGCCCGCCGGCCTGGATGAAAAGCAATGGGCAGATGAACGGCGGCGGGCATTTGCTGGCGCAGTACCGCGCGGCCTGGGCGCGCTGTTTTGTGGAGTTCATCCGCGCTTATGAGGCCGAAGGCGTGCCGGTGTGGGGCGTGTCGGTGCAAAACGAGCCCGAGGCGGTGCAGACCTGGGACAGCTGTATTTACACCGCCGATGAGGAGCGCGATTTTGTGCGCGACCACCTGGGGCCCACGTTGGCAGCAGCGGGCTTGGGGCATGTGCGCATCGTGATTTGGGACCACAACCGCGACCGCATGGTCGAGCGCGCAGACCGGGTTTTGAGCGACCCGCAAGCGGCGCAATATATTTGGGGCACGGGTTTTCATTGGTATGTGGAAGACCATTTTGAGCATGTTCAACTGCTGCACGATGCCTGGCCCGATAAACACTTGCTGTTTACCGAAGGCTGCCAGGAAGGCGGGCCGCATACCGGCGAGTGGGCGGTAGGCGAGCGCTACGCACGCTCCATCATCAACGACCTGAACCGCTGGACGGTGGGCTGGATCGATTGGAACCTGATGCTCGACGCTACCGGTGGCCCCAACCATGCGGGCAATTTGTGCAGTGCGCCGATATTGGCGAACCCGCAAACCGGCGCATTGGAGTACCAATGCGCGTACCACTACCTGGGGCATTTTTCGCGCTTTATCCGCCCTGGCGCAAAACGCATTTTGTGCGCGGCCACACGCGAAGCGCTGGAGTGCTGCGGCTTTGTCAACACCGATGGTTCTATTGCGGTCGTAGTGTGCAACCGCAGCGATACGGCAATTGCTTTTGACCTGCACTGGTGCGGCGAAAACTACGCCACCGAGCTGCCGGCGCATGCCATAGCCACCTATGTGCAGGCGGCCTAAGCGCAGCGAAAACGTAGCCTGCGTACAAGGCCTTTTTTACAAGGCTTTGCCTGCCGCATCAAAGCCCAGCACGTCCTGTGCCGGGGCTCGCAAAAACACCATTTGCCCGGCCTGAAATGGGCCGCTGTGGGCGGCTACTTTGGCTTTGAGTAAATCGGCTAGGCCTTGCACCCGCATGTGCAGTACCGAGGCGTCGCCCAGATGTTCAGCCAGTACCACGGTGGCAGCCACGCCCTCGCCGCTGGCGTGCACTTGCAAGTGTTCGGGGCGCACGCCCAGCTGTGCCGCGCCAGCCAGACGCTCACCGGCCAGGGTCTTCCATAGCGCTTGGTGCGCCAAGTCCGCTGCGCTGCCGGGCTGCGCGACCAGGTTAATTTTGGGCGCGCCCATAAAGCCCGCCACAAACACATTGGCCGGACGCTGATACACCTCTAGCGGCGCGCCAATCTGCTCGATGATGCCTTTGTTAAATACGGCGATGCGGCTGCCCAGCGTCATGGCCTCGACCTGGTCGTGGGTGACGTAAATCATGGTCGTGCCCAGCTCTTTGTGCAGGCGGGCCAGCTCTACGCGCATGTCCACGCGCAAGGCGGCGTCCAGGTTGGACAAAGGCTCGTCAAATAAAAATACTTTGGGCTTGCGCACGATGGCGCGGCCAATCGCAACGCGCTGGCGCTGGCCGCCAGACAGCTCTTTGGGATAGCGCTGCAAAAGCTCGGTCATGCGCAGGGTGTCGGCCGCCTGCTGCACTTGACGCTCGCGCTGGGCCTTGGGCACACCAGCCATCTTCAGGGCAAAGCCCATGTTCTCGGCCACCGTCATGTGCGGGTACAGGGCGTAGCTTTGGAACACCATGGCCGCGCCCCGGTCCGAGGGGCGCACCTCGTTAGCACGCACGCCGTCGATGCGCAGTTCGCCCGCGCTGATGCTCTCCAGCCCCGCGATCATGCGCAGCGTGGTGGTCTTGCCGCAGCCCGAGGGGCCAACAAAGACCAAAAACTCGCCATCGCGCGCTTCGATGTCGATGCCGCGAATCACCTCGGTGGTGCCGTAGCTTTTGCGAATACCTTGCAGCGTGACGGTGCCCATGGCTGTGTTCCTTGTTGGGGTGGGCGCTATCAGGCAGCGCGCTGCACCTGGGCCTGACCGGCCAGAAAATCGCGGTACCACTTGGCGCTATCTTTCAGCGTGCGTTGCTGGGTGTTGTAGTCCACATACACAATGCCAAAGCGCTTGGCATAACCCGAAGCCCATTCGAAGTTGTCCATCAGGCTCCAGACCATATAGCCCTTCAGGGGCACGCCTTGTTGCATGGCATGGTGTACCGCTTCAATATGCGTTTGCAGGTAGCGCACGCGGTCAGCGTCATGCACCTGGCCATTGACCAGCGGGTCTTTAAATGCGCCGCCGTTTTCGGTAATCAATAGCGAAGGCACGGGATAGTCCTGGTGCAAGCGCACGAGCAACTCGGTCAGCCCCTGGGGATACACCTCCCAGTCCATTTCGGTCACCTCCAGTCCGCTACTGTGCACATCGTATTGGCCTTCCGCGCGCACCACGGTGCGCGAGTAATAGTTGATACCCATAAAGTCGATGGGCGAGGCGATCATGTCCATGTCGCCATCCTGCACCGGTGGCGCATCGGCGCCAAGGTGGTCCAAGATGTCTTGCGGATAGCTGGCTTTGTACAGTGGGTCCATAAACCAGCGTACCAGGCGGCCATCGTCAAGCTGCGCCTTCGCCAGATCCGCCGCACTGTCGGTGGCAGCGTGGATGGGTGAGAGGTTGAGCACAATGCCCAGCTCGGCTTTGCAGCCCACTTCGCGCAGGGCGCGCACCGCCATCCCGTGGCTGAGCAGCAAATGGTGGGCGGCGCGCATGGCGATGCCACGGTCTTTGATGCCGGGCGCGAAGATGCCGTTTTCATAGCCCAGTATGGCCATGACCCAGGGCTCGTTGTGCGTAGCAATCGATGCCACCCGGTCGCCCAGGCGCTGGTGCATGCCCAAGGCGTACTCGACAAAACGATGGCAAATATCCCGGTTGGCCCAGCCACCCTGGTCTTGCAAAGCCTGGGGCAAATCCCAGTGGTTGAGCGTGAGGTAGGGCGCCAGGCCGCGCTCTAGCATGCCATCGACCAGGCGCTCGTAAAAGTCCAAACCCTTGCTATTCCAGGCGCCGCTGCCCAAGGGCTGCACGCGCGGCCATGCTACGGAGAAGCGGTAGGTATTGACGCCCAGATTGGCGATCAAATCCAGGTCGGCCTGCCAGCGCTGGTAATGCTCGCACGCGCGGCTGCCGTCTGTGCCATCGGCGATGACGCCAGGCTGGGCGCAAAAAGTGTCCCAGATAGAAGGGCCACGGCCATCGGCAGTGTTGGCGCCTTCAATTTGGAAGGCGCTGGTAGCGACACCCCACACAAAATCGTGCGGGAAACGGGCTTTGAGTTCTAGATCGGTAAGGGATGGCATGGTTTCTGAAATCGACAGTTTTTTAAGTGCGTCCAACGAATACCTATTTCACAGCGCCGGCGGTCAGGCCATCGATCAAACGGCGCGAAGAAATAGCAAACAAGACTAAAAGCGGCAAGGTGGCGATGGCAGAGCCCGCCATCACCGCGCCCCACTCGGTATTGACCGGGCTTTGCATGCTGCGCAGGGCCAGGGGCAAGGTGTACATCTCGGGTGAGCGCATGACAATCAGCGGGCCGATAAAGTTGTTCCACGAGGCAATAAAGGTAATCAGCCCCAAGGTGCCCATGGCGGGCTTGAGCAGGGGCAACACAATGCGCCAATAGATGCCCAACTCGCCACAACCGTCCATGCGCGCCGCCTCAATCAGCTCGCGCGGGATGGCGCTGCTGATGAACTGGCGCATCATGAATATGCCAAAGGCACTGGCCGCGCCGGGGATGTAGAGCGCGCGCGGCTGGTCGATCCAGCCGAAAGCGTCCATGATCATGAAGCTGGGAATCATCCCCAGAAAAGAGGGCAACAGCATGGTGCCCATCACCAGGGTGAACAAAGGCTGCTTGAAGCGAAACTCAAACATAGCAAACGCATAGCCGCCCATAGAGCAAAACAACAGGGTGAGCGCGGTGGACGCCAGGCCTACATACAGACTCCAACCCAGGCTGCGCCAAAACGGGATTTTGGTGGTCAATATGTCTAGATTGGCCATGAAGCTGTCGCCAAAAAACAGGGGCGGCGGCAGGTTAAATATTTCGGTGCGTGAGTGGCTGGCAAACACGAACATGAAATAGAACGGTAGCAGCATGACGATGGCGCCCAGCGCCACCATCACATAGGCGGCGCGCGGCGCGAGCTGGCTGGGGGCGGACACTGCGCTGCTCATGCGGAAGGGCCGCGCGGCTTGAAAGCGCGGTTGGTCAGCCAGGTCAGCAAGGCCACAAACACAAACAAGAGCCAGGACAGCGCACTGGCGCCACCAAAGTCATTGAACTCAAAGGCCGTGCGGTACATATACATGGCCGTGGTCATGCCCGTCTGGTCGGTACCGCCGCGTCCGCCGGTCAGGATAAAGGGCTCTTCAAACAACTGCAAACCACCGATCACGCTGAGCGTGACGCCGAAATAAATCATGGGTTGCAAACTAGGCAGCGTGATAAACCAAAACTGCTGCCAGCGCCCGGCGCCGTCCATGGTGGCGGCTTCGTAAATATCAGCCGGAATGGTTTGCAAAGCCGCCAGATACAGCACCGTGTTAAAGCCTACGTAACGCCAGAACACCACGAGCGAAATCGCAGGCTTGACGTTTTCGGCACGCCCCAGCCAGTCCACGGGCTGCGCCGGTACAAGCCAGGCCAGCCCCGGCACTTGGTGCATGGCAAGCAGCGTCTGGTTGATCAGCCCGTAGTCGGTAGAAAACAAGGTGCTAAACATCATGGCAATCGCCACTGTGCTGGTGATGTAAGGCAGAAAGTAAGCGCCAATCACCATATTGCGACTGCGCTTGAAAGAGGTGTGGATGAAGTAGGCCAAGGGAATCGCCACCACATGCTGCGGCACACCCGAGACCAGCGCCAGCCAGGCGGTGTTTTTGAGAGACTTCCAAAACCATTCGTCGGTAATGGCAAAGGCAAAATTGTCCAGCCCGACAAACTTCATCGCCGACAGCCCGGCGGTGGGCTCCCAGCTTTGAAAAGCCAGATAAAAAGAAAACACCAAGGGGAAAACGCCGAACACCAAAAACAGCACCACAAATGGGCTGAGCAGCACATACGGCACAGCGGTAGGCGACAAACGCGGAGTCATGCAAGTGCTTGGCGTGTGGCGTTTGTCGGCGGTGCTGCGGTGATGGACGGTGCGGGCTTAGCGCTTAACGCGACGCTCCAGCAAGGCTTTGGCGTCTGCTAAAGCGGTGCGCACGTCTTTACCTTGGTCTAGCACTTTGTCAAGCTCGGTGTTGATGATTTCTTCGGCTATCGGGTCGAGCTTGTTGACATCGACTGCATTGATTTTTTGCGCCGCTTCACGCCAGATCAGGCGTGCTTTCTGCCCGCCCAGAAACTCAATCGGCTGATCAA
>CANFVA010000017.1 GCA_947450255.1 Comamonadaceae bacterium
CTGCACTTAGGCGGGTGCCGTCAAGTCTCTACACCTTCAAAGTGATTGCTCACCAAGCTTGGCTCGGCGTTGGCCTATGCATTGCTGCACGTAGCGTTCGCCGACTTTGACACCATCCCTTACGCAGTTTCCAGACGTAAGGCACATTTGAAAAATATGAGTCCTCTGCTCTAACCAACTGAGCTATAGGCCCGAACACGCATTGTAACGGGCGTAGTAGGGCGGGCACACTGCCAAGGCGGGCGATGTTGGTACCCCAGCATAGACTTTTTCGATCAGAACGCCCGGTCAATTAAACATCTTTTTTAACAATATAAACAAATAAAGCTATTTATTTGCGATATTTATGCTAAAATTTTTCCATTCGCTAGGAGGCGTTCGTTGATGCCAAAGCGGCCCAACCCTAAGGGGTGACTTCGTTGACGTACCGCGCAGGTACACACAAAAAAAGCGAGAGCTGCCGGGGTGGGCATGGCCCGGGCCCCGGCAGCATCTTGCGCCTGGCTTGTGCCTTTAGCTGCCAGCCAGAAACAAAGATTGCAAGTCACTCAAAAAATCAAATCCCAGCACGGTCGGGCGCACCCAGGCAGCGTCCTGTTCGATGAAGCCTTTGCGCTGGGCCGCATCCAAAGTGGCGCGTATCGAACTGAGCGGCATGCCGGTGCGCTCGGCAAAGTCTTGCAAAGCGAAGCCCTCACGCAGGCGCAGCGCATTGAGCATGAATTCGAAAGGCAGGTCGGCGCGGCGCACCTCTTCGCTGCTTGAGAGCGGTCGCCCTTCCAGCGCCCGCTGCATGTACAGGCGCGGCTCCCGAAACCGCGTCTGCCGCACTACGCGATGGGCAAAGCTGAGCTTGCTGTGGGCACCGGCACCCAAGCCCAGGTAGTCGCCGAACTGCCAGTAATTGAGGTTGTGCTGGCAGCGCATGCCGGCGCGCGCGTAGGCCGACACTTCATACCGGTCCATAGCTGACTGCCCCAGGCGCTCGGTGATACGGTCGAGCATGGCATAGGCCACATCATCGGGCGGTAATGCGGGCGGGTATTTAGCGAAATAAGTGTTGGGCTCGAGCGTCAGGTGGTAGATCGACACATGGGGCGGTAAAAAAGCCAACGCCTGGTTCAGGTCTGCGTCCAGTTGTTCCAAAGTTTGACCGGGCAAGGCGTACATCAGGTCAAGGTTGAAGCTGCCAAAGCTGCGCGCCGCCTCCTCCAGCGCGGCGCACGCCTGCGCGCTGTCGTGCACCCGGCCCAGCGTATGCAAGTGCTGGTCGTTAAAACTTTGCACACCGACCGACAAGCGCGTCACGCCAGCTTGTGCAAAACCGCGGAAGCGGTCTTTTTCAAAAGTGCCCGGGTTGGCTTCCAGCGTTATTTCGCAATCAGGCACCAGGCGCAGGCGGGCGCGCACATCGCCCAATAAGCGCTCTATGCTGTGCGGTGAAAACAGGCTAGGGGTGCCACCGCCGATAAATATCGAATGGACGGGACGGCCCCAAACCAAGGGCAAAGCCACCTCCAAATCCCGCACCAAGGCATCGATATACACCGCCTCTGGCAAAAGGCCCTGCGGGGCGGCATGGGAATTGAAATCGCAATACGGGCATTTTTGTATGCACCAGGGCAAGTGCACATACAAAGACAGCGGCGGTAGGCTGGGCAATTGCAGCACACCGGGGCGCATCAGGTGCACCGCGTCGTAAGCCTGGTCAGCCACCGCCTCGCCGTCCGTGGCGCTGGTCGCGATCGGAATCATGACGCTAGCCAGTTAGCGCGCATCAAAGCCAGCATCTGGCTGGCGGCCTGGCCACGGTGGCTGTGGGCGTTTTTCACCGCCTCAGGCAATTGGGCAAAGGTTTGGCCAAATTGGGGAATCCACATCACCGGGTCAAAGCCAAATCCATGGTCACCCATAGGCGCTGGCGCGATCTCACCTACGACCCGGCCCACGGCGATGAGGGGCTCAGGATCTTGCGGCGAACGCAGCGCTACCAGAGTGCTGACCAAAGCGGCGCGGCGGTTGGTAAGGGACTGCATCTGCTGCAACAAGGCTTTGACGTTGTTGTCGTCGCCCTTGGAGTAACCAAACTGGGTGGCGTAGTAGGCCGTGTCCACGCCAGGTAATCCGCCAAAGGCGTCCACACACAGTCCCGCATCGTCGGCCAGCGCCGGCAGGCCGGTATGTTGCGCCGCGTTGCGGGCCTTGGCCAAGGCGTTTTCCACAAAAGTGCGATACGGCTCCGGGCACTCGGGCACCGCTAAGTCGCCTTGGCAAAGCAAGGTGCAATCGAGGGGCGCAAACATGGCTTGCAATTCGCGAAGCTTGCCTTGGTTGTTGGAGGCGAGAACGATTTTCATAGCGCTTGCAGTCGCTTAGGTTTTCAAAAAACACCGGGCTTGTCAGCGCCTGCGCTATACATTGGTAACGTTCGAAGCGGACAGAGGTTGTATCAAGGCCTGTTGTTGCAGGGCCATCAATTCCACAATACCTTTTTCGGCCAGGCCCAGCATTGCATCCATTTCGGCACGGGAAAAGGCTGCACCTTCGGCGGTACCCTGTACTTCCACAAAATGGCCGGCACCTGTCATCACCACATTCATATCGGTATCGCAGCCCGAGTCTTCGGTGTACTCCAAATCCAGCAGGGGCACGCCCTGCACGATGCCCACGGAAATCGCGGCCACCGGGGCGACAATCGGCGACTGACTGATCTTGCCGCTGGCCAGCAGCTTGGCCACCGCATCGTGGGCTGCGACGAATGCCCCCGTAATCGCCGCAGTGCGCGTACCGCCATCGGCTTGCAATACATCGCAGTCCAGTGAAATGGTGCGTTCGCCTAGCAAGCGCAGGTCAAACACCGCGCGCAACGAACGGCCAATCAGACGTTGAATTTCCTGAGTGCGTCCGCTTTGCTTGCCCTTGGCGGCTTCGCGGTCACTGCGGGTATGGGTGGCGCGCGGCAACATGCCGTATTCGGCAGTCACCCAGCCCTCACCGCTGCCACGCTTATGGGGTGGTACTTTTTCTTCCACCGAAGCGGTACACAACACCCGGGTCACACCAAACTCAATGAGTACCGATCCCTCAGCATGCACCGTGTAACCGCGGGTTATGCGCACGGGGCGCAAGGCATTGGCGGCGCGCGCACCGCTACGTACAAATTCAGCCATGGAGTACTTTCTAAGAAAAGGGAGACCTTTCGCAAGCCCGCCTTGGGGCGATACGCCAGACGGTCCGGGCTTGCTAGCCGGGCGGATTATCGGGCTCTTCCCATCGCACAGTCAGGGCCGTGACGTTATCACCGCGCGGTCCGCCCTTGTGCAAGGCCAAGTTCACCAGCGCGGTGGTGGCTTCCGAGACCTTGGTGTCTTGCATGGCTTGGATAATGTCCGACTCCGCAACCGAACCCCACAGGCCATCCGAGCACAACAGCAAACGGTCCCCAAAGCACAGAGGAACCGGTTCGGCCACCTCAATAAATGGCACGTGGGACGCGCCCAGGCAGCTAAAAAGCGTGTGGCGGCTGGGGAGCTCCGAGGCACTGTCGGCACCCGATCCGCCGTCCCGCACCAGCAATGAATGGTCCTGGGTGCGGGTGAGCACTTGCGACTGGCGAATCAGGTAACCGCGAGAATCGCCACAATGGCCCAGGTAGGCCAGACCGTCCTGCACCACGACAACCACCATCGTGGTGCTTGGCGTATCGGTCATGGAATGGCTGACCGCGTACGCAATAAGGCTCTCATGCACCTCCGTCATGGCCTCCATCAGGAAATGGGCCACGTTGTCTAGCTTGGGGTTGGCCTGATCGCGAAACTTCGCCATCACTACCTGCAAACCCAATTGCGACGCCACGTCGCCGTCAGGATGGCCACCCAACCCATCGGCGACCAAAAATATGGCCGTCGATTTGGAATAGGTGTAACCCATGCGGTCCTCATTGCGCTTGCGGCCGCCAATTTGGCTGGTCTGGAAGACAGAAAATTTCATGGCTATGGCATCCCTCAAGCCAAACGCTTAGAAAACGCTTTGAGGCGCTCCGACCAGGGATTGACAACCTGCGGCTCGGGCGGCGGCGGGTCTTCGTTGATGTATTCCTGGGGCATCAGCATTTTTTGCAAGGCGTATACCGAATGCGGACGCCGCGTCGGCGTAAGCGCCATGCAGGCGGCGACCAAGTCGACCAGGCCTTGTGAATACACGGCGCGTAACTGCTGCAAATACTGGTTCAGCCGGACAGTACCTCCGTGCGCCGCGGTATCAGGAGGGGGGTGGCCCTTCATGCAAGAAAAAATACACGCACCAATCGCATAAATATCCGTCCACGGGCCGATGGCACTGCCGCGCTGGCGCATTTCAGGTCCGGAAAAACCGGGTGTAAACATGGGCTGCAAATACTTACCGTCGTTGTGCAACACATTGCGTGCCGCGCCAAAGTCAATCAATACCGCACGATCTGCTTCGGTGATAAAAATATTGGCCGGCTTGATATCCAAATGCAACATGGTGTGTTGGTGCACTACGCGCAAGCCACCCAACACCTCATCAAACAAGGACCGGATGGTGCTTTCCCGAAAAACTTTAGGATTTTTCAATTCCACAGCGGTCATGATGAATTGCTGTAAGGACGCGCCTTCAAGGTAATTCATCACCAAATACACGGTGTCATTGGCGTGCAAAAAATTGAGCACGTTGACCACACTCGGATGCGCAATTTGCGCCAGCGCCCGCCCCTCTTCCAAAAAGCAACGCATGCCCATGCGGTACAACGCATTCTTTTCGGGCACTACGGTCACTGCGCCGGTGACTGCGTCGCGTCGGGCAAGCGCACCGGGCAAGTATTCTTTGACTGCGACCTCCTGACCCGTGGGGCTGATTGCCCGGTACACGACGCCAAAACCACCTGCGCCAATCTTGCTGACTATGCGGTAGCCATCGACCAAAGCGCCAGGGGGCAATGGCTCGGGGGCGGTGCGGGCGCTATCCTGTGTCATGGCTTTTATCGGATCGCTCCCGCCGACCCCACCCGGCGCTCAGCTCGGCGCTCGGGAACAGTTCTCCGTCCGGGGAAGCGGGTTATTCTTGGGTCCTCCACTGACCCCAAAAAAGGAATTATGAATGCAAGTTTACAGTATGACCGGCTACGCCAGCGTGCAAGGTCAGGTGGTCGCGCAGGACCTCGCGGCGTCCCAAAGCGCTGGACCTGCAGGTCGCCTGGGCGTGGAAATCCGCTCGGTCAACAGTCGCTTTTTAGACCTGAGCTTGCGTCTGCCCGATGAGCTGCGTGGCAGTGAGCCGGCACTGCGTGAATTGCTGAGCGCCAAGCTCAAGCGCGGCAAAGTGGAGGTGCGTGCCGCCATCGAAATGGAAAGGTCGGGCGCGCTCGCGGCTCCTTCTACCCACTTGTTGCAAACACTGCAGCACAGCCAGGCTGTGGTGCTGCAATCACTGCCACAAGCAGCGCCGCTCAGCGTGGCCGATGTGCTGCGCTGGGCTGTTAACGAATCGCCGGGCGTCCAGGATTGGAGCGCCGAATGCATCAGCCTAGCGCGCCAGGCTTTGGATGCACTCACCAGCGCCCGCGCCCGCGAAGGGGAACGGCTCGCCCATATGCTGTTAGACCACATTGGTCAGCTGCGCAGCTTGGCCCAGCGGGCAGAACCCTTAGTGCCGCAAGTCGTGGAACAGCAAAGGCTGCGCTTTGTCGAGAAATGGCGCGAAGCCATGGCGGTATCGACCGGTGGCGTTACGCCGGAGGCGGCGCAGGACCGGGCGCTAACCGAAGCGACGGCGTTTGCCATCCGCATTGATGTGGCCGAGGAACTCACCCGGCTCACAGCGCATCTGGACGAATTGGAATCCTTGATTTGCAAAGGCGGAGAGATCGGTAAACGATTGGACTTCTTGATTCAAGAACTGCACCGCGAGGCCAACACCATGGGCTCCAAGTCGGCGGCATTGCCCTTGACCCGCATTTCGGTGGATATGAAGGTGCTGATCGAGCAAATGCGCGAACAAGTGCAGAACATAGAATGATCGGCAATCTATCCTCTCCTAGTGCTGCTATGGAATACCCTGGAAATCTGTTTGTTGTCGCCGCCCCCAGCGGGGCGGGAAAGTCCAGTCTGGTACGCGCATTGCAGGAGTTGGACTCGCATGTGCAGCCCTCGGTGTCCCACACGACCCGCGCGCCGCGTGGCCAGGAAAAGCATGGGCGCGAGTACTTTTTTGTCTCCGAGCCCGAGTTTGACGCCATGGTGCAGGCCGACGCTTTTGTGGAATGGGCCCATGTGCACCAGCACCGCTACGGCACCTCCAAAAAAGCCATCGCCGAGCGCATGGCACAGGGCGCCGACGTGATTTTGGAAATTGATTTCCAAGGCGCCATCCAAATCAAGCGCGCGTTTGCCAATGCGGTGTGCATCTTTATCCTGCCACCGAGCTGGGAAGAATTGCGCGCCCGCCTCGAGCGGCGTGGCGAAGACAGCGCGCAAACCATCGAGTTGCGCATGAAAAACGCCGCAATAGAGGTCGCCCAGGCCGGAAAATTCGACTTCGTTATAATCAATGAGTTATTTGACCGCGCGCTATTCGACCTCAAAGCGATTGTCCATGCGCAGCGGCTCAAGTTTGCAGCCCAGGCGCGCAGCCGTGCTGACACCTTCCAAGCGCTCAACATCCCCTAGTTTTTCCGGAGAATTGCATGGCCCGCATCACTGTCGAAGACTGCCTCGCGCAGATCCCCAACCGCTTTCAACTGGTACTTGCCGCAACCTACCGCGCGCGCATGCTCAACCAGGGCCACACCCCGAAAATCGAAAGCAAGAACAAACCTGGCGTCACCGCTTTACGTGAAATTGCAGCGGGCAAAATCGGCATCGAGATGCTGAAAAAAGTGCCTTTGTAAGTTTTTGCCGCTGACAGCAAAAAGGCCCGTCGCGGGCCTTTTTTTATGCGCGCTCGCTAGTCGGAAGGCAAGGGCATGTCGGGTTCAGGAAACGATGTAGGCACCGCTTCCCGTGGAAAGCAACTTGCCATCCGGCCCCCAAAATTCCATGCGCGTCGAGGCCACGCGCGATCCCAGGCGCAGGACTTGGGCGTGCAGTTCAAAAAAAGCGCCGATACCGGGCCGCAGGTAGTCAATGCGCAGGTCGATCGTGCCTAGATTGGCGAAACGACGCAGTCTTTGCTGGGGCGCTTCGTCCATATGGCGTGCGCCGATAGCGGCCATCACCGCCAGGCCACCCATCGCGTCCAGACCAGCGCTGATGACACCACCGTGGATGCGGTTGTAGCTGAAATGGCCCACCAGCTCAGGCTTCATCTCGATACGGGCACGTACCTTGGCCGGCCCCAAGTCATGGATCTTGAGGCCTAGCACTTGGTTGAACGAAATCATTTCTTCGAATATTTTTTTCAGGCCGTTCACAAACTCGTCTTCGAAAACCACATCCTCCAAAGCCACGGTAGAGCGCTTACGCACAGCGCCGCCAGCCGCTGGCACACCTGTCTTGGCAATCATCCTGGGCGCACGCACCCCATCGCACATGTCAGCGCTATCTAGCGCGCGGTGTTGGGAAACGCCAGGCGCACTGTCGGGAGATGGATTCAGATGGGGCATGGTCGCATTGTCACAGGTCTGGCTGCGGCACGGGCGCGGGTCGCGCAGACCCCATGCCAAACCCAGTGCGGCGCCAGTATTTAAAGGGCCGAAAAATCAGGTTTGCGTTTTTCAAGGAACGCCGAGAAGGCCTCTTTGGCATGCGGCGATTGCAGCAAACGCCCGAAGCTTGCGCCCTCCTCTGCCATCTGGGCTAAAACCTGCGCGAGTTGGCCTTTTTTCATCAGGCGTTTGGTTTCCATCAGGGCCGGCAATGGCTTGGCCGCGAGTTTGAGCGCCTGCCTGCGCGCCAGTGCATTGGCCTCAGACGGCGGCACGACCCGGTTGACTAGGCCGATCTCCAAAGCGGTCTCAGCCAGGATGGGCTCGCCCAAAAGCAAAGCCTCGGCGGCGCGGTGGTAGCCCATCAATTGCGGCACCAACAGACTTGAGGCTGCTTCAGCGCACAACCCGAGATTCACAAAGGGCATGGAAAAAGCCGCGTTGTCCCCAGCATAGACCAGATCGCAATGCAACAGCAAAGTGGTGCCCACACCCACCGCCGGTCCGCACACCGATGCGACCAAAGGCTTGGGAAAGGCCGCTATGCCACGCAGAAAACGCGAGACCTCCGAGTTCGCCGACTCGGCCGAGGGCGCACGGGCCAGGAAATCGGCAATGTCATTACCGGAACAGAAGATCACTGGGTCGGCCTGTAACACCACTGCATGCACGCTGGGCGCGGCCGCCGCCTCCAGCAAGGCGTCGGCGATAAAGCCATACATGGCTTGCGTCATCGCATTTTTTTTATCCGCCCGGTTCAGGGTGAGCGTCATCACGCTTTCGGAAACATCTTTCAATACGTCTTGCATACTCGCCGCCCTTGCGGGACGCCCTATTCCTTGAAATACACCAATTGATGCGTGGTCGCCAGCATGGTGCCGTCGTGGCTCCACAAATAACCGCTCTGGTCGAAAAAGCCGTCACGAAACACCTGGCCACGCGCTTGCGCCAATAGGTAGCCGCCGCCCGTCTGGGCAATCTGCTGGACACTGGCGTGAAAGTAAACGGTCATCGAGACGGTACCTGCGGGCACGTGCTTAGCCCGGCGCATCCACACGCGCGGAAAAAATATGTCGGCATAGGCGGCCAGGGCCGGATAGTCAAGGGCCCGGCCGGCGCTGTCGCGCACCCACAAGCAACTGGTACTCGCAGACGCGGGCGCCAGCGTGCTCTCCTGCCCATTCCAATCGCTCGGCAAGGGCCCGGCCAGCCCCCGCATTTCATAGCGGGAAAACCATTCGACCATGCGTGGCATCTGCACCACGGGCACATCGTGGGGGGGGCGCACGACGGGCATGGGCACATCGTTGGCACCCCAAGTGCTGCGCCGCGCCGCCGTCAAGGCCGTACCGGTCAGCACACAGGCCTGGGTGCCGTCGGCCTGACTCTGGTGAATTTCGAAGGTCCAATGTTGGGTCGAACGGTTGGTACGCGCTACCTGAAGATGCAAGTGAAACGGACCCAGGGCGATACCGGCCGCGTAATTAATCGTCAAAGACAAGGGCGTGCCCAAGCACTGCGCGTGGTCGGTGATAGCACGCACCACCGTAGCTGCGGTGATGCCGCCAAAGGGACCGACCATATTGGCCCAGGCCGGCGTCGCGTGGCCGAGCAATATGCCGTCGCCCTGCCGCGCCAGCACCAGGGCCTGGTCAAAAGGATGCAGTTGGGTCAATTTATTCGACTCGCACCCAGGTTTGGGTACGGCCCAGCATCGGCGTTCCGATATAGCCGCGCACTTCCAGTTTTTTGCCACCGTCGATCGGCGTCAAACGCAGACGGTAATCGGTGCCGTTGTTGGGATCGAGAATTTTCCCGCCCTCCCACACTTCTTTATCGTCCACTTTTTTACCGCCGCGAATAATTTCGAGCCCGATTTTGGGTTTGCCTTTACGGTCATCGCTACATTTTTCGCAATTCGGTTCTGGATCGGGCTGGGCCTCCAGCCCGCGCACCACCACGCCCGACAGTTCGCCAGCGGCATTGGTGGAAATACGCACTTCGGCTTTGGGTTTTCCGGTCTTATCGTCAATCGTGTTCCACAGGCCCAAGGGGCTCATCTGGGCACATGCCAGGCCGCTGAAAGCCGCAAGTAATCCAAGAGCTGTCATTTTTTTCATCATGTTTTTTCCTCGTTTTATTTTCAGGTAGGGGGACTGTAATCTGTTTCAAACCAGCGCCGCATCGGTATCCATCAGTACCGCGCTACCCTGACGGGCGGTTTGCATCAGGCTGGTAGTTTCAGGGAAGAGCTTGGCAAAGTAAAAACGTGCCGTTTGCAATTTGCCCAGGTAGAACGGATCGGCATTGCCCGCAGCCATTTGACGCAGCGCTACTTGCGCAGCGCGCGCCCAGAAATATCCCAGCGTCCAATGGCCGGCGACACGTAAATAGTCCACCGCAGCAGCGCCTACTTCGTCGGGGTTTTGCATGCCTTTCATGGCGATGTCCATGGTGAACTGGGTCATTTTTTCCCCGAGATCGGCGACCGGCTTGATGAACTCGGCCATTTTTTCATTCCCTGCTTCTTCTTGCGCCAACTGCATCACCAGCTTGCCGAATTTACGCAAAGTAGCGCCGTTGTTGCCCAAAATCTTGCGACCTAGCAAATCCAAGGATTGAATGGTGTTGGTGCCTTCATAAATCATGTTGATGCGGGCATCGCGCACGTACTGTTCCATGCCCCATTCTTTGATGTAGCCGTGACCGCCAAACACTTGCAGACACGTGGAGGTCGCAATCCACCCGTTGTCGGTGAGGAAGGCTTTGACAATCGGTGTGAGCAAGGCCAGCATGTCCCCAGCGTCTTTGCGCACTTGCGCATCGGGGTGGCTGTGCTCTTGCTGCAACAGCATGGTGCAAAACGCCTGCATGGCTCGGCCACCTTCGGCGTAGGCCTTGGCGGTGAGCAGCATCTTGCGCACATCCGGGTGCACGATGATCGGGTCAGCAGCCTTGTCCTTGGCTTTGGTACCCGAGAGCGAACGCATTTGGATGCGGTCTTTGGCGTAAGCAAGCGCATTTTGGTAGGCCACTTCGGTCAGCGCCAGCGACTGGTTACCCACGCCCAGGCGCGCGGCGTTCATCATCACGAACATGCCGTTCATACCTTTATTGGGGGCGCCCACCAGGGTACCGACCGCGCCGTCCAACACCATTTGACAGGTGGCACTGCCTTTGATGCCCATTTTGTGCTCCAGGCCGCCACAATAAATGCCATTACGCGCGCCCAGGCTGCCGTCTGGGTTGACCAAAAACTTGGGCACGATGAACAAGCTCACGCCTTTGATGCCGGGGGGGGCGTCGCTCAGTCGCGCCAGCACCAGATGCACGATGTTCTCGCTCATATCGTGCTCACCAGCGCTGATAAATATTTTGTTGCCCGTGATGCGGTAAGTGCCGTCGGGCTGCGCCTCCGCGCGGGTACGCATCAGCCCTAAGTCCGTTCCGCAATGGGGCTCGGTCAGGCACATGGTGCCGGTCCATTGTCCGCTGACCATCTTGCCCAGGTAGGTGGCTTTTTGCGCCTCAGTACCATGCGTGGCCAGCGAGGCATAAGCGCCGTGCGTCAGACCGGGGTACATGGTCCAGGCCTGGTTGGCGCTGTTGAGCATTTCATAAAAAAACTGGTTCACGATCAGAGGCAAGCCCTGTCCGCCGTAAGCCGGGTCACTGGACAACGCCGGCCAGCCGCCGGCGACATACTGGGCATAGGCTTCTTTAAAGCCCTTGGGGGTGGTCACTTGATGGGTACTTTGGTCTAACTGGCAGCCTTCGGCATCGCCCGTCATATTGAGCGGAAACAAAATCTCGGAGGCAAATTTACCGCCTTCCTCCAGCACCGCGTTCATGGTTTCGACATCCATGTCGGCATGCGCAGGCATGGCTTGGAGCTCGTCGACCACATGCAAAAGCTCGTGCATCACAAACTGCATATCGCGCAGGGGTGGGGTATAGCTGGGCATAGTGAAAACTCCTAAGTTTGAATCGATTGAGAGATATCGCGCGGTCAGCCCTGATCAGCTCGTTTGGGCCGCAAGCGCTTCGATGGGGCTGTTTCTGCGCAGAATATTTTCAAAACCCTGGTTCGCTTGCGCCAGGGCCGCGGGCTTTTGCAGGAAGCGGGCCTCGTAATGCAAGGCCAAAATCAAGCCGTGGATTTCAAAGGCAATTTGCTGCGCGTCCGCATGTGCCGATAAATGGCCGCATTCTTTGGCTTGCAATACGGCACGAAAGAGCGCATCCTGCCATTGGCGTACCGCATGTGCCAATGCATCGCGTACCGGGCCTGGCCGGTCGTCGAATTCCACCGCACCGCTGATAAAAATGCAACCGGACTGAATTTCCACAGCCACGCGCTTCATCCAGTTTTCAAACAGGGCGCGCAAACGTGCAAGACCACGCGCTTGCTGCAATGCAGGGAAAAATATTTCCTGCTTAAAACAATTGAAATACTCGTCGATCACGGAGATTTGCAACTCTTCGCGTGAGCCGAAATGTGCAAACACGCCGGATTTGCTCATGTGCATGACCTCGGCAAGCAAGCCGATGCTCAGGCCTTCCAGACCCAAACGGGTGCTCAGTGTCACCGCGGCCTGCACGATAGCCTGCTTGGTTTGCTGCCCTTTAAGCAAGGCACGGCTGGAACTCTTGGTTTCCGGGGCCTCAGGCGGCGGGCTGAGTGTGACAACGACGGACATGGGACCAGGCAGAAAAGAGGAATAGAAAATAGAACGACCGTGCTATTTTGCACCAGTTATCCGCCCGAGCAGCTTATCCCCAGACGTTTTTGGGTATTTTTGTCGTCAGGAGGAACGAATCATGGTGCCAAAAGCCTGGTCGCTCAGGATTTCCAGCAACAGGACATGGGCAACCCGTCCGTCAATAATGTGCACCGCTTTAACACCGCTTTTGGCTGCATCGAGCGCACCACTGATTTTGGGCAGCATGCCGCCGGAAATCGTGCCGTCTTCCACCATGGCGTCGATTTGCCGGGCCGTTAAATCGGTGAGTAATTCGCCCGACTTGTTCAACACCCCACGGATATTGGTGAGCATCAACAGTTTCTCCGCTTGCAACACGGTCGCGAGTTTGGCGGCCACCACATCGGCATTAATGTTGTAACTTTCGTTATTTTCACCAAAACCTAGGGGGCTGATAACTGGAATAAACGCATCATCTTGCAAAGTCCGTACCACCATGGGGTCTACGCTCACAATATCGCCCACCTGTCCAATGTCATGCTCGACCGAAGCATCTGCCTGGTCCAGCATTTTGAGTTTTTTGGCGCGAATCAGACCCCCATCGCGCCCTGTTAATCCCACCGCCTTGCCACCGGCCTGGTTGATAAGCCCCACAATTTCCTGTTGCACCTGACCGGCGAGCACCCACTCAACCACGCCCATGGTTTCTGCGTCGGTGACGCGCATCCCTTGGATAAATGCGCCAGTTTTACCAAGACGCTGCAACGCGTTCTCGATTTGGGGGCCGCCGCCATGCACCACTACCGGATTGATACCGACGAGTTTGAGCAAAACCACATCCTGCGCAAATGCGGCCTGCAGCGCAGGATCGGTCATGGCATTGCCGCCGTATTTAATGACCATGGTTTTACCGTGGTACTTGCGGATAAAGGGCAATGCGCGCGCCAGTATCTCGGCCTTGGCATGGGTATCGGTCATAAGGGCATCTGCAGGTTGACGTTGGCCTGATTATCTCCCTGCAGCGCAGGCCCGGCGTGGCTGGTCCGCTCTGTAGCTCCGAATTAAATCAGCAAACTACCGGGAACCATCGTTGTAAAGCTGTAAAAAAGATGTCCAGCAAATAGGATAGCTGGCCGCGTCTGCCAAGCGCGCATCGGGCGCTTGGCGTCTCGGTGCGGGGCTGAATTAGGGTGCGGCCGAGTTCGCTACGGCAAAAGACGCTTTGCTTTGCCCTTGGGCCACCAAGGACGCCAGCCACTTGGGCGTCAAACCGCGGCCCGACCAGGTTTCGCCGTTGGGACCGCGGTATTTAGCAGCCACCGGTTGACCCGCTTTGCGCGCCGCCTTGGGCGCTTTGGCCGCTTTTACTTTCGCCGGACGACCCGTCTTGGCAGCACCTTTGCCAGCCTTACGCGACTGCAGGTCTTTCATGGTGATACCAAATGCCGCCATTTTGGCTTGAATATCCCGTACCGTAGCAGCAAATTCTTTGGATTTAATTTCTGCTGCTTGCTTTTGCAGCTTTTCGATTTGGCCTTGGATATCTATCAAATTAGTCATATGTAACTCCAGCAAAGACAAGAATGGGCCTGTATTATAGAAGTATTTTACGCCAAGCGAATGAAAATTATTGCAAAGACAGCACCATTAAATGTAAATATAATAATATTCATATCTAAAAAATAGATTTTTTAAATTTCTGAAGACGCTTTTCGGTGAATAAATACCCCTGGCTTTTTGAAAAATAATCAACGACCTCACACTTAGCACCTCGAATATCCCGCCCAACAGCAACTGGCGGCACATTGCCGCACTTAACATGATTTACAAGTTCAAATCTAAAGCCAGCGGTGATCTCATCATGCTGGAAGAACATGGACGCGCAATATTGCGTATCATCGGTAAGACGGATCCGCAAACGCTGCGACAAGGCATTATTGAGCCTGCGCAAATGCCTATGGCCCTAGCAGCGCTCGCGCGGGCGGTGCGCGAGGAAGAGGCAGCCCAACAGGAAAAAGCCCCTGCGGCGCGCGAAACTGGACAACCCGCGACCGGCGCTGGCCTAAGCGTCAGCTTGCGCCAGCGCAGTATGCCGTTCATGCGCATGCTTGAGCGCTGCCATGCCGCACAAAAAGAAATCGTCTGGGGCATCTAGCCGCAGACGATTGCTAATTCTCCCCAGGCGCCCGGCGCAGGTCCGAGTCACCATCTAAACACTGCCACAAAGCTTTAGTCAATATATTCCTTGGCCGCTGCAATCACCGGGCCCCATTTGGCAATTTCTGCGGCGACAAATTTCTTGTGTTCAGCGGGCTCGATACGCTTATCGGTGATGACCACGGCGCCCAAAGCCTCTTGCTTTTTGATGAAGTCCGGGTCTTTCAGCGCTGCTTTGAGCGCATTATTCAATTTGCTGACGACGTCCGCTGGTGTACCTTTGGGCGCATACAGGCCGTGCCAAATAGTGACCTCAAACCCTTTAAGACCGTCTTCCTGCAGCGTCGGGATGTCTTTGAGCGCCGGCGTCGTCAGTCGTTTGGCCGTAGTTACTCCGTACGCGATGACCTTTTTGGCTTCAATTTGGGCAGTCGTATTGGTCGTCTGATCGCACATCAGATCAATCTGGCCTCCAATCAAATCCGTCATGGCAGGTGCCGTGCCCTTGTAGGGAATAGAGGCCATGTCCACTTGTACCGCATTTTGAAACATCAGCCCGCACAAATGGGAGGCTGAACCGATGCCTGCATTGCCCAAATTCACCTTACCTTTATTGGTATTTAACCAATCACGCAACTCTTTAAAGTTTTTCGCCGGCATAGAGGGACGTGCAATGACGGTCATCGGTACGTCATTAATCATGCCAAGATACTCAAAGTCCGAATCGATTTTGAATGGCATATTGCGCAGCAGATTGGGCATGCTGGCCATGGCAATATGGTTGAGTAATATGGTGTAACCATCCGGATTAGCCTTGGCAACCTTGTTGGAGCCAATCGAACTGCCCGCGCCTAAAACGTTTTCAATAATGATGCTGACATCGCCCAAGGGTTTGCGCATGGCTTCGGCCAAATCACGCGCCACACGGTCCGTGGGGCCGCCGGCCACGAAGGGAACCACGATCGTGATGGGCTTGGAAGGATAGCTTTGGGCCAAAGCGGCAAAGCTCAGAGCGGCCAATGCGGCCGTTAATAGTTTTTTCATCAAAGTCTCCAAGGTAAGAAATAGGAGTCTAGCGCCAATTGCAACGTGCCCGCTGGCTGCAAGCCCATCGCCAAACCTGTACCGGCCTCACCCGCCGGTATCGGGCCTTGCGCACCAAGCAAGACCACCAATTTACTGGTAGCTGCGCGCATCCTCAATGACTTTGCCGTCGTTGGGCAGGCTCCCCGGCGCCGCCAGTTCGACGGTGCCACGCAGTTTGGTCACATCGCGGATGGCTTCGCTGATGCGGTCGGACAGGCCTGCGCTGGCGCTGGCGCTTTCCACCTTCAAAGTCATCTCGTCCTGGGCCATGGCGCCGCTGACGACCAAACGGGCACGCAAGACTTCGGGGAAGCGGCGCACGATGTCGGCCACTTGCTTGGGGTGGACAAACATGCCGCGTATTTTGGTGGTCTGGTCCGCCCGCCCCAGCCAGCCTCGGATGCGGGTATTGGTGCGCCCGCTAGGGCACGCACCGGGCAGCACGGCCGACAAATCGCCGGTGCCAAACCGGATCAAGGGGTAGGCCGGATTCAAAGTGGTGACCACTACCTCGCCCACCTCGCCCGCGGCCACCGGATCGCCAGTTCCCGGGCGCACGATCTCGACGATCACGCCTTCATCGAGCACCAAGCCTTCACGGGCAGCCGTCTCATAGGCGATCAAACCGACATCGGCCGTGGCATAGCACTGGTAGCCCTGGATGCCGCGCTCGGCCAACCAATCGCGCAGCGAAGGCGGAAAGGCCTCGCCTGACACCAGCGCCTTGCGGACGCTGGGCAGGGCCACGCCCATCTCCAAGGCTTTTTCTACGATGATTTTCAGGAAACTGGGTGTGCCGATATAGCCCGCCGGTTGCAGCTCAGACATCGCCGATACCTGCTGCTCGGTTTGGCCGGTACCGCCGGCAAACACGGTGCAGCCCAAGGAGTGGGCGCCGGTCTCCATCATCGAGCCGGCTGGCGTGAAGTGGTAGCTAAAGCAGTTGTGAATCAGCTCGCCTGGGCGCAAACCGGCGGCAAACATGGCGCGCGCCATGCGCCAGTAATCGCGCTGCGTCCCTTCTGGCTCGTAAATCGTGCCGGGGCTGGCAAATACGCGCGGCATATGCGCGCCAAAGCCCAAGGCGCTAAACCCACCGAACACATCGCCGCCAGCGGCGCGCGAGGCTTTTTGCAATTCCAACAATTCTTGCTTGCGCACCACCGGCAAACGGGCCAATGCAGCAAGCGAGTTGACCTCCTGCGCCGCCACCCCGGCCAAACTGGTCGCGAGCGCCGGTGCATGCGCTTGCGCATGGGCGATTTGTATGGGCAAGGCCTGCATCCAGGCGGCCTCGCGCACCTCTTGGGTGCGGGTTTCCAGTGCGTCGTAATGGTCAGACATGGACACTCCCGAAAAATTATGCCAGCCAGCGCTTGCGGCGCTTGTAGCTCTTGACGTCTTTAAAACTCTTGCGCTCACCGCCGCCGACACCAAGGTAAAACTCTTTGACGTCTTCGTTGTTAGCCAACTCACTGGCCTGGCCGTCCATCACGACGCGGCCTGACTCCATGATGTAGCCGTAGTCCGCGTAGCGCAGCGCCATATTGGTGTTTTGCTCGGCCAGTAAAAAAGTGACTTTTTCTTTGTGGTTCAGGTCTTTGACGATCTCGAAAACCTCTTCCACGATTTGCGGTGCGAGGCCCATAGAGGGCTCATCGAGCAAGACCATGGTGGGGCTGGCCATTAGCGCCCGCCCAATAGCGCACATTTGCTGCTCGCCACCCGAGGTGTAAGCCGCCTGGCTGGTGCGACGTGTTTTCAGGCGCGGAAAATAGGTATAGACCTTTTCTAGGTTGGCGCTGATCTCTGCCTTGCTTTTGCGCGTGTAGCTGCCGGTAAGCAAGTTTTCTTCGATCGTCAAGTGGGCAAAGCAATGCCGCCCTTCCATGACCTGCACCACGCCGCGCTGCACCAAGTCGGCAGGGGTCAGGTTTTCGATGCGCTCGCCGCGCAACTCGATACTGCCTTTGGTCACCGCGCCTCGCTCGCCTTGCAGCAAATTCGATATGGCACGCAGCGTCGTAGTTTTGCCTGCGCCGTTACCACCCAAAATCGCGACGATAGCGCCTTGAGGCACCTGCAAGGACACACCCTTGAGCACCAAAATCACATGGTTGTAAATGACTTCAATGCCATTGACATTGAGCACGATGGAGGGGGCTTCAGACATAGTGGAATTTCCCGTTAAACCTGGGGAAAGAGCGCACCACGCCGCTCTTTCCCCAAGCCGCTCTTGGCAAGCGGCAGGGGTGCTGGTGAGAGCTTTGAACGATCAGGACTGGCAATCCTTGGCGTCCCGGCGTGTCAGCTTCTTTTCGGTGGCGTACTTGTCAGCATACTGACGCACCAAGGGCTTGATGATGGAGGTATCGGCCTCAATCCAGTCCGAGGCGTACTGCCACTTCTTGCCGTCCCAGGTGTGCACGCGCGCTGAGCGCGAGCCTTCGTGGTCCACGCAAGTGGTACTGATGGGCTTCATCACCGAATCGAGCTTGAGTGCTTTTAGACGCTTGGCATCGACGGCGAGGTTTTCCAGACCCCAGCGGATTTGTTCTCCGTCCATGACCTTGCCCTTGCCGAAGCGCTCTTGGGCACGACGGACCGCTTCCACGCCAAGTGCAGCGCTCACTAGGCCACGGTTATAGAGCACGGTGGAAACCTCTTCCATGGGACCGGTGCCCTGCCCCTTGCTGTGGACGAATTTTTTGATATCTTCAATGACAGCACCGCCTTCGCCGGTGGCGACCAAACCGCTGTAGCCCTTGGCAGCTTCACCGATGTCCTTGACATCAGGCTCGCCCGCAGACCACCACACGCCGTACATTTTTTCACGCGGGTAGCCCGTTGCAACCGCTTCTTTCAAAGCCGCCGAATTCATCACGCCCCAGCCCCAGAGCAAGACATAGTCGGGGCGGTTTTGGCGGATTTGCAACCACGTGGCTTTTTGCTCAATACCAGGGGCCGTCACGGGCAGCAAAGTCAGCTCAAATCCCTGCATCTTGGAGCGCTCTTGCAGCAGTGGGATAGGCTCTTTGCCATACGGACTGTCGTGGTAGACCAGCGCAATCTTCTTGCCCTTCATGTTGCCACCCTCTTTGGAGGTGATGTGCTGCATCAAAATATCCGCGCCAGACCAGTAGGTGCCCATGAGCGGGAAATTCCATTTGAAGACGCCGCCATCGCTGGACTCAGAACGGCCATAGCCGCCGGTGATCAACGCGTTTTTATCGGTAGGCGCTTTTTCGGTCAACGCGAAAGTAATGCCGGTGGACAGGGGTTGGAAAATCGCACCGCCCGCTTTGCCTTTGAGGCGCTCGTAACATTCCACACCGCGGTCGGTAGCGTAAGCGGTATCGCATTCCTCAAAGGTGATCTTTACGCCGTTGATGCCGCCATCGCGGGCATTGATGAGCTTGAGGTAATCCACAAAGCCATTGGCCCATGGCACGCCGTTGGGGGCGTAGGCGCCAGAACGGTAAGGCAGTACCGGGAAAAATTGCTCTTTCGCCTGCGCGAAAGAGGCTGTAGGCACCAAGGCCGAAACAGCGCCAGCCACCACGGCAATCGCCAATGTGAGCTTACGAATCGTCATACATGTCTCCTTGAATATTGAAACAAACTACCAACCAAAACCAAGTTAAAAAATCAAGCTTAATGCGGGAAAGGCCAAATGCGCATTTTTTGCTTGCCCACGCTCCACAGGCGCGCCAGGCCATGTGGCTCCACGATCAGGAACCACACGATCAGCGCACCGAACACAATAAATTCCGTATGCGTCAGTGCGGCCGTATCCACATTAAAGCCGAGCAAATGCCCCACCACTGGCAACAACTGGTTAATCGCGATAGGCAAAATCACAATAAATGCCGCTCCAAAAAAACTGCCCATCACCGAGCCCATACCACCCAGAATCACCATGAACAACAGCTGGAACGAGCGGTCTACCGAGAAGGCCGCGGGCTCCCAGGAGCCCAGATAGACAAAAGCCCACAAGCCACCCGCCACGCCCACAATAAAGGAGCTCACGGCAAAGGCGCTGAGCTTGGCGTACATCGGGCGGATACCGATAACGGCAGCGGCCACATCCATATCGCGGATCGCCATCCACTCGCGACCGATAGCGCCGCGCACCAGGTTTTTAGCCAGCAAACCAAAGACCACCAAAAAGCACAAGCAGAACCAATACTTGGCCAGCGGCGTGGTAATGGCAAAACCCATCACCTGCAAATCAGCCACCGATGCGGTGCCTGAGGCCGAATCATTGGTAAACCACTTGATCCGCAGAAACGCCCAGTCGCAGAAAAACTGCGCCGCCAAAGTCGCCACCGCCAAGTACAAGCCTTTGACGCGCAAACTGGGTATGCCAAAGAACATACCAACCAGGGTGGAAAACACACCGCCCAGGAGCAGCGCCAGCACCACCGGCATGCCCTCGACACGGACAAAAAAGTTGTAGGCCGCATAGGCGCCCACCGCCATAAACGCACCTGAACCTAGCGAAATCTGCCCGCAATACCCCACCAGAATATTCACCCCCAGGGCCGCCAGCGACAAAATCAGGAAAGGCACCAGGATCGCGCGGAACATGTATTCATCCGCCAGGAAAGGAACCACCAAAAAGGCGAAGGCAATCAGTAGCAACACGCCCACGCGGTCCTGCGTGATGGCAAAAATCTGCTGGTCCGCGCGGTAGCTGGTTTTAAATTGACCGTTTTCTCTGTAAAACATAAGGAGGTCCTTCAGACGCGGTCAATGATTTTTTCGCCGAACAGGCCTTGCGGACGGAACAGCAAGACGATCAGGGCCAGCACATAGGCAAACCAGATTTCGATACCGCCGCCCACGTAAGGCCCGAGAAAAACTTCGGACAGTTTTTCGCCTACGCCAATAATCAAACCGCCCAAAATCGCGCCGGGCACCGAAGTGAGCCCGCCCAAAATCACCACCGGCAACGCGCGCATGGCCACCGTGGACAGGGTAAATTGCACACCTAGCTTGCTGCCCCAAATCATGCCGGCCACCAAGGCCACTACGCCGGCGACGCACCAGACCACGACCCAGATGCGGTCTAGCGGAATGCCGATCGACTGCGCTGCCTGGTGGTCATCGGCCACGGCGCGCAGCGCACGGCCAGTGGAAGTTTTCTGGAAAAACAAGGTCAGCAAAATCACCAGCCCAGCTGCGATCACCGCGGCGATAAGGTCTTCTTTGTTGATCAAAATGCCACCCGGGAAAGTGGCCTCAAACGCCATGATGGGCTCTTTGGGCATGCCGATGTCGATCTTGTAAATATCGCTACCGAAAATCGATTGGCCCACGCCATCGAGCAAATAGGCAATGCCCAAGGTCGCCATCAACAGCGTAGTGCCTTCCTGGTTCACCAAGTGGCGCAACACCAAGCGCTCCACCGTCCAAGCCACCAAAAACATCACCACGCCCGCCAAAATAAAAGCGATCGAGGTAGTCACCAGACGGTTATCGGCGATGCCGGTCCACAGCGGCACCCATTCGGCAAAACGCGCCATCGCCAAGGCCGCAAACAAGACCATCGCACCCTGGGCGAAATTAAACACCCCCGAGGCCTTATAAATCAGCACAAAACCCAGCGCCACCAGGGAATACAGCATGCCGGCCATCAGACCGCCAAGCAAAGTTTCTAGAAAAAATCCCATGCTTACACACCTTCTCCAAATGCCCACACGCCTATGTTCTGCAATGCTTTGTCCATGATCTTGCTGCGCCTCTAGTGGCTGGTGCCCAAATAGGCGCTGATCACGTCCGGGTTGTTACGCACTTCATCTGGCGTGCCGTCCCCGATTTTTTTGCCGTAGTCCAGCACCACCACGCGGTCGCTGATATCCATCACCACACCCATGTCGTGCTCGATCAACACGACCGTGGTCCCAAACTCATCGTTCACGTCCAGCACAAAGCGGCACATGTCCTGCTTTTCTTCCACGTTCATACCGGCCATGGGTTCGTCCAGCAGCAAAACCTGCGGCTCCATGGCTAAAGCGCGCCCCAGGTCCACCCGCTTTTGCAAACCGTAAGGGAGTTGCCCCACCGGCGTTTTGCGGTAGGCCTGGATTTCCAGAAAATCAATGATGCGCTCCACCGCCTCGCGGTGCATGATCTCTTCGCGCTCGGCCGGGCCGATGCGCAGGGCTTGCAGAAAGATATTGCTTTTGATCTTCAGATTGCGCCCGGACATGATGTTGTCCAACACGCTCATGCCTTTGAACAAGGCCAGATTTTGGAAGGTGCGGGCGATGCCCATAGTCGCCACATCATGGCTGTCCATGTGGTCAAAAGTTTTCCCGCGGAAGGTGATCGAGCCTTGCTGCGGCGTGTAAACGCCATTGATGCAATTGAGCATCGAACTCTTGCCCGCACCATTGGGGCCGATGATGGCGCGAATCTCATGCTCGCGGACATTGAAGGAAATATCCGTCAATGCCTTCACGCCACCAAAGGCCAGGGAAATATTCTTGACATCCAATATGACGTCGCCGATTTTCTTGCTCATGCTGCGGCCTTTACAGGGTCGAAGGTCTTGGCGTCTTCGATCTTCAGGGTAGCGCTGACGCTACCGGTACGCCCGTCTTCAAACTTCACCTGGGTCTCAATAAACTGCTCGGTGCGGCCTTGGTACAGGGCATCGACCAGCACCTGGTATTTCTCGGCAATAAAGCCCCGGCGCACTTTGTTGGTGCGGGTGAGTTCGCCATCGTCGGCATCCAGCTCTTTGTGCAAGACCAAAAAGCGGCTGACCTGACTGCCCGCGAGCAAGGCGTCACGGCTGAGGTCGGCGTTGACCTGTTCCACGCATTCTTTGATCAATTGGTAGACCTGTGGCTTTTGCGCCAGATCGGTGTAACCGGCATAGGGCAAATTGCGCCGCTCGGCCCAGTTACCGACGGCATCGAAATCGATATTGATGAGCACGCAGACTTTTTCGCGCCCGTCGCCGTAGGCCACCACTTCTTTGATGTGCTGGAAGAATTTAAGCTTGTTCTCCACGTACTTGGGCGCAAACATGGCGCCGTCAAACGCGCCGCCGCGCACCCGGCCCACGTCTTTGACGCGGTCGATAATTTTCAGGTGCCCTTGCTTGTCGATAAAGCCCGCGTCATTGGTGTGGTACCAACCGTCTGCGCTCAGCACTTCGGCAGTAGCCTCTGGATTTTTGTAGTAGCCGCGCAGCAGGCCAGGCGATTTGACCAAAATCTCGCCACTGTCATCGACCTTGATCTCCACGCCTTCGCAAGGCACCCCCACCGTATCGGCATGCGCCTCGTTATCGGGCTGCAAGCAAACAAACACAGCGGTCTCAGTGGAGCCGTATAACTGCTTAAGGTTGACACCAATGGAGCGGTAAAAACTAAACAAATCCGGGCCAATGGCTTCGCCCGCGGTATAGGCCACGCGCACCCGGCTAAAGCCCAGGTTATTGCGCAGCGGACCGTATACCAGGACGTTGCCCAGCGCGTACAAAGCGCGGTCCAACAAGGATACCTGTCCGCCGCTGCTGAGCACCGGCCCCACGCGCTGGGCCAGGCCCATGCAGGCATGGAACAGGCTGCGCTTTAAGCGCGAGGCGTCTTCCATGCGAATCATCACGCTGGTGAGCAAACCCTCAAACACCCGAGGCGGAGCAAAGTAATAGGTCGGGCCGATTTCTTTGAGGTCGATATTGACCGTGGCCGCCGACTCCGGGCAGTTCACCACATAGCCGCACGACAGCCACTGCGCGTAGCTAAAGATGTTTTGGCCAATCCAGGCTACCGGCATATAAGCCAGCACTTCCTCGTGCTCTGTCAGGCGGTCGAAGGTGGCACCGGCACGGGCGCGGTTGAGCAAGGTGTCATGGCTGTGCACCACGCCCTTGGGGTTGCCGGTGGTGCCGGAGGTGAAAAACATGGCTGCCGTGTCGTCGGGTTTGACCTGGGCGATGGATTCGGCGAAGAAAGCCGGGTTCGCCTGCGCAAAGGCTTTACCTGCCGCCTGCAAAGCGTCCATGGACTGCAGGCCGGGCTGGTCGTAGTTGCGCAAGCCGCGCGGATCGTCGTAAAAAATATGCGTCAGTTGGGGCGCGGTCTCGCGAATCTCCAGCAGCTTGTCCACCTGCTCCTGGTCTTCGGCAAAGGCAAAGCGCACCTCGGCGTTGTTGATAGGGAACACGCATTCAGCGGCCACCGCATCTTGGTACAGCGCCACGGGAATGGCCCCCAGCGACTGCACCGCCAGCATAGTGGCATACAGACGCGGGCGGTTAGCGCCCACCACCACCATGTGCTCGCCGCGGCGCAAACCGGCCTGGTGCAGGCCCGCCGCGAGCTGCTCGACGATGACCGCCAGCTGCGACCAGGTCAGGGTCTGCCAGATTCCATACTCTTTTTCACGCATCGCCGGCGCTTGGGGGCGCGTCTTGGCGTGCTGCATGAGTAATTGCACAAACGTTGTCTGCATCAAAAACATCCTTCCGGTGTGCGCCAGCGCCTCCGTCAGAGGGCGCGGCGTCTGTCAGAGCGAATACTAGAAGCGCATTTGACGTTTTGTTGTCGTTTGAACGACAATTTACCGACATTCGACTAGGTGTTTTCCCTTCTCTTGCAGATTGCTGACGTTATTTCAGTTGCCCAGGCCCACCGGGGCAGCGCCTGAACCCCAAGGAGAACTGTTATGCGCCAGGTATCCGCGCTCCACGAGCGTCGCAGACCGCTGACCGAGGCCGAGCTGTCGGCCATCCCCTGGATGCGCCTGCTCACCGAGGACGAACGCGTCCGCGCCACCACCGACCTGAAGGTGGCCGAGGCCAGCCCCGGCGAGACCTTGTGCCGCACCGGCAAGCCGGTCACCTACTGGTTTGGCGTGATCGACGGACTCCTCAAAATGAGCACCGATAACGCCCAGGGCCAGACCATTACCTACACCGGCATTCCGCCGGGCGGCTGGTTCGGCGAAGGAACGGCCCTCAAGCGCGAAAGCTACCGCTACAACATCCAGGCCTTGCGCACAAGCCGGGTCGCGGGTTTGCATGTGGACACCTTTCACTGGCTGCTAGACCATTCGATTGCGTTTAACCGCTTTGTCATGAACCAGCTCAATGAGCGCCTGGGCCAGTTCATCGCGGCGCGGGAAATTGACCGCATGAACAATCCGGATGTGCGCGTGGCGCGCAGCCTAGCCGCGCTGTTCAACCCGGTGCTGTACCCGGGTGTGGGCGAGGTGCTGCGTATCACACAACAGGAGCTGGCCTACCTGGTGGGCTTATCGCGTCAGCGGGTCAACGAGGCGCTCAATACCTTGCAAGCGCAGGGCTCCATCCGCGTGGAATACGGGGGGCTGCGGGTGCTGGACCTGGCGGCACTGCGCACACCGCAACCGCAACCGCCACGTTAAGCATCCACGCCTCTCAGCGGCCAAAGCGCGGCAAGCGCAATACACTGATCCACCATCGACCACAACAAGCTCAGGAGGCAAGCATGCTACGTTTCGGAATCCTATCGACGGCCAAAATCGGCCGTGAACTGGTTGTCCCCGCTTTGCAAGACGCCGAGAACTGCGTCGTCAGTGCCGTGGCCAGCCGCGATCTGGCGCGCGCGCAGGCATTTGCCGACCGCTTTAGCATTCCCCTAGTGTTTGGCTCCTACCAGGAGATGCTGGACTCGGACGCCATCGACGCGGTCTACATACCGCTGCCCACCTCGCAGCATGTGGAGTGGAGCATTAAGGCCGCTGATGCGGGCAAGCATGTGTTGTGCGAAAAACCCATCGCCTTGCACGCCGGAGCGATCGGCGAATTGATCGAGGCGCGCGAGCGCAACGGGGTGTTGATCTCCGAAGCATTTATGGTCACTTACGCGCCGGTCTGGCGCAAGGTGCGCGCCTTGCTCGACAGCGGCGCCATCGGCACGCTCAAGCATGTGCAGGGCTGCTTTAGCTACTTCAACCGCGACCCGGGCAATATGCGCAACAAGCCTGAACTGGGCGGCGGCGGTCTGCCCGATATTGGCGTCTATCCCACCATCACCACCCGTTTTGTAACCCGCCAAGAAGCGCTGCGCGTACAAGCCAGCACCGAGCGCGACCCGCAGTTTGGCACCGATATTTATTCCTCGGTCCGGGCTGATTTCGGCAGCTTTGAGCTGAGTTTTTACATTGCCACCCAATTGGCTGCGCGCCAGCTGATGGTGTTTCATGGCACCGAGGGATTTATTGAAGTGAAATCTCCTTTCAATGCCGACCGCTGGGGCCCGGAAGAAATCGAACTGACCAGTCAGAACCACGCGCACAGCCAGATTTTTCGCTTCCAAGACAGCCGCCAATACAAATGCCAAGTCGAGGCCTTCGCCCGGGCGGCGGGCGGCGCAACGGAGGAACATGTCACTTTGGAGAGCTCGCTGCACAACCAGCAAGTGATTGATGCCATCTACCGCGCCAGCGAGCACGACGGCTGGGAAACCGTATAAAACGCGGCCGCGGGCCGCGGGTCTGTGCCGGCTGCTTCCTAGAATGTCCCTTTACGCTCCCGACTGGAAAAACTGCATGTCCCTCCCCCCGAAAACTCCCCAGCCTGCGGGCGGCATGCGCCGGGCTGCGCCGCCACCGGCGCGCGCGCCGATTCCGGCAGGCCAGAGCAATACCGCTGCCATAGGGCCGGATGGCAGCATGCGCCTGAACAAGCGCATGGCCGAGCTGGGCATGGCGTCGCGCCGCGAAGCCGACGCATGGATTGAAAAAGGCTGGGTCAAGGTCAATGGCCAAATCGCCGAAATGGGTATGCAAGTGGCTGCCGATGTGCGTATCGAAATCGACAAAGAGGCCAAAGGGCAGCAGGCCAAACAAGTCACCGTATTGATCAACAAGCCGCTGGGCATTGTCAGCGGCCAGGCCGAAGACGGGCACAGCCCGGCCATCACCTTGGTAGCGCCGCAGAACCGCTGGGCCGAAGACAACGCCCGGTTTTTCTTTCACCCCAGCCAGTTACGCAGCCTGGTGCCCGCCGGGCGCCTGGACATTGATTCCACCGGCCTCTTAGTCTTGACGCAAGACGGCCGCGTAGCCCGCCAATTGATCGGCGAGGAGCATGTGGTCGAGAAAGAATACCTGGTGCGCGTGGTCTATACCGGCGTGCAAAACAGCGCCGCTGCCACCTCGGCGGCGGCCACCTACGCACCGCTGGCCAAACCCACGCAACTGAGCCGCATCGACGATGACGACCCGGTCAGCAACGATGTGCAATCGGTCTTCCCCGCCACCAAGCTGCAATTGCTGCGCCACGGCCTGAGCCTGGACGGGCAGGCGCTCAAGCACGCCAAAGTGGAATGGCAAAACCCCGAGCAACTGCGCTTTGTGCTGCACGAAGGCAAAAAACGCCAAATTCGGCGCATGTGTGAGCAAGTCGGTCTGAAGGTGGTGGGCCTTAAACGGGTGCGCATCGGCAAAGTCATGCTGGGCAACTTGCCCCTCGGCCAATGGCGCTACCTAGCACCGCACGAACGGTTTTGACGTAAACACAGGTCAGCCGGGAGGCGCTCGCCCAGCGGCATGCCTGAGCGGGCCAATGATGGTCTAAAAACCCTTTCCCTTCACCGATTTGCGGTTTTCGCTTACAACGCGACGCCAGCATTTTCTGGCTTCTGTTTTTTAGGAACTACCATGAAAAAACTATTTGTTGCCGCTATTGCACTGGCAAGCGCCGCCGCTTTTGCGCATAACTGCCCCAACGAAATGAAGACAATCGATGCCAAGCTATCCAGCGCAAAACTGGCCGATGCCGACCTGGCCAAAGTCAAAGCCTTGCGCGCCGACGGCGAAGCCCTGCACAAAGCGGGCAAGCACGACGACTCCATGAAGGCCTTGGGCGAAGCCAAAAAAATACTCGGCATGTAAACGCTTGTGCGTGGTGCAGCCTGTGTGCCTGGCTGGGTCAGGCCTGGGCCGCACGACCCACATCGAGACAGCGGCGGCCTACGGGCGAACGCACACGGCCCGGCGCCCATCGCAGCGCCTATACCGGCCCCAGGCCAGGGGCGGCCACACTGCGCCAGCCCTTGTAATAAGCCCCCTCGCCCATAATTGCGGGTTGCCCGTCACGCGGGCACGGGCGCGAGACACGCGCATGACGCAATTTTTGAGGCAAATTCACCCTATGAGCAAGCAAACCCTGTCTTTTCAGGCCGAAGTGGCGCAACTGCTGCACCTGGTCACCCACTCCCTGTACTCGAACAAAGAAATTTTCCTGCGCGAGCTGATCTCCAACGCGTCCGACGCCTGCGACAAGCTGCGCTTTGAGGCCATCAACAACAGCAGCCTCATGGCCGGTGACACCGAGTTGCAAGTCAAGGTGACCTTGGACAAAGACGCCAAGACGCTGACCATCACCGACAACGGCATCGGCATGTCGCAGCAAGAGGCCATCGACAACCTGGGCACGATTGCCAAGAGCGGCACCAAAGACTTTGTCAGCAAGCTCAGCGGCGACCAAAAAGCCGATGCGCAACTGATAGGCCAATTTGGCGTGGGCTTTTATTCCGGCTTTATCGTGGCCGACAAAATCACCGTCGAAACCCGCCGCGCCGGATTGCCCGAGTCCGAAGGTGTGCGCTGGATCAGCGATGGCGGCGCCAGCGGCGGTGGCGCGTTTGAAGTAGAGACCATCAGCCGCGCGGCACGCGGCACCAGCGTCATCTTGCACCTGCGCGAGGACGCGATGGACTATGTGCAGACCTGGAAGGTCAAGGGCATTATCAACAAATACTCCGACCATATCAGCCTGCCCATCCTCATGGTAAAAGAGGAATGGAAAGACGGCGAACTCATAGACCCCAAAGATGAAAAAGCCGGACGCCAGCCCGGCGGGATGGTCAAGACCGGCGAATGGGAAACCGTCAACAAAGCCAACGCTATTTGGGCGCGTGCCAAGAAAGACATCAGCCAAGAACAATACGACGATTTCTATAGGCAAATCAGCCACGACTTTGAAGCTCCGCTAGCGCACACCCACAACCGCGTCGAAGGCAGCACCGAATACACCCAGCTGCTCTACATCCCTGGCAAAGCGCCCATGGATTTGTACAACCGCGAAAAAACCGCCGGTATCAAGCTGTATGTGAAGCGCGTGTTCATCATGGACGAGGCGGAAGCGCTGATGCCCACCTATCTGCGTTTTGTCAAAGGCGTGGTGGACTCGGCGGACTTGCCGCTTAATGTCAGCCGCGAGCTGTTACAAGAAAGCCGCGATGTCAAGGCCATCCGCGAGGGTTGCACCAAGCGCGTGCTGGGCATGCTGGAAGACCTGGCGAAAAACGACAAGCTGCCCGAGGCCAGCGCCGATGGCGTCACCGACGTAGTGAGCGACGAAGACAAAGCCCTGGCCGGTAAATACACGCGCTTTTACAACGAATTTGGCGCGGTGCTCAAAGAAGGTCTGGGCGAAGACTTTTCTAACAAAGACCGCATCGCCAAGCTACTGCGCTTTGCCTCTACGCAAAGCGACGCGGTCAGCGTGTCTTTTGCTGATTACAAAGCCCGCATGAAAGAAGGCCAGGAGGCGATGTACTACATCACCGCCGACACCCTGGCCGCCGCGAAAAACAGCCCGCAGCTGGAAGTGTTCAAGAAAAAAGGCATTGAAGTGCTGCTCATGACGGACCGCGTGGACGAATGGGCTTTGAACTATTTGAACGAATACGAGGGCACGCCGCTGCAAAGCGGAGCCAAGGGCGCGGTAGACCTGGGCAGCTTGCAGGACGAAGCCGAAAAGAAAG
>CANFVA010000018.1 GCA_947450255.1 Comamonadaceae bacterium
CCGCGCTTAGCGTCGGGCCGCAAACGCGTCCGCCAGGACGTCAAAATCAATGCAGCCAACACCTCGCTGCGCTCCAAATACCGCACCGCGGTGAAGAACGTTGAAAAAGCCGTTCTCGCCGGTGACAAAGCCAAAGCAGCCGAGTTGTTTGGCAAGATGCAGGCCGTGGTGGACACCATCGCCGACAAAGGCATCTTTCACAAGAACAAAGCCGCCCGCGACAAGAGTCGCTTGGCGTCCAAGGTGAAAACCTTGGCCCTCGCCGCCTGATTTTTCAGGCGCACCGCCCGAATCCTCCCGCAGGGTTCGCCGTTTGAATCGGGTGCGCTGCCAGCAAAGCAAAAAGCCGTCGCAAGACGGCTTTTTTGTGGGCGCAACCTCGGCAGCCTTTGGCGAAAGCCGGCTTAACGCGGCCGCACCATGCGAAAAAGCTGCTCCGGGCCGATGCTGAAATAATCCGACGGGCCACCGCCGCGCAGTATCGGGCGCGCTGCCGCCGTGTCGTATAGGCCGTCGCGCAGCAATGCGCTGTCGATATGCACTTTGACGACTTCGCCAAACACCATCCAGGTGTTGAGTTCCTCGCCCTGGGCCGAGCGCAAGCGCATGTGCTGGCTCACTTTGCATTCAAAGCTGACCGGGCTCTGGGCCACCCGTGGCGCCCGAACCAGGTCCGAAGGCAAGGGACTCAGGCCGGCCAAGGCGAATTCGTCGACCTCGGGCGCGACATGGGCGCAGGTCTGGTTCATGGCTTGGGCAAGGTCTAGGGTGGCCAGGTTCCAGACAAATTCGCCAGTTTCGATGGCATTGCGCACCGTGTCTTTGTAACCCAGGCTGCTAAACCCGATGATGGGCGGTACGTAATTGAAGGCGTTAAAAAAGCTATAGGGCGCGAGGTTGAACACGCCACTTTCGTTACAAGTGGAGATCCAGCCTATCGGACGCGGGCCGACGATGGCGTTGAACGGGTCGTGCGCCAGGCCATGGCCCAAGCGCGGTTCGTAGGCGTGGATGCTGGCGGTCATAGATACAGATTGCTGGGCGCGCTGCAGTACGCGCCGGGATGATTGGAATAAACGGATGTTGCCATGGCGCCATAGTAGCGCCGCCGCGTCCTGCCAGACTCAGCATCGCCTGGACGCCTAAGCAGCTGGCGCCGGTGGTGCGCCTTCGCTGGTCTGCAAATCATTGTCGCGGGCGAAGTTGAGGCAAAAATCCCAGGCCATGACGTCGTGTTCGCGCAGATCGGGATGAATGATGACGCACTTGGTATCGCCGATGCTGGTCGGTATGCACCACGGTGAATAGCCCAAATGGCTGCCCGGCTGCGGCCCCCCCGGACGGAACTGGCTCATCACGCCGGCCAAGCGTTCGGCCCAGTCGCTGGGGCGAAATGCCCGGCCCTGGCGCGTCAGGCCCAGGATATAGATTTCTTTGGCGAAGGTGGTAGCCATGGACTTGGGATAGGCCGCTGTCGGGGTGGCATGCGGCAGATTTGCGATAGCGCGGGTCGCGGGCATGTTGCACCGCAGTAGGCAGTTTACCTGCTGCGTCCGTGCACCAAGTGACACCCTCTGAACAACTTCAGGCCCGCTACGGCGCAAGGCGCAGACTCTAAAATCCGCGTTCAACGGCCCAACTTGCGTTGGGCTGATTTTTTTGTAGCACGCCATTTTTGCCATTTTTCCCGGAGTGAGCCCATGACCGCCCCCGCCTCGCCAGTTGCCGCCACGTCCCCACACGTCATGACGACCTATGGCCGCCTGCCCTTTGCACTGTCCCACGGCCAGGGCTGCAAAGTCTGGGATACCGAAGGGCGCGAGTACCTGGATGCGCTGGGCGGGATTGCCGTCAACACTCTGGGACACAACCACCCGGATTTGGTGGCCGCGTTACAAGACCAGGTCACCAAGCTGATCCACACCTCCAACTATTACCACGTACCTTTGCAGGAAACACTGGCCGCCAAGCTGGTAGAGCTGTCGGGCATGGAAAACGTGTTTTTTTGCTCCAGCGGTTTGGAGGCCAACGAGGCGGCGCTGAAACTGGCGCGCAAATTCGGCCATGACAAAGGCATCGATATGCCGCAGATCGTGGTCTACGACAAGGCTTTTCACGGCCGCAGCATTGCTACGCTGAGCGCTACCGGCAACCCCAAAGTGCAAGCTGGCTTCGGACCGCTGGTGGAGGGTTTTATCCGCGTACCCTTGAACAATATCGACGCACTGAAGGCGGCGACACAGGGCAACCCCAATGTGGTGGCGGTGTTTGTTGAGGCGATCCAAGGGGAAGGCGGCGTCAACCCCTTGCACATGGACTATTTGCGCGACCTGCGCGCACTGTGCGATGCCTGCGATTGGCTGCTGATGATCGACGAAGTGCAATGCGGCATGGGGCGCACCGGCAAATGGTTTGCGCACCAGTGGGCCGGCATCGTCCCAGATGTCATGCCGCTGGCCAAAGGGCTGGGCTCCGGGGTGCCCGTGGGCGCCATCGTGGCCGGGCCGCGTGCTGCCAAAGTGCTGGGTGTGGGCAACCATGGCAGCACGTTTGGCGGTAACCCGCTGGCCATGCGCGCCGGCGTGGAAACTATCCGTGTGATGGAGCGCGATGGCCTTCTCGCTAACGCCGAGCGTGTGGGCGCGCACCTCAAAGCCGGGCTCGCCCGCGGCCTGGCCCAGGAATTGACAGCCGGAACGGTCAAAGAAATTCGTGGCCAGGGGCTGATGCTGGGCATCGCGCTGTCCAAGCCTTGCGGCCCGCTGATGCAACAAGCGGCTGACCAGGGCTTGCTGATCAGCGTGACCGCCGACAGCGTCGTGCGCCTGGTGCCTTCGCTTATTTTGACGGTGGCTGAGGCGGACCAAATTGCGGCCATTTTGTGTCCGCTGATCAGCGCATTTTTGGCGGCTCAATAAACGGGCCGATGCGGCCTGCAACACCCACTTAGTTGGTACACCTTTCATGCAACATTACCTGCAATTCAAAGACTTCAGCGCCGACGAATACGCCTATGTGTTTGAACGTGCGGCACTGATCAAGAAGAAATTCAAGTCCTATGAGAAGCACCACACCTTGGTGGACCGCACACTGGCGATGATTTTTGAGAAGGCGTCCACGCGTACGCGCGTCAGCTTTGAAGCCGGCATGTACCAACTAGGCGGCAGCGTAGTGCACCTGACGACTGGCGATAGCCAACTTGGGCGCGCCGAGCCGATTGAGGACAGCGCCAAAGTGATCAGCCGCATGACCGACTTGGTGATGATCCGCACCTTTGAGCAAACCAAAATTGAGCGCTTTGCCGCCAATTCCCGTGTGCCGGTGATCAACGGTTTGACCAATGAATTTCACCCTTGCCAAGTGCTGGCGGACATCTTCACCTACATTGAACACCGCGGCGCGATTGCCGGCAAAACGGTGGCCTGGGTAGGCGATGGCAACAACATGGCCAATACCTGGCTGCAGGCGGCGGATTTATTGGGTTTTACGGTGCATGTCAGCACCCCTAGCGGGTACGAGGTGAATCAGGCGGTGGCCGGTATGCGCTCGGGCGCCAGTTGCCGTGTATTCCAAGATCCGCTGCAAGCCTGCCAAGGCGCCCATTTGGTGACCACCGATGTCTGGACCAGCATGGGCTACGAAGCGGAAAACGAGGCACGCCGTGCGGCCTTTGCATCCTGGTGCGTCGACCGCGCCATGATGGCCGCCGCAGCGCCGGACGCGCTATTTATGCACTGCCTGCCCGCGCACCGTGGCGAAGAAGTAGAAGCCGAAGTGATTGACGGCCCGCAAAGCGTGGTGTGGGACGAGGCGGAGAACCGCATGCACGTCCAAAAAGCGCTCATGGAATATTTGCTGCTAGGCCGGCTGGCGTGACACCCCCGATCGGGAGTTGAGCAGCCTCGGCACATAAGCCCATCGCGCCCTGTTACAACCTCAATGGTGTGCCGCCGGTGGTGGCGCAACTTTTTCCTCTTTGATGGTCTGCTTGATTTTGGTCTTGATCGGCGTGGGACATTTTCCAATCGCTGAATTGCTGTAGACCTGAAACATCTTGGAATGGTCCGGATCGCGGCACACATAAAGGCAAATAAATTGGCCTTTTTCGGCCGCAATTTCTGTGGAATTGAAATCGCACACCGCATCAATCACGCGAAATGGTTTTTTCGTTGCCGCTTTTTTGTCCTCGGCGTGGGCGCTCAGTACCACGATCAAGGTGCAAAAAGCAAAAAGTGTATTCCAACGCATACGGATGTGTCGATTCATGCAATGACCAATAAGTTGATAGACCTGTTGCGCTCAAAGTGGCGCAAGCCCTCTAGATACGCATTCATGTTAGGGCCCGTTTATACGTCATTTGCGATGGGCCGGCCCACGGGGTACCTATGGTGCTCCGCGTGTGCGACAAAAGACTAAGTCCAAGCCTTCCAATACGCCAAGGCTGCGCACAACCAACTCCCACCACATAGCAAGAGACTCAGGAACACGGCCGCACTACCCAAGTCTTTGGCGCGTTTGGACAGGGCATTCCATTCATAGCCCACCCGATCAATCGCCGACTCTACCGCCGTGTTCAGCAACTCCACGATCAACACCAGCACCAGCGTAGCCAACAAAAAACAGGTTTCCAGCCAGGTGCTGCCGAGCACAAAAGCCAAGGGAGCCATGCATGCGGCTAGCCAGGCCTCCATGTGAAACGCGGGCTCAGTCCAAGCCGCTCTGAGACCCGCCAAGGTGTTCAACAGGGCAGGCCCAACCCGGGACCACCCGCGCAATTTATCCTCTGAACGCATATCGACTGGGCAGGAAAGCGCCATCTTGTCCTATTCGTTGATCTCTTCGAGCGACTACCTCAGTGCGATTCCACATGCGCGGCATTATGCCGTTGGTAATTATCAAAAAGGAGCGGCAGCTTGCAGCCCACAGCGCCGGGCGGCCACAGATTTGGTGGCATATTCCACTTTCCGTGATTCACCAGGCCCTACGGAACTAGGTGCACTCTGTAGCCCACACCACGCTAAGCTCACCCCAATGCACCCCCACCCCATCCTCCACTTCTGGTTCACGGAGCTGACCGCCAAACAGCACTACGCCAAAGACCCTGCCTTGGATGCAACCATCCGTTCCCGTTTTGGGGCGACGCTGGAGGCGGCGGCGCGCTGTGAGTTGTTTGCCTGGCGCGCCACGCCCGAGGGGCGATTGGCCGAGATCTTGGTGCTGGACCAATTCTCGCGCAATGTGTACCGCGACACGGCCCGCGCTTTTGCGCAAGACGCGCTGGCCCTGGCGTTGGCGCAAGAGTTGGTGGCCAGCGGGCAAGACCGCAGCCTGCCGCTGGCGCATCGCAGCTTTGCCTACATGCCCTATATGCACAGCGAGTCCGCACTGATCCACGCCCAGGCCGCCACGCTTTTTTCGCAGGCGGGCTTGCAAGACAGTCTGCGCTTTGCGCAGCGGCACCAATCCATCATTGCGCGCTTTGGTCGCTACCCCCACCGTAACGCCCTTTTAGGGCGCGACTCCACGGCTGAGGAGATTGATTTTTTGAGACAGCCGGGGTCGGCGTTTTAGGATTAGCGGCCAAGCTCGGGCACGGGGCGCAACAACACTTGTCCGCTGCCACGACCGGATGCCGCAATACGACGCCGATAAACTCCGGCCCATGTCCCCCGCGGCCCTTGCCCCCCTGCACCAAGCCCTGGCCCAATTGCGCGCCGATGCTTTGGGTGTGCAAGCCTTTTGCGCACAAGCGCGGGCGCAAGCGCAATTGCTGGCGGCGCTGCCGCCGCGCTATGGTGAAGTGTGGCTGGGGCTGATCGACCGGCTAGAGTCCAGCGCCTTGTTTAGCGAAGAGAGTTGTTCCTTTAGCCAGTCCTCACTACTGGACAACCTAGACAGCTGGCTAGCCCAGGCGGCGCACAAGCTGGCGCGCTGACTTGTCGCCCCGGCGCCAGGCCCGAACGCGACCGGGCTGGGGCCCCCGATACACTGTCGTGCTCATTTCCCCAAGGAGACTTTCCCCATGATCACGCTGTGCGGTTTTGCCGTTTCCAACTATTTCAACATCGTCAAGCAAGTTTTGCTGGAAAAGCAAATCCCCTACAACGAGGAGCGCGCGATGACACGCAGCAAGGACGAGGCGGTGCTGTCGGCTTCGCCGCTGGGCAAGGTGCCGTTTATCCGCACGCCGCAAGGCCCGCTGTGCGAAACGCCGGTGATTCTGGATTACCTGGAGGCCCAATTCCCCGCCCACCCGCTGTTGCCCGACGACGCCTACGCTGCTGCCAAAGTGCGCGAGCTGAGCACCTTCATCAATCTGCACCTGGAGCTGGTAGCCCGCGAGTTGTACCCCGCCGTATTTTTTGGCGGCAGCATCAGCGACGCGCACAAGGAACAAAACCGCAAGCAGTTGGTGCGCAATATTGAAGGTTTTAAACGCCTGGTCAAGTTCGCTCCATATGTCGCCGGCGATAGCTTCACGCTGGCCGATTGCGTGGCCTATAACAACCTGCCGCTGGTCGGCATGGCCAGCAAAGCCGCTTTCGGCGAAGACCTGCTGCTGGGCGCCGGGGTGGACTACAAACCCTATATAAAGCTGGTGGGCGAGCGCGCCAGTTCGCAACAAGTGGCTGCTGAGCGCAAAGCGGAAATGGCGCGGCCCAAAGACTAGGCCTCTTGGCAGATTGAGCTGCCGCTGTAAATGGGCGCCTATGCCTGCATCGGCTGGACCATAGGCCTGCGCTCTACCCGGACCACGCGCGTGGCGCAGCCGCCATGGATCGGGCCGATGGCTGTACCGAACCCCCAGGTACAAACAAGTATTGTTTTCAAGGAGTTGGGTGTATGCGCAGTTTCTCTAGGTTTTGGGCCTGGTGCCGCCGCCTGTCCGCAGGCTCGGTTACCACAAAGCATAAGGCACAATGGCGCGAAGCGCGCGCCACCGCCGGCCCAGCCTAAATACATCAAGAGAGAGACAGCAATGAATCCTTTCATATTCGTGATCCCGGTTGCCCTGTTCATGATAGGCATCGAGTTATGGGTAGCCCGCCGGCGCGGCCTGCAGGTGTACCGACTCAAGGATTCGATTACCTCGCTCAATGTGGGCACCATCAGCCAGTTTGTGATTACCCTGGGCGCGGGTATGAATATCTTTATGTATTCCGTCGTGCTGGATAAATTCGGCGCCTTCGAATGGGATACCAATAATCCGCTGACCTGGATACTGGCGCTGGTGCTGTATGACTTTTTCTATTACTGGGTCCACCGCACCGGCCATGAGGTGAATTTATTTTGGGCTGCGCATGTGATTCACCACAGCAGCGAAGAATTCAATTTATCCACCGCGCTGCGCCAATCGGCTACCGGCTTTTATTTCAAATGGGTTTTTTACGTGCCGCTGGCCTTGTTGGGCTTCCCGATGAAGGTGTATTTGACAGTGGGCTTTATCGATCTGGTATACCAAATTTGGGTGCATACCCGCTTGGTAGGGCGCTTGGGTTTTCTGGAATGGTTTATGGTCACGCCATCCAACCACCGCGTGCACCACGGGCAAAACGACTATTGCCTGGATAAAAACTACGGCGGCATATTCAGCGTGTGGGACCGTTTGTTTGGCACCTATGCCGACGAGCGCGCGGACGAGCCCGTGGTCTATGGCGTGCGCAAGCCGCTGCAAAGCTGGAACCCTATTTGGGGCAATGTGCAGCACTACACGCTGATGTGGCAGCACATCCGCAGCACCTCGGGTTGGCGTAACAAGCTGATGTGCGTATTTGCCGGGCCGTCGTGGTTGCCGCCGGGCGCCACCCCAGCACCCGAATTTGTGCCAGAACAATTCGAACGCTTTGACACCCCCGCGCCCAGCTGGATGCAGGCCTTGGGCGTGTTTACCTGCGGCCTGGGGATGGCGGTACTGGTGCACTTTTTGCTGGTTGCCAAAAAACTCGCGCCGGGCACCGCGCTGAGCTATTCGGCCGCAGCTTTGTTGGCCTACTTGGTCATCGGCTGGTTGTGGCAGCGCCCGCGCGTCTTGGAAGCTGCCCATGCCTAGCCTGGCCTATACCGATGGCCTGCTGGCGCTGGTGTGTCTCTGGCTGCTAAGCCGCGCCAGCCTGCCCTTGGGCGTGCGTATCGCGGCAGGCACGCTGGGCGCCGCTGCAGTGCTGGGTGCGCTGCGCTTTTCGGGCTTTTACCCGATACCGCAATGGCACCAGTTTGTTTCCATGCTGGGCGCATGTGCCGCCTTTCCGCTGCTGGCGGTGGCCGTCTTGTGGCCCAATGCGGCCGTGGCACGGCAGCTCAAGTTTGCCGCCATTTTTTTCATCATCCTGGCGGTGCTTGGGGTGCTGGCGGTGGGCGTGGCGCAAAAGCGGGTGCTAGTGGATGCGCTAACCGTCATATCAGTGGTCGCGATGGTGGTCAGCCTGGCGCGCGGGGGGCGCTGGACCACGGCGATCACGACGGCGCTGATGCTGGCCGGTCTGTTGCTGTTCGCAACCAAAGTCACGATAGTACCAGCCTTGGTGCCCGGCGACTTGTTGCACATCGGCATGGCGATTGGCGTGCTGGGCTTGGGCCTGAGCGGGCTGTGGCGGGAACTGCCGCTCGAACCACAAGCCCATGGCGATTGACGTGATGCGCGTGCAGGCTAACGGCCTGGAGTTTCATTGCCTGACGCATGGCAGCGGCCCCAAGGTGCTATTGCTGCACGGTTTCCCGGACACAGCGCACACCTGGCAACACCAAATGGATGCGCTGGCGCAAGCGGGCTTTTGTGCAGTCGCACCTCATTTGCGCGGCTACCACCCGACCACCGTACCAACGCAGGGCTTTTACGACAAAGCCACGCTGGTGCAAGACCTGGCTTGCCTGCTAGAGGCTTTGGGCGGTGGTGAACCACTGTACTTTGTAGGCCAAGACTGGGGCGCGATCATCGGCTACGCCTTGTGCGCCGCGCGCCCGGATTTGCTGCGCAAGGCGGTGCTCATGGCAGTGCCGCACCCGGCCATCGTGGGGGCGCATTTGCTAGACCCCAAGCATGTGCAGCGCTCATTTCATTGGTGGTTTTTTCAGCAAGCGGACTTTCCTGAAAAAGCGCTGCTGGCCGACGACATGGCCTTTATCGATTACCTGTGGCGCGAGTGGTGCGCGCCGGGCTACGAGGATAGGGAGCACATCCAAAGCGTGAAAGATTGCTTACGCCAACCGGGGGTGTTGCAAGCAACATTGGGCTATTACCGCGCCATGTTTGACCCGGCGCGGGCAGACCCCGCGCTAGCTACATTGCGCTCCCAGATGGCCCGCCCGATCACTGTACCCACGCTAGCCCTGTGCGGCGCACAAGACCTGCGCGCCGAGCTAATGCGCCAACAAGATGCGTATTTCACCGGCGGCTATACCTACCAAGAAGTGCCCGGTGCCGGCCACTTTTTGCACCGCGAGCAGCCCGCAGCCGTCAACCAGTTATTGCTGGATTGGTTGCGCTAAGTGCTAAGCCGCTTTTGCCAGCGGCGCGGCAAAATGGTTTTCCATTTCGCGGCGCAATTGGTAAGCACGGGTGCTGGTGTCGATAGCGACATCGTCCCAACACAAAGACTGGCCCTGGCGCACCGGGCGCAGCAGTTTGATGTCGTGCGCCAAGCCCAGCGGCAAGCCGCCAAGTTTGCGAGATGTTTCTGCCGGTAGCAATTTGCCCCAAACGGTGTAACCACCCTCGCCGTCCAGCATTTCGCCGGGCTGCAAATCGCGTTTGGCAGTGGCGACCACATCGGCATTCCAGCCAGTGGCCACGCCGGTGGGCTCGCCGCGCAGCGCCACGCTGGCGACCGACATGCCCACTTCCAGCCCGATCAGGTGCCAGCGCTTGTACAGCGTGAAATAACGGCCGCTGGGGTCGGTGTGCGCGTTGTACTCTTCAAAGCAGTTTTTGATGTAGTCGGTCTCGGCCTCTACCGTCACCCACACGCCCATGCGGATGTCGTAGGGGATCTTGCGGCCATTGGCCTCAAGGGAGGAAATCACCTCGACCATGCCTTTGCGCTCCAGCACGCCGCCTTCTTGAATAGGCCGCGTCACAAAAGGAATGTCTTCCACGCTGGCCGGTGGATAGAGCAAGCCGTTAGACGGCACGCCCAGCCCGGTAGCGTTAGACACCGCGCTGCTTTCAATGGAGGGTTTGGAGCCGTCCAAAAAGCTATTGAACATTTTGGGGTTGAGCCCGCCGCGCAAAGCCTGCTCGGGCGTGAGGCCATAGTTGCCCCAAACCGTGTCGGGTGTGGACTGGTTGAAATGCGGCAACCATTTGTGGCCGCGCCCGGCCGCCACCACCGGAAAGCCGCAGGTGCGCGCCCAATCTACCAAGTCACAAATCAAAGCCGGTTGGTCGCCAAAGGCCAGTGAATACACCACGCCAGCTAGCGAAGCTTTATGCGCCAGCAAGGGGCCGCAAAAGGCATCGGCCTCGACCGTCACGTTGACCACATGCTTGCCATGCACAAAGGCTTCCAGGCAATGGTCCACGGCGGCAATCGGGTGGCCGGTGCATTCAACGATCACGTCAATGGCCGGGTGCGAAACCAGTGCGCGCCAGTCTTCACCGATGTGGGTGGTGCCCGCCTTGATGGCCGCATCCAAAGACGCGGCCTGCATGCGCTGGGCTTCCCAGCCGACGCGGCTAAGATTTGCGCGCGCGCCATCGGGCGAGAGGTCGGCAATGCCGACTAAATGCACACCGGGCGTGCGCGGAATTTGCGCCAAATACATGGAGCCGAATTTGCCCGCGCCGATCAGGCCGACGCGGATCGGGCGGCCCTCGGCCTGGCGTTGCTGGAGTTTGGCAAACAAGCTCATGCGGCTGCTTTTTGCTCGTCAAAAGGCACAGTGGAGGTTTGCAGCGCGCTGCCGGGCATACCGTCTTTCCAAGGAAGATCGACGGGGTAGTCTGTGAGCAGGCAATCGTCGGGCAGGCATTCGATGGGGGTGAAGTCGCGGTGCGCGATGTATTCGGGGCGCTTGTGGCGGCGGATGTGGTTGCTCACTGCGCACAGACTCAAATACACCGCCACGCGGTTCCAGGGCGAGAGGTTGCTAGTGGACGCATGGACCAGGCAGCTATGGAACAAAATCATGGAGCCCGCTGGGCCTTTGGGGCTGACGATGCCGCCGTTTTTGCCGCCCGCGCGTTCCACCAAAGAGGTAATGAGTTCATTGTCCACCGTCCACAGCGGATAGCTGGTGGTGGACAAGTCGTGCTTGGCTGCGACCACGCCACGCTTGTGGCTGCCGGGGATAAACATCAAGGGGCCGTTGTGCTCGTTCACATCGTCCAGAAAAATCGCCACGTTCATGGCGCGCTCGGTCGGCATCATGTCGTCGTTGAGCCAGGTACCGTAGTCCTGGTGCCATTGCCACACATCGCCTTCAAACGCCATCTTGCCGTTGATCTTGAACTGGTGCATATAGAGCTGTTCACCCAGCAGCATTTCCACCGGTTCGATCATGCGCGGATGGCGACCGAGCTTGCCAAAGGGCTTGCTCACCATATGCGCCGCAAAATTGGTGCGCACCGCGTCACGGCCTTTTTCGCGCACATTAAAGGCATCGCGCTTGGCGTATAACTCGGGCACCGCGTCCAGCAGGGTCTGGGTTTCCTCGGCCGAAAACTGGCTGGGAAAAAAGAGATAACCGTCATGGTCAAACTGGGCTAATTGCGCGGGGGTCAGTTGCATAGCAGGCTCGCTGTTTAGGGTGGCGCCGGGCACTCGGCGCGTGGCTGGGAAAGCTTGTCGCACACTATATCGCCTAAGCAGCTTTGACCACCCCCGCCCATGGGTCCAGCGAGCATAAAGCCCCGAAAAAAACATGTGGCTTTTAGTGAATTTTTTTCAATCTGCTCGCGCTTTACTTGATTCCCGGACCCTTAGTGCACCCGGGCGGCTGGGGCCCCGCGTACTTAACCGCGCCACATGCGGCGCATCGTGGCATCACGCAGCACCAGGTGGTGCCACAAGGCTGCTCCGGCATGGGCAGCTATCAGCGCTAGCAAGGTGTAGGCCAAAAACTCGTGCGATTCGCGAGAGACGCGGGAAAAATACTGGTCCTTAATGATGAGCGAAGGCAGCGGCATGCCCCATAAGGAAACAGCATGCCCGCGTGCGTTGGTATAGATCCACCCCAGCAGGGGCACCAGCACCAAGCAAGCCAGCAAAGCGACTTGCACCCCGCGCGCAGCCCGGCGCCAATGCCCTGCTGCCAAAGCCTCGGGGCGGGCACTGACCAAGCTCCACAAAATCCGCACTGCACTGAGCGCGAGCACCACCAGGCCCATGGTGCGATGCATCCCAAGCACCTGCGGACGTAGCGCGCCTTCGGGAAGCCATTCGATAGACCATACAAGCAGAAAACTACCCCCCAACAAAAGCACGGTGAGCCAATGCAATAGCCGACGCGCAAGGCTAAAGCTTGCAACTTCCGTAGGGGCTTGATCGTCAAAGCTCATGGCGCCGCACCAGGCATGGAAGCGATCGCTTTTTTCAGACGGCGGTATTCGCTGCATCCGAAAATGCAAATACGGTCCAACGCGGCCAGTCGCTCCATGGCGCGCGTACGGTCTTTTTGGCTGACATACAACTCGCCGAGGTATAGGTTGGCGTCCAAGCTGCGGGGGTTGATCCACAGGGCGGAATTAAGTGTTTGCAGGGCTGCCTCGCGCTGGCCCAATTGCGCATAGACATGGCCCAGCTCGGCAATAGCCTGGTCATCATCGAAATGGCCGGCCGTGTACGCCTCCAGCAAGGGAAGCGCTGCGGCCCAGTTGCGCTTAGCCATCAGGGACTCGGCTTGCAACAGGGTTTTAGACTTGGCGTCATCGCCCGAGTCGGCACCATAGCTATCGGCATGCACGGTAGTGCCACAGAGCATCAGCAAGGTAGCAAGGGCCGCTAGGTATTTATTCATGGGGCGCTAGGGCTTGACTAAGGCGCAAGACTGCCGCTTGGGTGCGTGAGGCCTCCCAGCGTTCCGCCAGGCTTTGCAGGGGTATCAGCGCAAGCTGTCGCTTGGCAGGTGGCGCATCTTCTAGGGCCACCAGGGCGACGCGCAATGCGCGATTGGTTTCCTCCAGCAGTCCCCAACCGGCACCGGTGGGTTTGCCACGCTGCATTTCTCCGAGCAAGAAACGCAGACTGTCGATCACAAAGTCTAGTTGCTCGGTTCCCACCTCTGCCTTGGTAGCAAAAGCTACTGTCAGGCGCAAGCCAATGGCTATCAGCGCAGACGCATCGACCCGGTATGCGCTTTGGGTATCTGCCGCCATTGGCGCGAGCACCTGCGACAGTGCGGCAAGCGCGCGGGCGTTTTGTTGGGAAAGTGGCGGGCCATCAAATTCCGTTTCGATTGCATGGGTCACAAATGCTGCCACGTCGGTGTGGCTTGCCGCCGTACGCAAGTCAGGCACGGGCCCGCGCAAACGTAGGCGAAGCGCCGCCCCGGAAAGTCCCTCTTGTGAGTGACAGGCACCGCAGGTTAGCTGCGAGCGCAGCGCCTTGCCACCAAAAAGGTAGGGCGAATTAAACGCCAATAAACCGAGTGCGAGTTGCTGCGACACAAGCAACTCCTGGTGCGTGCCACCGAGTGCCTGGCGGTCCAGCCAAGTGGCAACCCGCAAAGGGGCGCGCGGCACTTCGACGGCAAAAGTCAGCGTCGGCAACAGCAAGGCGCCTAGCCCCATAAGTAGGAGCAAAAACTGCGGCGCAAGGAAACCACCTTGAAAGTACCGACGCCCTGAGACCCTGCGCAGCACCCGGCCCTGGCTACGCCAAGGAAGCTTCGCCGGTGCGTCTGTCCATATCATGGGGAAAGTATCACACAGCAAGTGAGGCTAACGCCCTACTTTACGAAGGCTTACCGCTGTCCATTACTTGCGGGCAGGGTAGCAACACACTGCATTGAGTGCAAACTGATGCACTGGCCACCTTGGCGTGTTGACCGTGTTAGACGCGCGGCGTCTTATTTTCAATCCGAGGCTTCGTCCGGTTCATCCACCCGCGCCGGGCGGGGGATTTTCTTCAGGCGGATCAGGCGCGCTTGTTCGATGGCGTCTTTTTTGATCTGGCGCTCGGCGTCCAGCTTTTCACCCGCAGCTAACCATTGGGCAAACTCTTCTGGGGTTTCCAGGCTGACGCGGCCCAAGGCGCCGCTGCGAAAATCGTGGATGGCGATTTCGGCGGCCTTTTGCACATTCACCCGGCCACCCGATTGCAAAGCGCCGCGCCTGCGGCCTACGCCTTCTAGTACTTGTTCGTCCGTTAGAGCCTCCATATCGGCCAAGCCGTAGCGCGCCGCCAGCGCTTGTGGGTAGTGTTGGCGCAGGTAGTCCAGGAGTTCGAGCGCCACTTCTTCGTCGTCAAAGGCATTGCGCCCGATGGCACCGCTGGCGGCCAGGTTGTAGCCGCTTTTCGCCACGATGATGCGCGGCCACAAAACGCCCGGCGTGTCATACAGATAAAAGTCATCAGCGATGGTGATTCGCTGCTCGGCTTTGGTTACCCCGGCCTCATCGCCGGTTTTGGCAGCGCGCTTGCCTTTGAGGGTGTTGATCAGCGTGGACTTGCCCACATTAGGAATGCCGCAAATTAGCACCCGCATGGGTTTGGCCATGCCGCCGCGCAGGGGCGCGAGTTGGTGACAGGCGTCGATCAAGGCGCGTGCTGGCGTCGTCATGCCTGCATCTAAGGGCAAGGCACGCACGCCGGGCATGGCGTTGAAGTGGGCCAGCCATTCGGATGTGCGCGTGGGGTCCGCCAGGTCTTGTTTATTTAAAACTTTAAGCGCCGGTTTGCCGCGTGTCAGTTCGGCCAGCATGGGGTTGGCACTGGAGCCCGGCAGGCGCGCGTCCAGCAGCTCGATCACCACGTCAATCTCCCGAATGCGCTCGCCAATGGCTTTGCGCGTCAGGTGCATATGCCCGGGAAACCACTGTATCGCCATGTTCTTGTTTGTTGTGCCTAAGAGAATGTGCGATTGTCCGGTACTTTGCAGAGGGCCGGCAGGGTGTCAGTGCGGCTTTGGCCGCCCCAAACGCTCGGGCGAGAGGTATTCCTGCAGATAGCGATCAAACGGCAGCGTGTCCGCTGCTTCGATTTCGGCTTGGCGCGCCAAGGAAGCCTTCGCCAGTTCCTGAAAGTGCGCCAGTTCGTGAAGCGCCAAGGGCTGCGCCAGTTCCTGTGCTTTGGTTTGTTGCGACAGGCTGCGCACAAACGCGGAAAACGAGCCACCGTGCTCTTGGCGCATGGCCTGCAACACGCGTGCCGAAGGCAGGCTGTCCGGGTGCGTTAAGCCGTTTTGCGCCAGCTCCACCGCGTCCGCATACGCGCTGCCGCCGTGGGCTTGGTCCAGCGCCTGCGCCAGGGGACGCAGTTGGGCCACGATGTCCAGGCCCCATGCAGACAAATCCACCATGGCATCGCCGCGCTGCAATTGCAGGCCGGGCTCGCGGCCGCGCTCGGCCACGCATTGCTGGTTGCGCGCCATGGCGGCGATTTCTGCCGGGCTATCGTCCGGGCTGGGCTGGTGAAGGCAGTGCAACAAAAACACATCCAGAAAACGCAAGGTAGAGGCGCGTATGCCCACCGGCTCGAAAGGGTCCAAGTCCATCAGCCGCACTTCCACGTATTCCACGCCGCGCTCGCGCAGCGCATGCAGCGGGCGCTCACCCTGGAAGATGACGCGCTTGGGCCGGATAGTGCCGTAAAACTCGTTTTCGATTTGCAGCAAACTTGTTGCCAGTTGCTTAAAGCTGCCGTCGGCATTGCGCACGCCAATATCGACATAGGGCGCATAGGGCTCGGTCAGCGCCTGGTGCAGTGAGGCGGCATAGCCTTCCAGGCCGTTGTAACTGACGGCGAGTGCACTTTGCGCATCGCTTTGGTAACCGAGGCGGCCCATGCGCAGCGAGGTGGCATAGGGCAGGCCCATGGTGCCAGGGTGCAATTCTTGCAAGGAGTGGCCGCGGCCCTGTACGAAGGTGGAACACACGGCCGGCGAGGCGCCAAACAAATACAAGAGCAAAAACGCATGGCGACGGAAGTTACGAATCAGCGCGAAATAGTCTTGGCTGGACACATTGGGCAAAGACCAGTTGTAGTGGATGCCCGAGATAGTTTGCATCCGCCGCCCATAGCGGTAACCCAGGCCACTACGGTATACAGTTTTGGCCTGGCCCACATTGGAGCTGCCGTACTGGCCCAGCGGAATCGCATCGTCAGCGGGCAGACCGCAGGGCATGCTCGAGACCCAGAGCATTTCTTCGCCCATGGAGGCCAGGGTGTAGTTCTGTACACGACGCAGCTCGTCCAAGCAGTCTTCGATGCCTGCGTGCACGCCGGTGATGAGCTCAATTTGCGATTCGCTGAAATCGGTGGTGATATGGGGATGGGTCAAGGCCGAACCCAAAGCCTTGGGGTGGGCGGTGGCAGCCAAACCGCCGCCGGGGAGAGATCGCAGACTTTCTTTTTCAATACCCCGGCGTATGCCGCGCAGTCGCTGCGCCGGGAAGCCGTCAAGGGCCCAATTGCTTTCACTCATGCCAGTCGGCCCTTTTCATTTTTCGCTCGCGCCAAAGGTAGCACAAGCTTATGTAGCTGGGGTGACCGCGCTCAATTGCAAGAGCGCAGCGCAGGGAAATAGAGCGCTGGCCCTGCTCGCACGCAATTTTGGCGCTAGTGCGCCAGTCGCCCCATGGAGGCAGCAGCACCCCAGGCAGCCCAAAACCCGCTGCGTCTGCTCATTGCACATGCTTGGCGGCGCGGCCGATCTCGTGCGCGCCCTGCGCCGCACCGCTGCCCGGAATTTGGAATTTGCTGGTGGCCACCACCTCAGACAGTAGCGCTTGCAAACGCTCGTCAGCGCCCTCGCCCAAGCCAATCCAGCTCCCCTCGCTCAGGGTGATGTGCGCGGCCTCCACGTTACCGGCACCGGCGCACAAAATGGTGCGGCTCGGTGCATCTTGCGCCACCAGCACCAACATGGCCGGCACCACGGCCTCGGGCTGCAAAGCGGCCAGCACCGGCTCGGGCATGAGTCCGGCGGTCATGCGCGTGGCGGCGGTGGGGGCCAGGCAATTGACATGGATATTGTTTTTCGCGCCTTCAATGGACAGGGTCTGCATCAGCCCCACCAGCGCCATCTTGGCCGCGCCGTAATTGCTTTGGCCGAAATTGCCGTACAAGCCGCTGCTGGACGTGGTCATCAAAATACGCCCGTATTTTTGCGCGCTCATGTGCGGCCAGACCGCTTTGCTGCAATGCACTGCGCCCATCAAATGCACTTCCAGCACCAGGCGAAAGTCGTCTAATTCCATCTTGGAAAAACTTTTGTCGCGCAAAATTCCGGCGTTGTTGACCAAGATGTCGATCCGACCCCAGGCGTCCACTGTCGTTTGCACCATGGCCTGCACCGCCGCAAAATCGGTCACCGAGGCACTGTTGGCCATGGCGGTTCCGCCTGCCGCGCGGATTTCGGCGACCACCGACTCGGCGGCACTGGCCGAACCCCCCGACCCGTCAACAGCCCCGCCCAGGTCATTGACCACCACTTTGGCACCACGCGCCGCCAGAGCCAGCGCGTGCAAACGCCCCAAGCCGCCACCGGCGCCAGTCACAATCGCTACACGGTCTTTGAAATCTATCGGCATAAGATGTCCTGCATGAAAAATAGCGCTGCGCACCCTGCGCAGCCAAGCCGCCAACTCTACTGCAAGCCCCAGGGCTGCACCGCCAACGCACGCAACTAAAGCGACACCATGGAACTGAACTCCGAAATCCCCAGCGCCCCACCGCGCGATGCCGCCACGGTTGTGATCTTGCGCGACAGCGCCCACGGCCCCGAGGTGTTTTTGGTCAAGCGCCACGGCTTGTCGGACGTGCTCGGTGGCGCCTATGTGTTTCCCGGCGGCAAGATGGATGCCGCCGACAGCGCGCCGGGCCACCATGCCTACCTGGACCAAAGCCCGCAGCAACTGCACGCGGCTTTGGGCGAGCCCGATACCGCACCGGCCATCGCCTGCGGCCTGTTTATTGCCGCACTGCGGGAAACCTACGAAGAAGCCGGTGTGCTGTTTGCGCAAAACGCGCACAACGGCCCGCCAGCAGCCGCGCCGGCGTCAGCCGCTACCGCCACAGGCAGCGACTTTCACCAGCGACTCAAAAGTGGCCGCTTGCGCTTGCAAACTTTGGCGGTGCATCCCTGGTCGCGCTGGATTACGCCACGCATGCCCTCGGTAACGAATAAGCGCTTTGACACCCGTTTCTTCATCTCGGTCATGCCCGCAGGCCAGCACGCAGCACATGATGATTTTGAAGCCACCGAAAGCGCCTGGCTGCGCCCGCGCCAGGCGCTGGAGCAGTATTGGGAGCGCGAGATTGAACTGGCACCACCACAAATCATGAGCCTGGCGCATTTATCGCGCTACCAAACTGCGGCGCAGGCCCTCCAAGCCGCCCGCGCCAGCGTGCCGCCGGTGATCATGCCCGAGGCCTACCATGAAAACGACGAGCGCGTCATCTGCTACCCCGGCCACGCCCGCCACCCGGTGGCCCAGCGCGCCTTGCCCGGCCCGCTGCAATTGTTCTGGCGCAACAAGCGCTTTGAGCCTGCGGAAGGTTTTGAAGCGCTCTTTGCATAAGGCCTTGTCCATAGGCAAGCTCAATCGGGGATATTGAGCTTGCCAATTAGACGCCGCTGCATCGGCGGGTTAAGCTGGCGTCGTCTTTGATCGCAATGGTCAAAGCAAACGCGTTTTTTTAACCCCCTTAGGAGATTTCCATGGCAGCACTCAAAGGCTCCAAGACGGAAGAAAACCTGAAGGCCGCCTTCGCAGGCGAGTCCCAGGCCAACCGTCGTTACCTGTATTTCGCGAACAAAGCCGACGTCGAAGGCCAGCCTGACGTGGCAGCCTTGTTCCGTTCCACCGCCGAAGGCGAGACCGGACATGCCCACGGCCACCTCGAGTGGCTGGAGCAGTGCGGCGACCCCGCTACCGGCATGCCTTTTGGCAGCACCCGTGACAACCTGGCCTCTGCAGTGGCTGGCGAGACCCACGAGTACACCGATATGTACCCTGGCATGGCCAAGACCGCCCGCGAAGAAGGCCATGACGAAGTGGCTGACTGGTTCGAAACCCTGGCTAAAGCAGAGCGTTCACACGCTAACCGCTACGCCAAGGCATTGGCCGAACTGGCTGATTGATAGCCTCCTTGCGCCCGCTGCGCTTGCAGTGGGCGCCTGGCCTCTGGCACAAGGCCCCGTAGCGGGGCCTTTGCACTGGCAAAGCGAGGCCCGCGATTTTTCCGGTTTGCGCACAGCAAGCATGTACCTAAACCGGAGTAATGGCGTTCCCCCACACTCCCGATTCAAAACACCACGCGAAGAGAAGCACTATGGCTACTGAAGGCAATTTGCAAGCGCCCACGCGGCATCCCATCGACTGGAAAAACCCCGAGTACTACAACGAGGACGCGGTCTTCCACGAAATGGAACGCATCTTTGACATATGCCACGGCTGCCGCCGCTGCGTCAGTTTGTGTGGCTCTTTCCCCACCTTGTTTGACCTGGTGGACGAAAGCGCCACCATGGAGGTCGATGGCGTGAACAAACAGGATTACTGGAAAGTAGTGGACCAGTGCTATTTGTGCGACTTGTGCTATCTGACCAAATGCCCTTACGTCCCGCCGCATGAGTTCAACTTGGACTTTCCGCACACCATGCTGCGCGCCAAAGCCATCAAATTCAAAAAAGGCGAAGTCAGCACAGGCGAAAAGTTTTTGGCCAGCACCGATGTGCATGGCTCGCTGGCCGGTATTCCCATCGTGGTGCAAACCGTCAATGCGGTCAGCAACACCAAGGTGGCACGCAAGGTGATGGAATCGACGCTGGGTGTGGACCAAGACGCCTGGCTGCCTTCATTGGCGACCAAGACTTTTCGCGCTAGCGCCCCCAAACCGAAAACTACCGTGGTGCAAGACGGCGCCAAGACGCCAGGCAAGGTGGCGATTTTTTCTACCTGCTACATCAACTACAACGAGCCGGGCATCGGGCTGGATTTGCTCAAAATCTTGGACCACAACGACATCCCTTATGTCATCGTGGACAAAGAAAAATGCTGCGGCATGCCCAAGCTGGAGCTGGGCGATTTGGAGTCGGTCAACGAATCCAAAGAAGCCAATATCCCGGTACTGGCACGTTACGCAAATCAAGGCTACGCCCTATTGGCCGCAGTGCCTAGCTGCGCGCTCATGTTCAAGCAAGAAATCCCGCTGATGTACCCCCATGACGCGGATGTGCAACTGGTCAAAGAAAATATGTGGGACCCGTTCGAGTACCTGATGCAACGCAAGCGGGACGGCCTGCTCAAGACCGAGTTCAGCACGCCGCTGGGCAATATCAGCTACCAAATGCCCTGCCACGGACGGGTGCAAAACATCGGCAAAAAAACCGAGGAAATGCTCAAGATGATTCCGGGCACCACGGTGCAAACGCATGAGCGCTGCTCCGGCCACGCCGGCACCTTTGGCGTGAAGAAGGCCACGCACCAACAGTCCATGAAGATTGGCAAGCCCTTGTTCAAAGCCATGGCTACCATGAAGGACGGCAGCAAGCCGGACTACATCAGCTCGGACTGCCCGTTGGGCGGCCACCATATTGCGCAAGGCTTCGAAGTCAACGGCCTGGGCGCACCGACCCAAGAACACCCCTTAAGCCTGGTCGCCAAGGCCTACGGCTTGTCCTAACATTATTTTTGGAGATTACCCACTATGCAACTGACTGGAAACATCACCCCCGAGAGCCTGATGACCCTGGAGGCCTACACCAAGTACCGCAAGCTGCACAAGCCGGACATCATGGCGCATCGCAAGCTGCGCAGCGTTGCGCTAGGCGAGAACATTACCCTGCAATTTGAGAGCGAAACCACGGTGCGCTACCAAATCCAGGAAATGCTGCGCATCGAAAAAATCTTTGAAGAAGAAGGCATCTTGCAAGAGATCGAGGCCTATGCCCCGCTGGTGCCCGATGGCAGCAACTGGAAAGCCACCATGCTGCTGGAATACCCCGATATCAACGAGCGCAAACGCGAGCTGGCGCGCCTGATCGGCGTAGAAGACCGTATGTTTGTAGAAGTGGAAGGCCAGGCCCGGGTTTACGCGATTGCCGATGAAGACCTGGACCGCGAGAACGACGAAAAAACCTCAGCCGTGCACTTTGTGCGCTTTGAACTCACACCCGCCATGTGCGCAGCGATCAAAGCCGGTGCCAGCGTCAAGCTGGGCTGTGACCACACCAACTACCCGGCGCACCTCACGATTGCCGCCGAAACCCTGGCTTCGCTGGCGGGTGATCTGAAGGCCTGATTACCCCGCCCCCTAAGGAAGCACTGCATAAGTGCAAATCCGTCATTGCGAGCGTAGCGAAGCAATCCATTTTGGTTTACGAATGAGGCACTTATGGATCGCCGCGTCGCTGCGCTCCTCGCGATGACGGACTTGTGCAGACCTTCCCTAGGAGAAAAGGCTTGAACCTTGCGGTTCAAGCCTTTTTCCTTTGCGCCATAAAGCAGGCCTTGCCCGCAAAATTCAATCTTCTACAAATGCCTCTTCGCGTTTGGCCTTGATCGAGGGCAACAACACGATGCTAAGCAAGATCGCGGCAGCCAGCAGCAAACTCGCCGACAGCGGACGGGTCACAAACACCGTCCAGTCGCCACGCGAGAGCAGCAGCGCACGGCGTAAATACTCTTCCATCATCGGGCCCAAAATAAAGCCCAGTAGCAAGGGCGCAGGTTCGGTACCCAGCTTGATAAACACATAACCGATAAACCCGAAGATGCCCACCATCCAAATATCAAAGGTCGTGTTATTGGTGGAATACACCCCGATAGCGCAGAACAAGACGATCGACGGGAACAGCCAGCGGTAGGGCACGGTGAGCAATTTGATCCAGATACCGATCAAGGGCAGATTCAAAATCACCAGCATCAGGTTGCCGATCCACATGGAAGCAATCAGGCCCCAGAACAACTCGGGGTTGCTAGTCATCACCTGCGGGCCGGGTTGGATATTGTGGATGGTCATCGCGCCCACCATCAAAGCCATCACCGCGTTAGGCGGGATGCCCAGGGTCAGCAAGGGAATGAATGAGGTTTGAGCACCCGCGTTATTGGCCGCTTCCGGGGCGGCCACGCCACGGATATTGCCTTTGCCAAAGGGCACTTCGCCGGGGCGCAGCGCAGTTTTCTTTTCCAGGGTGTAGGCCGCAAACGCCGCCATCACCGCGCCGCCGCCGGGCAAGATGCCCAGCAGCGAACCCAGCGCGGTACCGCGCAAAACAGCAGGGATCATATTGCGGAAATCTTCCTTCGTGGGCAACAGGCCGGACACCGAGGCGGTGAAAACCTCGCGGTCGTCTTCGTGCTTGGACAGGTTGCTGATGATCTCGCCGTAGCCGAACACGCCCATGGCGATCACGATAAAGCCAATGCCATCGGTCAGCTCGGCCACGTCAAGACTAAAGCGCGCCACGCCAGAGTTCACATCGGTACCCACCATACCCAGCAGCAGGCCCAACACAATCATGGCCACCGCTTTGAGGAGCGAGCCCGACGCCAACACCACCGCGCCGATCAAGCCCAAAATCATCAGCGAAAAATACTCGGCAGGGCCGAATTTGAAGGCCAACTCGGTCAGCGGCGCGGCAAAGGCAGCCAAAATCAAAGTCCCTACGCAACCGGCGAAAAACGAGCCCAGGCCCGCTGCCGCCAGCGCTGGACCGGCGCGGCCATTGCGCGCCATCTGGTAGCCATCGATCACCGTCACCACCGAGGAAGACTCGCCGGGCAGGTTCACCAAAATCGCGGTGGTGGAGCCGCCGTACTGCGCGCCATAGTAAATACCGGCCAGCATGATCAGCGCCGCCACCGGGGGCAGCGCATAGGTGGCAGGCAGCAACATGGCAATCGTGGCCAGCGGGCCGATGCCGGGCAAAACGCCGATCAGGGTGCCCAGTAGGCAACCGATAAAGGCATAGGCCAAGTTTTGCAGCGTAAAAGCGACCCCAAATCCCAGGGCAAGGTTAGCGAACAAGTCCATGGCGTCTCCTTAACGGGTCAAAAAGGTCGGCCAGACCGGGAACTGCAACTTGAGCAGCAGGATGAATGCAGCATAACTAAACACGGAAAGAATGATCGCAAGAATCAAAACTTCTTTGAATTTAAATTCATCCCCCGCGTTGCTAGACACAAAGGTCAAAGCAAAAATCCCAAAAATCAAACCCATGGGGGGAAGGCCGATGCTGGGCAGACCGCCGATAGAGGCGCCAAACACCAGGTTGCCCGCAATGATAAAAACCAGCGGCTTCCATGCAAAACTACCTACCGGATCACCGTCCGGCGTTTCGACGACAAGGGAGGTGATCGTAATTACCAGCCCCAGACCCGCCAGCAAAACCCCGAGCACCATGGGAAAGTAACCTGGTCCCATGCGTGCACCCGTACCAATGGAATAGCTACCGGCACCCCAGGCAAACGCAATTCCTACTAATAGGAACATCAAGCCTGAGAAAAAATCTTTTTGACTTTTGATTCGCATTCATTGTCTCCTGAACGTCATTTTGAGTGGCGCGATTTTGCACCTAATTCGTAAATGCCTAAAAAAGCGGCAAACGGCCCCGTACCGCTGCCCTTTTTCTGCTCCACCAAGCCGCTGACCGGTTCAGCCTGCCTTTTTAAAACCGACAACCCGCTGGTGTTGCTCGCCCAAGCCCTCAATGCCCAAAGCAATGGTGTCGCCAGCCTTCAGGTAGGAAGGCGCGGGCTTGCCATTTTTCTTCATGCCCATGCCCACGCCCGGGGGGGTGCCGGTGGTAATCACGTCACCAGGCATCAGGGTCATGAATTCGCTGACGTAGCTGACCAGCTTGGCCACCGTGAAGATCATGGTCTTGGTATTGCCGGTTTGCATGCGCACGCCGTTGACGTCGAGCCACATGCCCAGACGCTGGGGTTTGGGCACCTCGTCGCGGGTGACCAGCCAGGGGCCGATGGGGCCGAAGGTGTCGCAGCCCTTGCCCTTGTCCCAGGTGCCGCCGCGCTCGATCTGGAATTCGCGCTCGGACAGGTCATTGATCGTGCAATAACCCGCCACATAGTCCAGCGCCCGCGCCTGCGACACATGGCTGGCGCGCGTGCCGATGACTACGCCCAGTTCCACTTCCCAGTCGGTTTTGACCGAATTTTTGGGCAGCATGACGTCGTCGTTCGGGCCTTGTACACAGCTATTGGCCTTCATGAAGACCACCGGCTCTTGCGGGATCGGCATATTGGACTCGGCGGCGTGGTCGGCGTAGTTGAGGCCAATGGCAATGAACTTGCCAACCTGGCTGATCGGGCAGCCGATGCGGGGCTTGCCGCGCACCAGAGGCAGTTTGTCGGTTTTGATGCGGGCGAGCTTGGCCAGCGCTTTGTCGTTCAAATGGTCGGGCGTGATGTCCTGGATGTGCCCGGACAAATCGCGTAATTTTCCCTCGGCGTCGATCAGACCCGGCCTTTCACGGCCGACTACGCCGTAACGTACTAGTTTCATACTGGCTCCTGTTAAAAAAATTTAAACCACTGGCTTGAAGACCCGCACCCATTGCCGCGCCGGCAAGCCCCATTGTTCTTCAATGTAATTGCCCCGCGCCGCCCACACCGCACGCGGCGGGCGCGTGGCCGTACGCTGCGCCAGCACCACGGTATTGCCCTGGCGCGTCGCCTTGAAGGCCCAAATCGCATCCCGCCCAAAAGCGCTGGCAATGCGCTCCACGCTGCGGTCAAAGCTGGAGCTGCGGCCAAACAAATTCACCGCCATGCAGCCGTCTTCGGTCAGGGTGCGGCGGCAGTCGGCATAAAAGTCCGGGCTGTCCAGGACCGGCGCTGCGGCCTCGTGGTCGTACAAATCGACGTGCAAGGCATCGACCACGCCCTGCCAGCGCTGGTGGCGTATCTCTTGGCCTGCATCGGCCAGGATGATTTTCATGCGCGGGTTGTCCATGGGCAAATGAAACCAGCCCCGGCAGGCGTGCAGCACTTGCGGGTTGAGCTCGATGGCGGTGGTGCGCATGCCCATTTCCAGCGCACAAAACTTGGTAAGCGAGCCCGCGCCCAAGCCCAATTGCAAAGCCTGGCGCTTGGGGGCGGTAGACGGGTCCATGAGCATGAGCCAGGCCATCATGCGCTGGATGTATTCATGCACCAGGGCCGTGGGCTCGTCCATCAACATCGAGCCCTGAATCCAGATACTGCCCAAATGCAGGTGGCGGATGGCGCCTTCTTCCGAAAAATTGACTTCGGGCAGTTCGTCGTAGGCAGAAGGTTTCAAGCGGACACCGGTGATGCAAAGAAGCGTCGTTTATACCAGTGCGGCGATTTTGGGCAGCGCGTCCAGCGTGTTGCGCCAGACGGCCTTGCGTAACTCGTCCAGCGCCAGCGCGCGCAAACCGGCGACCACCTGCGCTATGCGCGGCACCTGGTCGGGCGTGTTGCGGCCCTGGGCCAGGCCTTGGGCGCGGTCTGCGGCGCTGCGGTACAACCAGTGCGGCGGTATGTCCGGCGCATCGGTCTCCAGCACCAGCGCGTCCAGCGGCAGGCTGCGCGCCAAGCTGCGCAATTGCAAAGCAGGCTCAAAAGTCACCGCGCCGCCAAAGCCGAGTTTGAAACCCAGCGCCACAAAATGCTGTGCCTGGACCTCGCTGCCATTAAAGGCATGGGCAATACCGCGCCAGCGGTAGCCGCCTTGGCCTACGGCGCGCAAGTATTTGAGCAAGCGGTCCGCGCTGCGGCGCACATGCAGCACCACCGGCAATTGGTGCTTGCGGGCCAATTCCAGTTGCGCGCGGTAAAAGAATTCTTGCTTCTCGCGCATCGCCGGGGTGCATAGCGCAGGCACAAAAAAGTCCAAACCGATCTCGCCAACGGCCACCAGGCGCGGGTCTGCGCTATGGGCCGTCAGGGCTGCATCTAAGGCTTGCAAATCCGCCATATCGGCCTGCGGCACATAGAGCGGGTGGATGCCCAAACCATAGCTATCGCCCTGGGCGTGTGCCAGGGTGCGCACCGCATCCCAGTGAGCGCGCTCTACCGCGGGAATAAAACAATGCGCTACCGCCGCTGCGCGCGTTTGCAACTGCACTTGCACGCGGTCATCGGCAAACTCCGGCGCATCGAGGTGGGCGTGGCTGTCAATCCACATGCAGTGCGCGCTACAGCAAGTTCAAGGTTTGCGCGCCTTGGCCCAATCGGCGATCTGCTGCACCGCTTGCGCCTCCATCCCGATAAAGCCGTGGTAATGCAGGGCCTCGCACGGGTCACCGCTGGGGTTTTCGCCGCCATCGAGCATGAACGTTGCATGCGCCGGACTGGCGCTGAGCTTAGATTCAATGGTCTTGGCCTGCGCGGGAATACATATTTTGCAAGCGTCCTGCGCGTGGTGTACCACCAGCACCGGGATGTTGATTTTGTCCAGCGCCTGGCCAGGGACTGCGCCCGTGACGCGTCCTGCGGTGACCGAGGAGGTAAGCACCAAACCCGCGATCAAGCCCTCGTCGCGCATCGCAATCACCGCAGCGGTGCCCGAGACTGTGCCTCGGCTGGTGCCAACCAACCACACGGGCACATTCCAGCGCTCTTTAGCCTGCTGCACGACTTTGCGGATATCGTCGATATGCGCTGCCGACACGCGAAAAGGGTAATCCATATCATTCATATCGCTGGGGCGGGCCATCACCGCGACATTAAAGCCTTGGGCCGCAAACAATGGTGCACCGCGCACCAGAAAGTTGGCACCATCGGGCCAGCCATCAGCGCCTACACGCCCCATACCGCCGCCACCACCGGGCAACAAGATAAGCGTTGCCTGCGCCTGAGGCGTGGTGCTGAAAAACACCGGTATGTGCGCATCGGGTCGGGCCGAAGCGATTCGCTGCAACTGCCCTGCCTGCGCCGCCCACAAGGCGGAACTGCCCGCAAGGATGAACAGGCCAAGCGCTGTGCGTACCCAAAAGGAAAAAGAAAAAATTGCTGTCATACAAACTCCAACGATTTAATTGTCTGCTTGCAAAATACCATGGTCCAAACGCATACGCCGGCTGCATTTGGCGGCCAGCGTGTGGTCGTGGCTGACCAATACAAAAGCAGTGCCTTGCTCGCGCGCCAGTTGCAGCATCAGGTCAAACACGCCGTCGGCGGTGCTGCGGTCCAGGTTACCGGTGGGCTCGTCGGCCAATACACAGTCGGGCTGCGTGACCAAGGCACGGGCGATGGCAACCCGCTGGCGCTCGCCGCCAGACAATTCAGCAGGCCGGTGCGCAGCACGTTGCGCCAGGCCCACTTTGTCCAGCATCGCCATGGCGGCTTTGCGCGCATGTGCTGCATCACTGCGGCGCAAAGTCAGGGGCATGGCCACGTTATCTAGGGCGCTGAACTCGGGCAGCAAGTGGTGAAACTGGTAGACAAAGCCCAAATGGCGATTGCGCAAGCGCCCTTGGGCCGCTGCATCTAAAGACGCCAAAGCCTTACCGCAAAGCGTGACGCTGCCGCTGCTGGGCGTATCGAGCCCGCCTAGCAAATGCAAGAGCGTGCTCTTGCCCGAACCCGAAGCGCCGACAATCGCCACCGTCTCGCCCCGGCGCACTTGCAAATCCACACCGCGCAACACGGTGACATCCAAGCGGCCTTCCTGAAAACGCTTGCTCAGGCCAGTGCAACTGAGCAGCACATCGTCAAAAAATTGCATCGCCTCACTCATAGCGCAAGGCCTCTGCCGGATTCACTTGTGACGCGCGCCAGCTCGGGTAAATCGTGGCCACAAAAGATAAAACCAAACTGATGATTGCAATGGGCACGATGTCACCCGCCTGCGGCTCGCTGGGCATGCGGCTGATCAGGTAAATATCTTTGGGTAAAAAGCTGGCGCCTAGCGCGTGTTCAATCGCCGGAACGATGACGTCGATGTGCAGGGCCACACCCAAACCCAGTAGCAAACCGGTCAAAGTGCCGATGACGCCCACCATCGCGCCTTGCACGACAAATATGCCCATGATGCTGGCCGGGCTGGCGCCCAGGGTGCGCAAGATGGCGATGTCGGCGCGCTTGTCGGTCACCGTCATAACTAGGGTGCTGACCAAGTTGAATGCCGCTACCGCAACGATCAGCGTGAGGATGATGAACATCATGCGTTTTTCCACCTGTACTGCAGCAAACCAAGTGCGGTTTTGTTGCGACCAGTCGCGCACATAGACGCCCGCCCCCAAGGCGGTTTGCAAGTCAGCGGCCACCGCGCGGGCTTGGTGCAAATCGCGCAGCTTAAGTCGCACGCCACTAGGCCCTTCCAGGCGGAAGATGCGCGCTGCGTCCTCCCAATGGACCAGCGCCAGCGTGGAGTCGTACTCAAAATGCCCGGAATCAAAAGTGCCCAGCACTTCCATTTGCTTGAGGCGCGGCACCACACCAGCGGGTGTGAGTTGCCCGCTGGGGGCAATCAAAGTCACCGGGTCGCCTACGCGCACGCCCAAAGCCCGCGCCAGTTCGCCACCCAGCACCACGCCAAACTTGCCCGTTTGCAGGCGCTGCAAAGCGGCGCGTTGCTCGGGGTTGCCCAACTCGGTGACCTCGGGCTCTAAGACCGGGTCGATGCCGCGCACCAGCACGCCGCGTATATCTTCGCCACGCGCCAGCAAAGCCTGCGCTGCAATAAAAGGGGCTGCGCCTACCACTTGCAGGTTTTGGCGCGCTTGCAAAAGCGTGTGTGCCGCATCGGGCAAGGCCTCGCCGTCTTGGGCATAAATCTCAATATGCGAGACCACGCTGAGCATGCGGTCGCGCACCTCGCGCTGAAAGCCGTTCATGACGCTGAGCACAATAATCAGCGCCGCCACGCCCAGCGCAATGCCCAGCATGGACACGCCGGAAATAAAGGAGATAAAGCCATTGCGCCGGGTGCTGCGGCCCGCACGGGTGTAGCGCCAGCCGATGCGCAATTCAAAAGGAAGGTTTATCACAGGCAGATTGTGGCAGCTTCCCAAGATGGCTGGCCGCCCTGCGTTGGCGCCTCAAGAAAGTTGCAGACCCACCAAGCCAGGCCTTGCGCCCGCCCGTGAAAGCTGTGCGGGACAATCGGGCCATGCATATCGTGATTTCCCATGCCGCAGCGCCCGGCCCGCGCTGCCGCACCGCCAGCGCCGCGCTACAACTGCCGCATCTGCAAGCGCTGCTGCGGCAGGCCGGTGCGCAGACACTGCACACCGGAAGCTCAGACACATTGACGCCGC
>CANFVA010000019.1 GCA_947450255.1 Comamonadaceae bacterium
AAAATAAGTGCCCCCAGTGCAAAAAGCCCTACAATTTACAAAAAAGAACGGTCGTTCTATTTTGTCTCTCCGTCTCCCTATTGCCGCATCGTTACAAGGAAAGCCAGCATGACAGCGCATTACCAAGTTCAGGGCGATATCGCTCTTATCACGCTCGACAACCCCCCGGTCAACGGCCTGGGCCATTCCACCCGGGTCGGCATTGCCGATGGCATGGCCAAAGCACTGGCCGATGCGGCGGTGCAAGCCATCATCATCACCGGCGCAGGCAAAGCCTTCTCGGGCGGCGCCGATATCCGCGAATTTGGTTCCTCCAAAGCCATGATGGAGCCCAACCTCAATAGCGTCATTTTGTTGCTGGAAAAATCTACCAAGCCCGTCATCGCAGCTATCCATTCAGTGGCCATGGGCGGCGGTTTGGAACTGGCCCTGGGTTGCCACTACCGCATTGCAGCACCGGGTGCCAGCATCGCATTGCCGGAGGTGAAATTGGGCTTGCTGCCCGGCGCCGGTGGTACGCAACGCCTGCCGCGTGTGCTCGGCGTCGAAGCGGGTCTCAATATGGTGGTTTCGGGCGAGGCCATCAAGAGCGAAATGCTGGCCATGTTGCCGGGCCAAAAATTGTTCGACAAGCTGTCCAAGTCCGCAGAAAGCCTGGCCGAAGAAGCCTTGGCATTTGCCCGCTCCGTGGCAGCCACGCGTCCGCTGCCCCTGGTGCGCGACCTGCCTTGCAAGCACCCGCTAGGCGACGCCTATTTCCAGTTCGCCCGCAATATGGTGGGCGCCATGGCTAAAAACTATCCGGCCCCGCTCAAGTGCATTGAGGCGGTGGAAGCCGCAGCCACCAAGAAGTTTGAAGAAGGAATGGCCACCGAGCGCCAGATTTTCATCAACTTGATGATGACGTCTGAGAGCCGCGCCCTGCGCCATTTGTTCCTTGGTGAGCGCGCAGCCTCCAAGATCCCTGATATCGATTCCAGCGTCCAGCCGCGCGAGATCAAGAGCGTGGCCATCATCGGCGCGGGCACCATGGGCGGCGGCATTGCCATGAACTTTATGAATGCCGGTATCAGCGTCAAGATGCTGGAGATGAAGCAGGAAGCGCTGGACAAAGGCGTGGCCACGATTCGCGGCAACTATGAAGCCCAGGTCAAAAAAGGCAAGCTCAAACAAGACAAATACGAACAGCGCATGGCGCTTTTGTCCACCACCTTGAGCTACGACGAACTCAGCGGCACCGACATGGCGATCGAAGCCGTGTTTGAAGAAATTGGTGTGAAAGAAAAAGTGTTCAAAGAGCTAGACCGCGTGATGAAGCCGGGCGCTATTTTGACGTCCAACACCTCCACTTTGGACGTCAACAAGATCGCGGAATTTACCCAACGCCCCCAAGACGTGGTTGGCCTGCATTTCTTCAGCCCAGCCAATGTGATGAAGCTGCTCGAAGTGGTGCGCGGCGCCAAGACGGCTAAAGACGTGATGGCCACTTCCATGGCAGTCGCCAAAAAGATCCGCAAAACGGCAGTGGTCTCGGGCGTATGCGATGGCTTCATCGGCAACCGCATGATCGAGCAATATGGCCGCCAGGGCGGCTTTTTGCTGGACGAAGGTTGTACGCCGCAGCAAGTGGACAAAGCCATGGAGAAATTCGGCATGGCCATGGGCCCTTTCCGCATGGGTGATCTGGCCGGCAACGACATCGGTTGGGCTATCCGCAAACGCCGCGCCGTAGAGCGCGCCACCATGAAGTACAGCAAAACCGCGGACCTGTTGTGCGAGAAAGGCCGCTTCGGCCAAAAAACTGGCGCTGGTTGGTATGACTACAAGCCGGGCAAACGCGACGCGATTCCCAATGCCGAAGTGGTCAAGATGATCGAAGACTACCGCGCCGCCAATGGCATCACGCCGCGCAAAATCAGCGACGAAGAAATCGTGCAGCGTTTGGTGTTCGCCCTGGTCAACGAAGCAGCGCATATTTTGGAAGAGGGCATTGCTAACAAAGCCAGCGATATCGATATCGCCTACATCTTTGGCTATGGCTTTCCTCCCTACCGTGGCGGCCCGATGTTGTACGCCGACGAAGTGGGTCTCTTCAACGTGGTGCAAGCCATGCACCGATTTGCCCAAAACCCGCTGGACGATGCCAATTTCTGGAAGCCCGCGCCCTTGTTGGCGCGCCTGGCTGCCGAAGGTAAGACATTTAATTAAGGAACCACCATGACTGCAGCAGTAATTGTTTCCACCGCCCGCACGCCCCTGACCAAAAGCTGGAAAGGCGCATTTAATATGACCCACGGCGCCACCATGGGCGGCCATGTGGTCGAGCACGCGATCAAACGCGCCGGCATCGACGCCGCTGAGGTCGATGACGTCATCATGGGCTGCGGCACGCCCGAGGGCGCCACTGGCGCCAACATCGCGCGCCAAATCGCCTTGCGCGCCGGTTGCCCGGTCAGCGTCTCGGGCATGACGATCAACCGTTTTTGCTCTTCCGGCCTGCAAACCATTGCCACGGCGGCGCAACGCATTTTGGCCAATGAAGGCGATATTTACGTGGCCGGCGGCCTCGAAGCCATTTCCTGCACCGCGCAGGAAATGAACAAACACATGCTGGCCGACCCCTGGCTGCAAAAAAACAAGCCCGAGGTCTATTGGGCGATGTTGCAAACCGCCGAGCAAGTTGCTAAGCGCTACAACATCAGCCGCGAAGCCATGGACCAGTACGGCGCGGCCAGCCAGCAAAAAGCCTCTGCTGCTTTGGAGAAAGGTCTGTTCAAAGACGAGATCGCCCCGATCAAAGTGACCATGGGCGTGGCCGACAAAGTCATGGGCATGATGACTAAGCAGGTGACGGTGTCTGACGACGAAGGCATTCGCGCTGGTACCACCTACGAAGGCATCAAAGATTTGCGCTCTGCACTGCCCGGCGGTTTGGTCTCGGCGGGTAATGCCAGCCAGTTGTCCGACGGCGCCGGTGCGGTGGTCGTGATGCACGAAAAAATCGCGGAGCAAAAAGGCCTCAAGCCGCTAGGCCGTTTCCTAGGCTTTGCGGTAGCCGGTTGCGAACCGGACGAAATGGGTATTGGCCCGGTGTATGCGGTGCCCAAAGTGCTTAAACGCCTGGGCCTGACGGTGGCTGATATCGACCTGTGGGAACTCAACGAAGCTTTTGCCGTGCAAGTGCTGTACTGCCGCGACAAGCTGGGCATTCCGGCAGACAAACTTAATGTCAATGGCGGCGCGATTGCCGTGGGGCATCCTTTTGGCATGAGCGGTCAGCGTTTGACCGGCCACGCCTTGATCGAAGGCAAGCGCCGTGGTGCCAAGCGGGTGTGTGTCACCATGTGTATCGGTGGCGGCATGGGCGCGGCGGGTATTTTCGAAGTCTTGTAAAGGACGCCTGCCATGAAGCTGCGCGCAACCATCGATTTTTTATTGCACGATTGGTTGCGCACAGAGCAGCTCGGCAGCCGCGCGCGCTTTGCCGACCATTCGCGCGAAACCTTTGACGCGGTACTCGATACCTGCGAACGCATTGCGCGTGAGAAATACGCGCCGTATAACCGCTTAGTGGACATCGAAGAGCCGCGCTTTGACGGTGAGAAGGTGATCTTGCCGCAGGCCAGCAAAGACGCTGCCGATGCCTACGCCGCATCGGGCATGCTGAGTGCAGCGCAGGACTATGCCATCGGCGGCATGCAGCTGCCCTACAGCGTAGAGGCCGCAGCCAATGCATTTTTTGCCTGCGCCTCGGTGGGTATTGGCACCAGTATGCTCACCACAGGCAATGCTAATTTGCTTATGGTGCACGGCACTGAGGCGCAAAAAAAGGTTTTTGCATTGCAAGAGTTTTCGGGTCGCTTTTCCGGCACCATGTGCTTGAGCGAGCCGCAAGCGGGCTCTAGCCTGTCGGATATCGTGACCCGCGCAGTGCCCGATGGCGATAGCCATGTGGCGGACCCCTTAGGCCCGCGCTACCGCCTCAAAGGTAACAAGATGTGGATTTCCAGCGGTGAGCACGAGCTCAGCGAGAACATCATCCACCTGGTACTGGCCAAAATCCCGGACGCGCAGGGCAAGCTGGTGCCCGGCACACGCGGTATTTCGCTTTTTATCGTGCCCAAAAAATTGGTTGATGCAGAGGGCGAATTAACCGGTGTGCGCAATGACGTGGCCCTGGCCGGACTGAACCACAAGCTGGGTTGGCGCGGTACCACCAATACCTTGCTCAACTTCGGCGAGGGCAAGTTTCCCGTGCGCAGTAGCCCCGGCCTGGACGGTAAGGGCGCGGGTGCCATTGGCTATTTGGTAGGCCAACCGGGCGAAGGTTTGCGCTGCATGTTCCATATGATGAACGAAGCGCGCATCGGCGTGGGTATTGCCGCCACCATGCTCGGCCTGGCCGGTTATTACGCGTCGCTGGACTATGCGCAAAACCGGCCCCAGGGTCGGCCCATGGGCGCCGGTGGCAAAGACGCCTCGCAGCCGCAGGTGCGCATCATTGAACACACCGATATCAAACGCATGCTGCTCGCCCAAAAAGCCTATGGCGAGGGCGCTTTGGCGCTGGCTTTGTACTGCGCCCGCCTTGTCGATGAACAGCACACGGCAGATGCCGCAGCGGCCGACGATGCGCGGCTGTTGCTCGAAGTGCTGACCCCGATTGCCAAGAGTTGGCCTAGCGAATGGTGCCTGGAAGCCAATTCCCTGGCGATTCAGGTGCATGGCGGCTACGGCTACACGCGGGACTTTCCGGTAGAACAATACTGGCGCGACAACCGCCTCAATATGATCCACGAAGGCACCCACGGCATTCAGGCGCTGGACCTGCTGGGCCGCAAGGTGCTGATGGAAAACGGCAAAGGCATGCAATTGCTGGCCGCGCGCATGCAAGCCACTATGGCCCGCGCTGCCAGCCATGTGGCATTGGGCGGCCATGCAGCAGCCCTAGGGCAGGCGCTGGCCCAAGTGGATTTCGCCACCCGCGCCGCCTGGTCCACGGGCCTGCCCGGCGAGGCCCTGGCCAATGCCGTGCCCTACATGCAAGCGTTTGGGCATACCGTGCTGGCCTGGATCTGGCTGGATGTGGCCTGCGCCGCGCTGGAGGCCGACGCCAAAGGGCAGGGCACGGCGACCCAAGGGCGGCTGGGTGCAGCCCAATTCTTTTTCCACTTCGAGTTGCCCAAAATCGGGGCCTGGCTGTCTGTGGTTCAATCCAGGGATATGACCTGCGCAACATTTCCCGAGGAGGCGTTTTAATGGCATTTTTTAAGAAGTACAACGGCACTACCGACGTGCGCCTATTGCGCCTGGAGCGGGTGATATGGATCCTGATTTACGGCGGTTTGCTGTCCACGGTACTTTCGGGCTTTGCCCGCGACGCGGGGGCGCAGGGCCATGTGGCGCTGTTGGTATGCGGACTGTTCTGCGTTGCTGCTGGTGTGGCGCTGATTGTCGTGCGCTCGCGCTTGCGCGAGCAAGACTCTGCACCTTGATCTTCTGCGTTGATGCGTAGCGCGACCCCGCGGGTATCGCTGGTGCGACATGGCGCAGGCGCGCGCGGGGTAAAAATCCTGCCAACGGAGCCTGACTTTTCTTCAACCACTTTCTAAAAAATCCTATGACACGCACTATCCAACAATTGTTCGACCTCACTGGCAAAACCGCGCTGGTAACCGGTGGCTCACGCGGCCTGGGCCTGCAAATGGCCCACGCCCTGGGCGAAGCCGGTGCCAAGATCATGCTCAGCTCGCGCAAAGCCGAAGATCTGGAGCAAGCAGCGGGCGAGTTGCAAGCGGCCGGCATTGACGCCCGCTGGATCGCCGCCGATTGCGCCAAAGACAGCGAAATCGCCCGCTTGGCCGATGAAACCCTGCAACGCATGGGCGACGTGGACATTTTGGTCAACAACGCTGGTGCGGCCTGGGGCGCTCCCGCTGAGGACCATCCCATAGACGCATGGGACAAGGTGATGAACCTCAATGTGCGCGGTTACTTTTTGCTCAGCCAAGCCATCGCCAAGAAAAGCATGATTGCGCGGCGCTCGGGCCGCATCATCAACGTCGCCTCGATTGCCGGCTTGGGCGGCAACCCCGAAGGCATGAATACCCTGGCCTACAACACATCCAAAGGCGCGGTGATCAACTTCACCCGCACCCTGGGCGCTGAGTGGGGCAAGTACAACATCACTGTCAACGCAATTTGCCCAGGCTTTTTCCCCAGCAAAATGACCGCCGGTACGCTCAAGGCCATGGGCGAGGAGCGCCTGGCCTCGCACGCGCCGCTCAAGCGCTTGGGCGACGACGAAGACCTCAAAGGCCTGTGCCTGCTCTATGCGTCGGACGCCGGTAAACACATTACCGGCCAATGGCTGGCAGTCGATGGTGGCGTGAGCGTGGTGACGGGTGGCTGAAGACGCGTCGTCCGCAGCCCATAAGGCGGCGGCCTCCTGGCGCAGCTTGGGTGGCGATGGGCTGCAAATCCCCTTCGTAGCCCACATGGGTTTTAGCTTGGATGCGTGTGCTGACGGACACTCCGAAATCAGTTATGTGCCGCTGCCCGAGCATCGCAACTCGCTGGGCGTGACCCATGGCGGCGCGCTGATGACGCTGCTCGATGTGTCCATGGCTACGGCCGCGCGCAGCGAAACGCCCGGCCATGGGGTGGTGACCATCGAGATGAAAACCAGTTTTATGCAAGCGGCCAGCGGCCCGTTGACAGCGCGTGGTCAGCTGCTGCACCGCACCGCCACGATGGCCTTTACCCAGTCCACGATTTATGACGCCCATGGTAGCGCCTGCGCCATGGCGGTCGGCACGTTTAAATACCTGAGGGAGGCAGCCCGTTCTGCGACGCTGCTGCAGCGCTCTGCCAGCGCCGGCCACACCGAGTAAAACCCATGCCTATGAACCGCCAGATCCATCTCGTAAGCCGTCCCGCCGGGCAGCCCAGCGTGGACAACTTCAGCTTGGTCAGCAGTCCGACCCCCGCGCTGGCCGATGGCGATGTGCTGGTCCGCCACCACTACCTCAGCCTGGACCCGTATATGCGCGGGCGCATGAGCGAGGCCAAAAGCTATGCCCAGCCGCAAGCCCTGCACCAGACCATGCTGGGCGGGACGGTGGGCGAAGTGATGGAGTCGCGCAACCCCGGCTTTGCTGTGGGCGACAAGGTAGTGGGCATGGGTGGCTGGCAGGAATACGGCTTGGTGCCTGCGGCCATGACGGGCATGCTGCGCAAAGTCGATGACAGCCGCGTTCCCTTGAGCGCCTACCTGGGCGCAGTCGGTATGCCCGGCGTGACCGCGTATTACGGCTTAGTTCACATCATCGCGCCCAAGGCGGGTGACACCTTGGTGGTGAGCGCGGCCTCAGGCGCGGTGGGTAGTGCTTTTGGTGCGCTGGCTAAGGCGCGTGGCTGCCGCGTGGTGGGCGTGGCCGGTGGTGCGGACAAATGCGCGTATGTGGTGGACGCCTTGGGCTTTGATGCCTGTATAGATTACAAGCAGCATGCCGATGTTGCGAGTTTGTCCGCCGCCTTGCACGCGGTTTGTCCGCAAGGCATTGAAGGCTATTTTGAAAATGTGGGCGGCATGGTGATGAACGCGGTGCTGCCTTTGATGAACGCCTTCGGTCGGGTGGCAGTGTGCGGCATGATTGCCGGCTACAACGGCGCGCCTATCTCGATGGCTGCGCCGCAGCTGATATTGATGCAGCGTCTGCGCTTGCAGGGCTTTATCGTGAGCGAACATCCGCAGGTGTGGCCGACGGCCTTGGCTGAATTAGGTGGCTTGGTCGCCAGCGGTGCTTTGCGTGCGCGCGAGACCATTGCGCAAGGCATTGAAAGCGCGCCCCAGGCTTTTTTGGGATTGCTTGCCGGGCGTAATTTCGGCAAGCAATTGGTGAAACTGATTTAAATCTGGCAAGCGCCAGGGTTTACAAACAGGAGCAAGCACCATGCAGCAGGACAGAGCGCTTTCCCAGGTCGCAGGCTTGGCTTCGCCGGATGCGGACCTGCCAACTGGCAGCGTGGCAAGGGACTCTGCGTTTGCGATGCCCGGCCAAGCGCTGCGCGGCGAAGAATTCCGCGACGATTTGCGTGCCCCCGGTGCCCTCAATGCCCAGGCTCGCAAGGCCCTCAGTGCGCAGGAATTGATGCCTTTTACCCAATTAAACGATCTGCGCTCGCTCATGGCGATGGCGCAAACCGGTGTACTGCTGGCTGCCGCAGGCGCGCTGATCGTAGGCCTGTGGGGCAGCCCCTGGATGCTGGCGGGTATCGCTTTGATGGGCATCGCGCAGCACAGTTTGTTTATCTTGTCGCACGAGGCCGCGCACTACCGCTTGTTATCGCACCGCGGTGCCAATGATGTGCTGGGCCGGCTGATTGGCATGAGCAGCGGCGTGTCCATGTGCACTTACCGCGTGACGCATCGATTGCACCACAACAACCTCTACGGCAGCGAGGACCCGGACACCGCCATTCATGGCGGTTACCCGCGCGGCAAAGCTTATTTGCTGCGCAAACTGGCGCAAGACCTGGTCGGCTGGAATGCCTGGAAAACCTATGCGTATTTCTTTGGCGCCCCCGCCATCAACGAAGACACGCAACGCGCCATCCGCCCCTTGGACGACACCTCGCCGCAACTGCGTAAAGCGGCGCGGCAAGACCGCTACCTGGTCGTAGGCGCACACATCGCTCTGCCTTTGGCGGCGTATGCGCTGGGTGGCTGGCACGGCCTGGTGCTGTATTTGGTCGTCTGGATCGTGCCCTTGATGACGACACTGCAACCCATTTTGCGGCTGCGCGCAGTCTGCGAGCATGGCGCGGTCAGTGATTTATCCTCGCCGCTGACGGCGGCGCGCAGCAACCGCAGCTTCGGTAGCTGGCCCAACCGCTTGCTGGGAACGCTCTTGTTCCCGCACCACGTGAACTACCACTTGGAGCACCATTTGTACCCCGCCGTTCCGCATTACCACTTGCCTGCGCTGCACCGAACCTTGCAAGCGCGCGGCGTGCTCGAAGGCGCCGAAGTGCGGGACTTGCCAGACACCTTGCGCATGATTTTTGCGCCGCGCAAACCCAAAGCTGCAGGAGTTGCCCATGTCTGAGTCCGCTTCCATCCCGGTACTGCACCACTACAAAATTTCGCCGTTTTCTGAAAAAGTGCGTTTGGTGCTGGGCTACAAAGGGATTGCCTGGCGCAGCGTCACGGTGCCCAGCATCCTGCCCAAGCCCGATGTACTGGCGCTCACCGGTGGTTATCGCAAAACGCCGTTTCTGCAAATCGGTGCCGACATCTATTGCGATACGGCGCTTATCTGCGAAGTGTTAGAGCACATACAGCCACAAGCTAGCCTGTACCCGGACGCCAGCAAGGGCGTGGCACGGGTACTGGCGCAATGGGCCGACAGCACGCTGTTTTGGGCGGCCATGGCTTACAACCTCAGCGCCAAAGGTGCGGCCGCATTGTTTGCCAATGCACCCCCAGAGGCGGCGCAGGCCTTTAGCGCCGACCGCGCGGCCATGTCCGGCGGCATGACGCGTCTGCGGCCCGGTGACGCCACGGGTATTTACAAATCGTATTTACGGCGCTTGTCGCACATGTTGGAGGGACAGGCGTTTTTGCTGGGCGCTGCGCCTTGTGTCGCCGACTTTGCGGCCTACCACCCGCTGTGGTTTACCCGCCAAGTCGTGCCGGTGATGGCCGGTATTTTGGATGCGACTCCCGCGGTTGTGGCCTGGATGGACCGCATGGCCGCGTTGGGCCACGGCGTTTCTGAAAAATCGAGTGCCGAACAAGCTATCGCGTTGGCGCATAACAGCACACCGGCTGCATTGCCCGCATCCGATGTTTTCCAGGACGACCATGGCATTGCCCTTGGCTCAATGGTCAGCATCGCCGCCGAGACCTTCGGCCAGGAAGCCACGCAAGGTATTTTGCTGGCCGCCACCCGCACCCGTTACACCCTGCGCCGCGAAGACCCGCGCGCGGGCACGGTGCATGTGCACTTCCCGCGCATCGGCTATGTATTGCGCGCCGTTGCGGCATAAATTTTTTTACTTCTCGGATAGGACACTTGGCATGATTTCGGACTTTCGCAATAAGACGGCGGTACTTACCGGTGCGGGCTCGGGCTTTGGCTTGGAGTGCGCCCGCATAGGCGCCAAGCTGGGCATGCACCTGGTGTTGGCCGATGTACAGCAAGACGCGCTGGACCGCGCTGTGGCCGAGATGCAGACAGCCGGTGCCCAGGTGTTGGGAATGCGTGTGGACGTCTCCAAGGCCGACCAAGTAGAAGCCCTGGGGGCCGCCACATTGGCGCGTTATGGTGCGCCGCACTTGGTGTTTAACAACGCGGGCGTGGGCTCGGGCGGCCTGATTTGGGAAAACAGCTTGCAAGACTGGGAATGGGTGATCGGCGTGAACCTGATGGGTGTGGCGCACGGCATTCGCGTTTTCACGCCGATGATGCTCGCCGCCGCCGGCAAGGACGCAGCTTTTCAGGGCCATATCGTCAACACTGCCAGCATGGCCGGGCTGCTCAACGCGCCCAATATGGGCATCTACAACGTCAGTAAACACGCGGTGGTGAGCATGAGCGAAACGCTCTACCAAGATTTGGCCTTGGTGACCGATCAGATCAGCGCCAGCGTGCTTTGCCCCTTCTTTGTACCCACCGGCATCAGCGCCAGCCACCGCAACCGCCCCGAAAACATGCAAGGCACGCGCCCCACGCGCAGCCAGCTGATTAGCCAAGCCATGAGCGATAAAGCGGTGAGCAGCGGCAAAGTAACGGCCGCCGAAGTGGCGCAAAAGGTGTTTGATGCGGTGGCAGCCAATCAGTTTTACATCTACAGCCACCCCAAATCCATAGGCTCGGTGCAGGTGCGCATGGAAGATATCTTGCTCTCGCGCAACCCCACCGACCCCTTCGCGCACAAGCCCGAACTCGGGGTGGACTTGCGCAAAGCACTGCGCGCTTAGGCCGCTGGCAGGACGGGTCGAAAAAAGTGGTCAAATACGGCACTCGTTTTTAATTCATCAGGAAAGATTCTCATGGGCAATTCCATTGTTACCGAAGCAGACCGCAAAGCCACTCCCGCACCCAAACCTCCCTCTGGCATGAGCTCGCGCACCGGCGGCCATGGCCAACGCGTCAGCCTAGAGCGTGGTGTTGCCACGCGCAGCAAGAAAAACCCCGGCAAGCGGGCGAAAAAAGGCGGCTAGAGACCGGGCGCTTGCGCGCCGTCTTCGCAAGGCCAGTTCGATAGAACTGCCGATACCACCTCGTGGCAACTGGGGTGGTATTTTTTTGGGTTGCGTACAGGGCTGGCTGCTGCAAGTGGTTTTCGTGCCATGGCTTTCACCGCTAGCACGCACCGGGCCTGACGGACCTGCGGACTGGGCCTGCGGGTGTAGGGGCTTGAGCGGCGGGTCTTAGGTGTTGACCATCACCAACTTCCCCATCACCCCGCGCGAACCCATGTGGGCGTAGGCGGCCTTGAGTTCGGACATGGGCATGGTGCGGTCGATCACCGGTTTGATCTTGCCTTGGGCGTACCACTTTGCCAGTTCCGCCATGGCGGCCATGCTTTTTTGCGCTTCGCGTTTGGTGAAGTCGCCCCAGAACACGCCCACGATGGACGCGCCTTTGAGCAGCGCCAGGTTCAGCGGCAGGGCGGGGATGGGACCGGCGGCAAAGCCGATCACCAGGTAGCGCCCGCGCCAGGCAATGGAGCGAAACGCGGGCTCGGCAAAGTCGCCGCCCACCGGGTCGTAAATCACATCCGGGCCTTTGCCGCCAGTCAAGGTTTTGATGGCTTCGCGCAGGTTGTCGGTGCTGTAATTAATTGTTTCGTCCGCGCCGATGCTGCGGCACAGGGCGCATTTTTCGTCAGTGGAGGCGGCGGCAATCACGCGCGCCCCGGCGGCTTTGGCAATTTGGATCGCGGAGGTTCCCACGCCACCAGCCGCGCCCAAGACCAGCACCGTTTCGCCCGCCTTGAGGGCAGCGCGGTCCATCAAAGCGTGGTGCGAAGTGGCATAAATCATGATGAAGGCGGCAGCGTCCACCATCGGAAAGTCCGGCGGCAGTGGCATGCAGAGCATGGCCGGTGCAATCGTGTGGGTGCCAAAGCCGCCGGTGCCGCTCAGGCAGGCCACGGCTTGGCCCACCTTCAGGTGTTTGACGCCTTCACCCACGGCCTCGATCGTGCCCGCGTATTCCGAGCCGGGCACAAAGGGCAGTGGCGGCTTCATTTGGTATTTGTTTTGCACAATCAGCAAATCGGGGAAGTTCAGGCTGGCAGCTTCAATCCGTACCAGTACTTCACCGGCCTTCGGGCTGGGAGTGGGCAGTTCTTTCCAGGTGAGGGCATCAACACCGATAGGGTTTTCGCAAAGCCAAGCGTGCATACAAATGTCTCCAATAAAACGCGGATGATAGAGGCGCGCACCAGGACCGCACTTAGGCGGCTTGTCCCTCGCGCGACGGCAGTGCCCAAGTCCGCGCCAGCGGGCTGGGTGAACGACCTGCATGCACCGCGCCGACCGGGGCGCACACCTACAATCAGACACCCATGAAAATACTTATTTCCAACGACGACGGCTACCAGGCCGCAGGCCTTGTTGCTTTGTATGAAGCTTTGAAGGACGTGGCCGATGTCGAGGTCATCGCGCCCGAGGTGAATAACAGCGCCAAGTCCAACGCGCTGACGCTTAATGCCCCCTTGTATGTACACCGTGCCGCCAATGGCTTTCGTTATGTGAACGGTACGCCGGCCGATTGCGTGCATATCGCGCTGTCTGGATTGCTGGACTACCGCCCTGACTTGGTGGTGTCGGGCATCAATAACGGCGCCAATATGGGCGATGACACGATTTATTCCGGTACGGTCGGTGCGGCCATGGAAGGCTATCTTTTTGGCATCCCGGCGATTGCGTTTTCCCAGGTCGACAAAGAATGGGTGGAGCTGGCCGCTGCGGCGCGCAAAGCCCGCGAATTGGTGCAGTCCATGCAGGCGCACCAGTTGATCACCAAGACGCCTTGGTTGCTCAATGTGAATATTCCCAACCGGCCTTATGCCGACATCGGTGGCGCCAAGCTCTGCCGCTTGGGTAAACGCCATGCGGCTGAGCCGGTGATCACCCAAACGAGCCCGCGCGGCGAAACCATGTACTGGATTGGCGCGGCTGGGCCCGCGAAAGACGAAGCGCCGGGTACCGACTTTCATGCCACAGCGCTCGGACACATGGCGATTACGCCTTTGTCGGTGGATTTAACCGACCACCACGCCTTGAGCTATTGGGCGCAAAGCATGACGCATATGGGCGGCGCGTGAAAGAGAGGCCCAGTTTTCCGGCCCGCATGCCGACCAGTGTGCCGGTGAAAAAAGCCAAGGCCGTGGCAACGCCCGATGTGCCGCATGGCCTGGGTATGGATTCAAGTGCGGTGCGCCGGCGCATGGTAGAAAAGTTGACCGCCCAGGGCCTGAGCGACGCCTTGGTGCAAAAGGCCATGGGCGCCGTAGAGCGCCATCGTTTTGTGGATAGCGGCTTGGTCAACCAGGCCTACGAGGACACCAGTTTGCCCATCGGCCTGGGGCAAACGATCTCCAAGCCCAGCGTGGTGGCGCGCATGATCGAGTTGCTGCGCAAAGGCGTCGATGGCCGCATGGGCCGGGTACTGGAAATTGGTACCGGCTGCGGCTACCAAGCGGCAGTGCTCAGTCACCTGGCCACGGAGGTTTACAGCATCGAGCGCTTGCGCGGCCTGCATGACAAAGCGCGGGATAACTTGCGCCCGTTTCGACTCAGTACCGTGCATTTGCTGTTTGGTGACGGCATGGTCGGCTATGCGGCGGGTGCGCCTTATGCGGCCATCATTGCAGCCGCGGGCGGCGATGCCATTCCCCAGGCCTGGATCGACCAGTTGGCGGTGGGTGGGCGCTTGGTAGCCCCGGTTTGGGGCAAGCCCGGCGGAAAAGGTGCAGCGACCACGGCACAGGCCCTCGTGGTGCTGGACAAGACGCCCCAGGGTGTGCGCCAGACCGTGCTTGAGGCGGTCCATTTTGTGCCCCTAAAATCTGGCGTGGCATAAAGCCGAAAACAGGGAAGAAGATAATGAATTTCAAGGCTTTGCAATACAAACTTAAAGTTTTTTCGTGGACAGCGCTGGGTATGGCGCTGGTGCTTTTATCCGCCTGCAGCAGCAAGCAGTTGCGACGGGCGCCCGTGGAGGACCGCAATGCGCCTCCCGTCCACAAAAATGCCGCCGAGGCCGAAACTGCCGCGTCCCCGGTCAAGGCCGGCCATGGGATCAGCGCTGCCACCGAGCCCGGCGCCGCAGGAGCAGCGGCCAGCGCTGCGCCGGGGGCAGAGAACGCGGGTAAGCCTGGTTATTACACCGTCAAGCAAGGCGATACCTTGGCGCGTATCGGGCTCGAGGTGGGCCAGAATTACCGGGATATCGCGCGCTGGAACAATTTGGAAAATCCCAACCGGATAGAGACAGGGCAGGTGCTGCGCATCATTGCGCCGGGTGCTTCCGAGGAGGGCGCTGTGGCCCGCCCGGTGACGGCCTCCAAAGCGACGGCTGTGCCCCTGCCCGCAGCAGGCAAGCCGGCCACGGCAGCAAGTGCGCCTGCTGCTCCCGGGGGCAGCCCAGCGGCGGGCGCGGCTGCGCCAGCCACGCTGGTGGAGGACGATGTGTCGTTTATATGGCCGGTGCGCGGAGACATCGTGGCCACCTTTGACGAAGCGAAGAACCGCAAAGGTCTGGATATAGGCGGCGTGGCCGGGGCTCCTATCGTGGCAGCAGCGGATGGAAAAGTGGTGTATGCCGGATCGGGCCTGCGCGGCTATGGCAACCTGATCATCATCAAACACAGCGCCACCTACCTTACCGCCTATGCCCACAACCAGACCTTGTGGGTGAAAGAGGAACAGATGGTCAAGCAAGGCCAGAAAATTGCAGAGATGGGCAACAGCGATGCAGACCAAGTGAAGCTGCATTTTGAAGTGCGTAAATTGGGCAAGCCGGTAGATCCGGCTAGGTACCTGCCGATTCGCTGAAACACCGGTGGCACGTGCCACTGCCAACCCGGGTTGATCTGGATGTCTGACACCATGGCGAATGCGCCTTCTCCCCAAGCGACTCAGCTTGTCCCCGCACTGGCTGAGGGCGCGCCAGCCTTTGTGCCGGACCCGGCCCAGGTTGCCGCAGCCCTGGGCCTGCAAGAGCACTTGAACGTGCTCAGCCTGGACCTTGAAGGCCAGGGCGTGGCGCACCGGGCCGATGGCAAGGTGGTGTTTATTGATGGCGCCTTGCCCTATGAAGTGGTGAGCGCCCGCATCCACCGCAGCAAGGCCAGCTTTGACAAAGGCTTGCTCACGCAGGTGCACCGTGAGTCGGCGCAGAGAGTGATTGCGCATTGCCCGCATTTCGGCCTGCACGAGGGCGCATGTGGAGGCTGCAAGATGCAGCATTTGCATCCTGCAGCGCAAGTAGCGGTGAAGCAAAGGGCCTTGGAGGACCAGTTGCGCCACATCGGTAAATTGCGCCCGGACCGCATCCTGCGCGCCATTGAGGGCCCCGCCTGGAACTACCGTTACCGCGCCCGGCTGTCGGTGCGCTTTGTGCGCAAAAAGGGTGCCGTGCTCATCGGTTTTCACGAGCGCAAAAGCCATTTCGTCGCCGATATGAAGCGCTGCCCAGTGCTGCCACACCATGTGAGCGACATGTTGTTGCCCCTGCGCGAACTCATTGCCTCTATGGACGCAGTCCAACATATTCCCCAAATTGAATTGGCCATTGGGGACCGGGGTGGCCCGGGCACGGGTGATGCGAGTGGGGATGTGACGGCCTTGGTGTTGCGGCACTTGCTGCCGCTGAGCGATGCCGATCGTGACCGCCTACGAAGCTTCGCGCTGGCCCGTCCAGGCCTGCAATGGTGGTTACAGGCCAAAGGCCCGGACACGATTAGTTTGCTGGACCCGGATGATGAGGCGCGTACCGGAGTGCTGGCCTATAGCTTGCCGGACTTTGGCATCACTATGCCTTTTCGTCCCACGGATTTCACCCAGGTCAATCCGCATATCAACCGGGTATTGGTCGCGCGTGCATTGACGCTGCTGGCGGTGCAAAAAAATGAGCGGGTGATCGATTGGTTTTGCGGCCTGGGCAACTTCACCCTGCCGCTGGCTACCCAAGCGCGCGAAGTGTTGGGGGTGGAGGGCGCAGAGTCGCTGGTGGCGCGTTCGCGGGCCAACTATGCAGCCAATCAAGCCGCGCGACCCCAAGGGCAAGCGCTTGCACCGGCACGTTTTAGCGCGCGCAATTTGTTTGAAATCGACAGTGCCGGTTTGTTAGCCCATGGCTTGGCCGACAAATGGTTGGTAGACCCGCCGCGCGAAGGCGCTTTTGCGCTGATGCAGTCCTTGGTGGCATTGATGCAGCCCGGCGCAGGTAGCGATACTTGGAAAGCGCCCAAGCGGATTGTGTATGTGAGCTGCAACCCAGCGACGCTGGCGCGCGATGCGGCGGTATTGGTGGGCCAGGGTGCTTACCGCTGTAGCGCCGCAGGCGTGGTCAATATGTTCGCCCATACCGCCCACGTAGAGAGCATTGCGGTGTTTGATTTGGTAGGCGCTTAGGTCCGCGTTAACGGCGCTGCAACACCCAAGTCCCGATATTGCTGTCCGCAGGATGCAGCACCAGGGCTTTGGCTATCCATTGTGTGCTGTCAATCTGGGCGGGCAAGGTCTGGTTGGGACCGGGCGCAATCAGCATCCATGGACAGTTATTGCTGAGCGTAGGAGCGCTGACGGGCAATTTTCCGATCCAGCGTAGCGCCGCTATCTCACCGATGTTTAATTGTTCACTGCGCACGCACCCCGAGCCATTGACTTGCTGCGCCACCAGTGTGGCCCACCGGTCGTAGCTTTGGGTGTAATCAAACAGCGAAATACCCATACTCATCATCAAGGTCCAGCACCAGGCGATACCGCCCGCGGGTAACACCAGACTGCGCCACACGGCGCCCCGGTGCTGCCCTACCCGCCAATGCACTAACAGGCCCCAAGCGACGGTGCAGACGCCGGCAACGACCAGCCCCAGCCAGGAAAATTGACCGGCAAAACCCGGCGCCAAACGCTCGATATTGCTTGCCGGGTTGGGCGGTATGCCGGTAAACATGGCGATAAAGTGCACCCATAACACCAGACCCCAGCCACTGAAAAAAAGCAGCGTAAACCAATCGATCAGTGACGCTACCTGGCGCTTGAGGGTGGGCAATGCAAACGCCGCCAGGCTCGCCATGGCCGGCAGCGCGAGCAACAAGGTTTGTTCGGATGAGTGCATTAACCAGGTGGCTGCTAAGACCGCGATCAGCACCAGCAGGGGCAGCGCCAAATGCCTGCTGGCATGGATGCTCCACAGTTGGCGGCGCCAAACCCAGAGGGTCCACACCGCCAGCGGCCAAGCCGGCCAGGTAAACCAAAGCAACAATTCGGTATAGCCTTGCAGTGGCGAGGCCAGGTGCAGCGGGCTGTCGAGTTTCCAGCGCCACAAGTCCAGCGCCGTCGCGCCAGCGGCGCAGGCCAGGGTGCTCAGCAGCAAAACGATAAGGCCCGCTGTAGCCCGGTAGCGGCCCGAAGAATTCTCTGGCGCCAACCAAAGTTGGTAGAGCTCGAAAACCATGGCGCCCGACCCAAAAATTAGCGCCAGGGTGGGTGCGCCGCTGATGCTCAAACCCAGCAGACTGATCGCTATGGCAACACATCCCCGTTGCGTGCGCCAAGGAATGGCGCTGACACCACTCAAAAAGAGCGCCACGAAGGCCAGTTGAATCAATTCGGGCGATGTCTCATGCGCCATGGGCGCCAGCCCCAGACAGGCGATCAGGGCGAGCAGCCCGCCATCGGCAATGGCGCGGGCGTAATCGGTGCTAGTGGCTTCGCCGCCAAAGGCAAAGGCCACCGGCTGCGCTCGGGGACTGCGCGCCAGGTAATAGGTGCCATACCACTGCGCTGCCAGGGCTGCGCCCAGCGCCAGCATGAAGGGAACCCGCGCCAGCCACTGAGCCTCCAATCCACTTGCACCCCATTGCAGCATCCAAGCGCCCAGCCAATAGGGCAATAACGCGCCTTGTGCCGAGGGAATACCCGCCAGCGTCGGGTGCCACCAATTTGCATCGCCCCAGGCCAGTTCGGCCATGTAACCCAGGGCGCCCATATCTGCGAACTTCCAGCCGCTGCGGCCCACGAATCCCGCCAGTACATACACCAGGCAGAGCGACAGCAGCGGCAGCCGCGGCAGGCGCGCCGCGCCGGCTTGGGTAACGATGGCAGGAGTGGTGTTCAAAGCGTCAATGCAAAAAACAAAAAAGGCAGCACGGAATGCCGGGCTGCCTTCGATTGTGCGTCAGGCTCGTGCCTGATTCGCTTATTTGGCCGTGGTTTTGCCGAAACGGTTGCGGAACTTCTCGACGCGTCCGCCCATGTTGTCAACCGATTTTTGGGTACCGGTGTAGAAAGGGTGGGATTCGCTGGAAGTATCAAGTTTGTACAGCGGCAGTTCGCGGCCGTCTTCCATCTTGATCATCTCCTTGGTGTTAGCGCAGGAGCGGGTGACGAATTTGAAGTTATTGGACAAGTCCATAAAACAAACGTCGCGGTAATTGGGGTGAATGCCAGCTTTCATAATGCGTCCATCAGATGCGGTAGCCGCCCGGGGGCCCTCAAGCAAACGACTGCCTGATCCAAAGCCCGCAGTACTTTCCGCGGAAAACCATGCATTCTATCCCACCGGAGCGTAGGCGCCTTTGACCCACCTTGCAGGACTCCTAGCCTTCCTTCGGCGCGGGCGTGTAAACCGCTGGTGTGGCACCCGACATGGCGCGGCGTGCCGGGCAGCCGCTAGGCGCCCACCAAGGCCGCCGATTTGACCTGTGCCCAGGCGCGCATGCCAGTGTGCAGGCCCAGGCTGTGGGCGGCGCGCGCGGTAATGCGCGCCCACAGTACGCTGTCCTGCCCGGGGTCGCCACACGACAGCCGTACCAGGCGCTGCGACGCATGGGTGTCGGCCTGGATGTCCAGCACGGTGACGGGCAGCAGGTTTTGGATACTGCTGAGGGGTGCTGGCCCGATTGCCAAACTGACATCCCGCGCCAAAACACGAATGCGCACCCCGGTCCCCAGGGGCAGGGCCTTGTCCTTTACCCACAGACTGCCGCCGTGGAAGGCGACGCGCATCAAATGCCAGGCTGCATCAAACTCCTCCACCCGGGCGTGTAGCAGTGCGCCTCTGTCTTCGCCGCTGGCGGCACCGGCGGCGCTGCGACCCAGCGCCTGGGCCACCGGGCCGCTGTCGGCCACTTTGCCGTTTTCTAGCACCAGCAAATGGTCTGCCAGTCGCACCACCTCGTCCAGTGCATGCGTCACGTAGAGCATGGGAGTGCGTACTTCATCGCGCAGTCGCTCTAGCCAGGGCAGGATCTCCTGGCGCTTGGCCGCGTCCAGTGCGGCCAAGGGTTCGTCCAGCAGCAACAGGCGCGGTTGTAAAGCCAAGGCACTGGCAATGGCCACCCGTTGGCGTTCTCCACCCGACAGCGCCTGCACTCGCCGCTGCAGCAGATGCCCGATGCCTAGCAGTTCGATGGCCTGTTGGAGGTGTTTGCGTCCCTCTTGCTGTGATGGAGTGCGCCGCAGGCCGAAGTGCAGATTCCCTTGCACGGTAAGGTGCTCCAACAAGCTGGCCTCTTGAAATACATAACCCAGGGGTCTGCGCCACGTGGGCACGAACATCTGCTCGTCCTGCCAAAGGTGCCCCCCGATGCATACGCGGCCCGCGGCCGCCCGTTCAAGCCCTGCGACACAACGCAGCAAACTGGTTTTCCCCGAGCCTGATGCGCCAAAAACCGCAGTAATTCCCTCTGGCGGCAGACGCACATCCACCTCCAGCTGGAAAGATGGGCGTGGCAGGCGCAGTTGGATGTAGTTCTCAGCGGACACCGTCAGGTCCCCAGGCGCACACCGCGCTTTTGGATTAGGTTCAAACCCAGTAGCACTGCAAATGAAAACACCAACATACCTGCGGCCAAGGTGTGCGCCTGCCCATAGGCCATCGCTTCCACATGCCCATAGATTTGGGTGGACAGCACCTGGGTGTGGCCCGGAATATTGCCGCCGATCATCAGCACCATGCCGAATTCACCCACGGTGTGCGCAAAGCTAAGTACCGCTGCGCTGACCAGGCCCGGCCAGGCCAGGGGCAGAGCCACGTGAAAGAACGCATCCAAGGGGGAGGCACGCAAGGTCGCTGCCAGTTCGAGCGGACGATCGCCCAGGTTCTCAAACGCATGCAGCAAGGGCTGCACCGCAAAAGGGAGTGAATAAATCACCGAACCAAGCACCAGGCCCGCAAAGCTAAAGGGCAGGGTGCCTAAACCCATCAACAGCGTCAGCCGGCCTAGCGGCCCGTCCGGGCCCAAGGTGACCAGCAGGTAAAAACCCAGCACGGTGGGCGGCAGTACCAGTGGCAATGATGTCAGCGCGGCGACCGGCCCACGCCAGAGGGAACGGCTACGCGCCAGCCACCAAGCTAAGGGGCTAGCCAGCAGCAGCAGCAGCAAGGTGCTTGTGGCCGCCAGGCGCAGCGTGAGGCCGATGGCAATCCAGTCTGCGTCCGTCATCCTGGCCGGGCCTTAGTGCGAGTAGCCATGATTGCGCATCAAAGCACGCGCTTGCGGCGATTGCAAGTACTGCAACAGGGCCCACGCTGCCCGATTGCCTTCGCCTGCTTTCAGCAATACTGCGTCCTGGCGCAAGGGGCTATGCAGGTTTTCAGGCAGCAACCAGTAGGAGCCGCCCACCGGCTTACCGTCCACCATGGTTTGTGCGCGTGCGATCAGTCCGAGCTCGGCGTTGCCGCTGGCGACGAATTGGTAGGCTTGGGCAACGCTGTCGCCTTGCACCAGCCGATCTTTGAGTTGCGGCAACACGCCCATGCGCTCCAGCGCTTGCATGGCTGCAGCCCCATAGGGTGCAAGCCGCGGGTCGGCGATGGCCAAGCGCTTAAACCGATGGGATCGCAGCACCTCACCTTGGTCGTCGACCAGGTCGGGCTGCCGGCTCCACAAGACCAGCCGTCCGATGGCGTAGGTAAATCGGCTGCCCGGCGCGGCAAAGCCCTCTTGTTCTAGCAACAAAGGCGTTTGGCTATCCGCAGCGAGCAATACCTCGAAGGGCGCGCCGTTTTTTATCTGGGCGTAAAACTTGCCGGTCGCGCCGGTGATGAGGCGCACCTGGTGGCCACTTTCCTTTTCGAAAGCTGGGACCAGGGCCTGCAAGGTGGCTGAAAAATTCGCAGCAACGGCCACCTGGACCTCGGCGGTCCAGGCGTTGTGGGCCAACAGGCCCATCCAAAGGAGGCTCCAACTTGCTAACCAACTGTTCCGGGACATGCCGATCGTTTCTCTGATACGCTTGATTTTGCAGTATAGGCGGCAGGGTTACGCCCCAAAAAAGCAAAGGCCCTTGCGGGCCTTCACGGGTTTGGGGCGCCTGGCGCGCTGGCGTTTAATCGCGATCGCCGCCAAAAATCCCCAGCAGCGCCAACAAATTCTGGAACACATTAATGATGTCCAGGTAAAGCGCCAGGGTCGCCGAGATGTAGTTGGTTTCACCGCCATCGATGATTTGCTTGATGTCGTACAGCATGTAGGCGCTGAAGATGGCGATTGCCACCATCGACAAGACCATCATGCCCACGGTGGAGCCGACAAACATGTTGATCAGGCCACCCACCAGCAGGATAACCACGCCAACAAACAGCCATTGGTTCATGCCCGATAGGTCGCGCTTGATGACCGTAGCCAGGGCGGCCATGGCCAGAAACACACCGGCCGTTCCGCCAAATGCGGTCATGATCAGGTCGGGGCCGTTCTTAAAACCCAGCACGGACGCGATCAGGCGGGACAACATCAGGCCCATGAAAAAGGTGAAGGCCAATAACACCGGTACGCCCGAAGCCGAGTTTTTAGTCTTTTCGATGGCGTAAATGAAGCCAAAAGCCATGGCCAAGAACAACACCATGCCCAAAGCGCCGCTGAACAGCTGCCCCAAGCCAAACGCCACGCCCGCCCACGCGCCCAGCACCGTAGGTACCAGGCTGATAGCCAGCAGACCGTAGGTGTTGCGCAATACTTTGTTGCGCTGCTCCAAGCTGGCGCCGAAGTCCAAACCTTGGTCTAAAACGGATACTTGTTCATTCATCGTTGATCTCCTAAAGATACCTCGTTGAGGTGGGACGATTTTAGGCGCATACAAGGGCTAAGACCGCGCGACGGCCGGGGATTAGCCCGCTATTTGGCAGGGTTGACCCCACTTGCGGTGCTTGAATCACCGCCAGCGCAGCAGTTATGCTGGCGGTTGGATTCCTTTTCCCCCTTTTTTATTTGGAAGTTAGTATGAAAACCAAAGCCACGCTGGAACTCGCAGACTTGAAAACCATTGCCGCAGCGGCGGAAGCCGAAGCGACCAAGCACGGCTGGGCGGTGTGTATCGCGATTGTGGACGACGGCGGTCACCTGATGTGGTTCCAGCGTCTGGACGGCGTCGCCCCGATTTCTGCGCATATCGCCCCGGCCAAAGCCCGCACCTCGGCCCTGGGCATGCGCGAAAGCAAGGTCTACGAGGAAATGATCAATGGCGGGCGTGTGTCTTTCCTGAGCGCTCCGGATCTGGACGGCATGCTCGAAGGTGGCGTTCCCATCATGAAGGATGGCAAATGCATAGGCGCAGTCGGGGTCAGCGGCGTCAAATCCAATGAGGACGCGCAAGTCGCCCGCGCTGGCATCGCAGCCTTGGGGCTGTAGCCAGCGCACATCGTACGACCACGGGTCTGGCGCAGATTCGACGCGTTGGCCTGGTCGCGCCGCGGATCAGTAGGTGAGCCGGTCTGGCTGTAATTCCTGCAAGATGGTGGTGGCGATCTCTTCGATGGACTTGGTCGTGGTCGACAGCCAGCGGATACCGGCGCGGCGCATCATGCTTTCGGCCTCATGCACCTCTGAGCGGCAATTCTCTACGGACGCGTATTTTGAGTTGGGCCGCCGTTCGTTGCGGATTTCGCTCAGCCGCTCAGGCTGAATGCTGAGGCCAAAAATTTTGCGTTTGTGTGGCACCAGTGCCACCGGTAATTGACGGCGCTCGAAGTCTTCGGGGATTAAAGGATAGTTGGAGGCCTTCAAGCCGTATTGCATCGCCAAATAGAGCGAGGTCGGCGTCTTCCCACTGCGGCTCACGCCCACCAAAATGACATCGGATTGCTCCAAATCGCGGTTGCTCTGCCCGTCGTCATGGGCTAAGGAAAAGTTAATCGCCTCAATCCGCGCCTGGTACTCCTGGCTCTTGCTGGCATCGCTAAAACGCCCGATCCGGTGGTTGGAAGTGAGTTGCAACTCCTGTTCCAGGGGGTGTACAAAGGTACCAAACATGTCCAGCAACATTCCTTGGCAGTTCTCTTGAATCACTTTGAGCACTTCCATATTGACCAGCGTGCTAAACACGATAGGGGTTTGGCCGTCCTGCGCGCCTGCGTGGTTGATCTGGCGCACGGCTTGATGGGCTTTGTCCACCGTGTCGACAAATGGCAGTCGCACTAGGCGCGTGCGCACCTCAAACTGGGCAAGAATGGCTTTGCCAAAGGTTTCGGCCGTAATGCCGGTGCCGTCGGATACGAAAAATACGCTGCGATGGGACATAGAACAATAGTGTGGCTGTGCCGGGCGCGCCCGATTCGGCGCCTTGGGCTGCGTGATTGTCTCGCATGCGCGCTCCCCGTCCGGCGGCCCAGCGCGGAGCCAACTCTACAATCGGGCCAAGCCGGCCGATGCAGCGCGCGCCTGGACTCAAGAACTAGCAGAACAAAGAGTGAGTGCCCGCCTGATTGCTCCGCCAAACCCGCCGCGTCCGCGCCTTGCCGGTTTGACCCATTTTTAACTTTGGAGTTCTTATGTCAGCATTATTTAGCGACACCGCTTGGGTCGTTCCCTTCGAGCATTTGCGCATGGGTGATGTGGAGGCCGTAGGTGGCAAAAACGCCAGCCTGGGGGAAATGATTTCTCAACTTCCAGACGGCGTCAAAGTGCCGGGCGGATTTGCCACCACCGCGTTTGCCTTTCGCGAGTTTTTAAAGCATCAGGATTTGGCCGGGCGTATCAGCCAACGCCTGCAGGCGCTGGATGTGGACGACGTGCGCGCACTGGCAACGGCCGGTGCCCAAATCCGCGCCATGGTGGATAGCCAGCCGTTCCCCGCCGCACTGGAGCAGCAGATTCGCGATGCCTTCGCGCAATTGCAGGCAAGTACCCCCAATGCCTCGTTCGCAGTCCGCTCATCTGCCACGGCAGAAGATTTGCCCGACGCCTCGTTTGCCGGCCAGCAGGAGACTTTCCTGAATGTGGTCGGCATCGAAGATGTGTTGCACAAAATCCGTGAGGTGTTCGCTTCTTTGTACAACGACCGCGCGATCAGCTACCGTGTGCACAAAGGCTTTGCGCACGACAACGTCGCCTTGAGCGCGGGGGTGCAGCGCATGGTCCGCTCCGATCTGGGCGCTGCCGGGGTGATGTTTACCTTGGACACCGAGTCCGGTTTCACGGACGTGGTGTTCATCACCTCCAGCTACGGCCTGGGTGAAACCGTGGTGCAAGGCGCGGTGAACCCGGACGAGTTTTATGTGCACAAACCCATGTTACTTGCCGGTAAGCGGGCGGTGATCCGCCGCAGCCTAGGATCCAAATTGCTACAAATGGAATTTACCAGCGCCGCCGAGCAAGCTGCGGGCGCCAAACTGGTCAAAACCACCGATGTACCCGCGGAATTGCGCAACCGCTATTCATTGACCGATGCGGATGTGGAGCAATTGGCGCGCTATGCGCTAATTATTGAAGACCACTATGGCCGACCCATGGATATAGAGTGGGGTAAAGATGGCGTAGATGGCGGACTCTATATTTTGCAGGCGCGCCCGGAAACCGTGAAAAGCCAGGCGGGCAATTCGGTGGAATACCGCTACCAGCTCAAAGGCAAAGGCGCCGTATTGGCCGAAGGCCGCGCCATCGGGCAAAAAATTGGTACTGGACCGGTGCGCATCGTGCACCACATCAGCGATATGGACACGGTACAAGCGGGCGATGTGTTGGTCACCGACATGACCGACCCGAACTGGGAACCGGTGATGAAGCGTGCTTCGGCCATAGTGACCAACCGGGGCGGTCGTACCTGCCACGCTGCCATTATCGCGCGCGAGTTGGGTATTCCAGCGGTAGTGGGTTGTGGCGACGCGACCGAGCGCCTGAAAGAGGGCGCGCTGGTAACCGTGGTGTGCTCTGAGGGTGATACCGGCTTCATTTACGACGGTTTGCTTGAAACCGAAGTCTCCGAAGTGCAGCGTGGTCTGATGCCGGAAATTCCGGTCAAGATCATGATGAATGTGGGCAATCCGCAACTGGCCTTTGACTTTTGCCAGTTGCCCAATGAAGGCGTGGGCCTGGCGCGGCTGGAGTTCATCATTAACAACAACATCGGCGTGCATCCCAAAGCGATACTGGACTATCCCAATGTCGATGCCGATCTGAAGAAAGCTGTCGAATCCGTGGCACGCGGACATGCCTCGCCCCGGGCTTTTTATGTCGACCGGGTGGCCGATGGCGTCGCCACCATCGCAGCAGCCTTCTGGCCCAAGCCGGTGATCGTACGCCTGTCCGATTTCAAATCTAACGAATACCGCAAGCTGATAGGCGGAAGCCGCTACGAGCCAGAAGAAGAAAACCCGATGCTGGGTTTTCGCGGTGCAGCGCGCTATGTCAGCGCCGAATTTGGTGAGGCCTTTGCCATGGAGTGCGAGGCACTCAAGCGGGTGCGCCAGGACATGGGCCTGGTCAATGTGCAAATCATGGTGCCTTTTGTGCGCACTTTGGAGCAAGCCCGCAAGGTCACCGAGCTGCTGGCCCGCCAAGGTTTGGAGCGCGGCAAGGATGGATTGCAATTGGTCATGATGTGCGAGATCCCCAGCAACGCGATTTTGGCCACCGAGTTTTTGCAGTACTTCGATGGTTTTTCGATTGGCTCGAACGACTTAACGCAACTGACTTTGGGTCTGGACCGTGACTCCGGTATGGAGCTGTTGGCGGCTGATTTCGATGAGCGCGACCCGGCGGTACAAGCCATGATCCGGATGTCGATCCAGGCCTGTCTGGCGCAAGGAAAGTACGTGGGCATTTGCGGACAGGGCCCTAGCGACCATCCCGACTTTGCCCGCTGGCTGGTGGACGAAGGCATTTCCTCGATTTCTCTGAATCCGGACTCGGTGATTGCAACCTGGCAGGAGTTGGCTAAGGAATGAGCAGCGCGCAAGCCACGGTGCGCTGGCCGCTGCATGCGGCCTTGCTCAGCCTGTGGTTTGTCGCCTCGTTTGGCGTCGTTTTTTTTGCCCGCGATTTGGACTGGGTGGTAGCCGGTTGGCCGCTCGGCTTTTGGTTTGCCGCCCAAGGTTCAGTGCTAATTTTTATCGCCATTGTGGTGGTTTATGCGTGGCGCCAAAACTTGCGGGATCGTCGGGCATCGCCCCTTGCAGCGCTGCGCGGCTCTAGCCCCCTGCACAAGCGTTTCTCCCTTTATTTGCTGGGCGTTTTGTGTTGTCTGCTCGGACTTGGGCTGGCCCAGTACATCGGCTTGCCAAAACCATGGATTGCTGGCATTTTTCTATCCCTGACTTTGGTGCTGTACGCTGCCATCGGCGTCTACGGGCGCACCACCAATGTAGAGCAGTATTATGTCGCCGGCCGTCGCATACCGGCGGTCTACAACGGGATGGCTACCGCCGCCGATTGGATGAGTGCGGCCTCTTTCATCAGCTTGTCTGGCGGACTCTATCTGCAGGGCTTTTCCGGGCTGGGGGAGCAGCCCGGTGGACTGGCGTATGTGCTGGGTTGGACCGGCGGTTTTTGTCTGCTGGCCTTGCTGGTTGCGCCTTACTTACGCCAATGTAAGGTCTACACCTTGCCCGATTTTTTTGCCCTGCGCTTTGGCGGCCGTTGGCCGCGCCGCATTTCGGCGCTAGCTGCGATTTTGTGTTCCTTTACTTATGTGGTGGCGCAGATTTACGGAGTTGGCTTGATCACGTCGCGTCTGACAGGATTGCATTTTGAAATTGGCATTTTGCTGGGCTTGGGGGGGGTGCTGGTGTGTTCATTTTTGGGCGGTATGCGCGCCGTGACCTGGACCCAGGCGACCCAATATGTGCTCCTGATCTTGGCGTTTTTGTTGCCCGTGAGCTGGTTGTCCTACCAGCAAACCGGCAACCCGCTTGCCGCCGTGGCTTATGGCCAGCAATTAGCCAAGATCACAGAACTGGAAAAACAAATTCTGGCCTCGCCTGCGGAGGCCGAGGTCATTGCCTTGTATATCGACCGTGCGCAGAATTTGCGCGTGAAATTGCAAGATGTCGAGGCGGCACTGAAGGCTGAACGCAATGCGCTGCGTGCGCAAATTCAGGCTCTAGGAGAAGTGCCTTCCCAGCAAGCGGCAGTGGGGCGTTTGCGCAAAGCGCTGGCTGCGCTGCCCAAAGATGCGCAGAGCGCCCGCATCCAATGGAGCCGCGAAGCTAATGAATACATTGAATGGGCCCATGCCTTGGCAGGCCTCAATCCGCATACCCAGGCTTTTGCCGGCTCGCCGACGGGCAGTGAGCAAGATAAAGCGCTCTTTAACAGCTCGCGTGCGAATTTCCTGGCACTGATGTTCTGCCTCATGGTGGGCACTGCCGGCTTGCCGCATTTGCTGACACGGTTTTACACCACGCCCACCGTGGGCGAGGCGCGTGCCTCCGTCGCCTGGTCATTGGTATTCATCGCTTTGCTCTACCTCTGTGCGCCGGCCCTCGCAGTATTTGTGAAATACGAAGTCATGGCGCACTTAGTGGGGCAGCCCATGGACGCGCTGCCGTTGTGGATGGCGCAGTGGTCTAAAGAACCCAGTTTGTTGGTGTTCTCGGACATCAATGGCGATGGATTGCTCCAGTTCTCCGAACTGAGAGTGGGCGCCGACTTGATCATGTTGGCAAGTCCGGAAATCGGCGGCTTGCCCTATATTTTTTCCGTGCTGGTGGCAGCGGGAGGTTTGGCGGCCGCACTCTCGACTGCCGACGGCTTGTTGCTGACGATAGGCAATGCTTTGGCGCATGACTTGGCGTTTGAAGGTGAAAAAAATCCGAGCACCGCATTGCGCAGTGTGATGTGGTCCAAGTTTGCCCTCTTGGTGGTTGCTTTGTTGGCGGCCTACGCGGCGGCGCAGCGTCCTGCGGGCATTTTGTATTTGGTTGCTGCGTCTTTCTCACTGGCCGGTGCAGGCTTGGTGCCAGCCATGGTATTGGGGATTTTTTGGCGTGGCACCACCCGCGCCGGCGCTGTGGTGGGCATGTTGACCGGACTGGTTGTGACTTTGTATTACATGCTGGCCAATCTGCCGCAGCTGCGAGAGGTCTGGGGCTTGGGGGCGGGAAGTGACCTGTGGTGGGGCATCCAGCCGGTGTCTGCTGGGGTGTTTGGGGTACCGGCAGGCGTGATCGCCACCCTGGTCGTCAGCCTATTGACGCGGCACAGGGTGGAGTCGGCGCCGGCTCCGCAGGGCTGAAGGCGCGGCAGTACCGCTGCGGCGAAACATGGGATGACATCCCGGTGGTGCTGGTCGGTTCACCACCACCTTGGGCGCCAAGCTATAATCACGGGCTTTTCGCCTTGCTGCACCCCGATTAGACGCCGGGGGTAGCTATTTCCGGTTCCTACGGGGCCATCCATAAGGAGTATCCATGCGTCATTACGAAATCATTCTCATGATCCATCCGGATCAGAGCGAGCAAGTTCCAGCCATGCTGGAGCGTTACAAGGGCATGATCACCGCTGGCGGTGGCAAAGTG
>CANFVA010000020.1 GCA_947450255.1 Comamonadaceae bacterium
GAAGCCGTGGAAGAAGGTTTGCGATTGATCAAGCGCCGCAAAGCGTATGACGCTTTGTTGGCGGCACGTGGCACGCTGCATTGGGACGACTCAGACGAAGCTTGGGTGCAGTGGCGCTCGCAGCAGGCCACACAAGTCAATGAACTTGCCGCCGCGCCTTATGCGCCACAAGTACCTGAGTCCGTACGCAAGGCCAAAGCGGCGCCCATTGCCAAACCCAGCCCTGCCAAACGAGGCCGCGCCAAGTGATTCTGGTCGATTCCAGCGTATGGATTGATTACTTTCGCGGCGCCAGCAATCGGCCGGTGGAGCAACTCGCCGCGTGGTTGCGTGGCGACGAAGCCACGGTGGACCTGGCTGTGGCCGATCTGGTAGTTTTTGAGGTGATGCGCGGTTTTGCCTCGCCCCAAGCGCAGCGGCGAAGCCGAGACCTTTTGTTGGCCTTGGATATCGTTGAAATTGGTGGCCTGGATAACGCACTGCGTGCCGCCGAGCACTACAGTGCCTTGCGCGCACAGGGCTACGCGGTGCGCAGCCCGATCGATGTATTGCTGGCAACTTATTGCATTGCGCATGGGCACATGTTGTTACACCGCGATGCTGATTTTGATGTGATGGCCGCCTTGACTGCCCGGGCGCAGCCAGCACCCGAACTCGACATGGTTTACATGTTGCAAGCAGAAAACAAAACTAAAGCCTAAGGACACCCATGTTCAAAAAAATCCTCATCGCCAACCGGGGCGAAATCGCTTGCCGGGTCGCCGCCACAGCGCGGCGCATGGGCATTGCCACGGTGGCGGTGTATTCGGATGCAGATGCCACCGCCAAGCATGTGCAAGCCTGTGATGAGGCCGTGCATATCGGCGGCAGCGCGGCGCGCGACAGCTATTTGCGCTGGGAAAAAATCATCGCCGCAGCCCAGGCCACTGGCGCGCAAGCGGTGCATCCAGGCTATGGTTTTTTGAGTGAAAACACCGACTTTGCCCAGGCCTGTGCGGATGCTGGTCTGGTATTCATCGGGCCGCCGGCTTCGGCCATCGAAGCCATGGGCTTGAAAGCAGCATCCAAGCAATTAATGGAGCAATCAGGCGTGCCTTTGGTGCCTGGCTACCATGGCGCCGACCAAAACCCGCAGGTATTGCAAGCAGCGGCTGATGGCATTGGTTATCCGGTGCTGATCAAGGCCAGCGCAGGCGGCGGCGGTAAGGGCATGCGCGTGGTGGAGCAAGCGGGCAATTTCGCTGCCGCATTGGCTTCCTGTCAGCGCGAGGCCAAGAACAGCTTTGGCAACGACGCAGTGCTGGTCGAAAAATATGTGCAGCGCCCGCGCCATATTGAGATTCAGGTGTTTGCCGATACGCATGGCAATTGCGTCTATCTTTTTGAGCGCGACTGCTCGGTGCAGCGCAGACACCAGAAAGTCTTGGAAGAAGCGCCCGCCCCCGGCATGAGCGAGGCCTTGCGCCAGCGCATGGGCGCCGCTGCCGTGGCCGCAGCCCGCGCGGTGCACTATGTGGGCGCGGGCACGGTGGAATTCATCGTCGAGCAAAGCGCATACGACCAGCCCGAGTCCATGCAGTTTTTCTTTATGGAGATGAATACGCGCTTGCAAGTGGAGCACCCGGTGACCGAGGCGATTACCGGCCTGGACTTGGTGGAATGGCAGTTGCGCGTGGCCAGCGGCGAGCCGCTGCCTTTGCAACAAGCAGACTTGCGCATCAGCGGCCACGCCATCGAAGCGCGCATTTGCGCCGAGAGCCCGGACCAAGATTTTTTACCCGCCACCGGCTCCATGGCGGTCTATGCTTTACCGGCGCACAGCAGCTTTGCGCGCGGCGCCGTGCGCGTGGATTCGGGCGTGCGCCAAGGCGATGCCATCAGCCCGTTTTACGACTCTATGGTGGCCAAGCTGATCGTGCATGGCGCCACCCGGCAAGAGGCCTTGGCGCGCATGGACGCGGCACTGGCGCAAACCCATATCGTGGGCCTGAAAACCAATGTGCAGTTTTTGCGCCATGTGGTGCGCAGCGAATCCTTTGCTAAAGCACGGCTGGACACGGGCTTGATCGCGCGCGAAGCGGCGCAACTCTTCCACCAGGAAACCGTGCCACTGCGGTTGGCCATAGCGGCTTGGGTTGCGCAGGTATTACACACGCAGGCTAAAGCGGCCAGCGCTGTGTCGAACGCTTGGCAAGACCCCTGGGCTGCGACCGATGCCTGGCAATCGCACGCACCCATGCGCCGCGTGTTTGACTTGGACGCCGATGGCCAGGCGCACAGTGCGGTGCTGACGCGGGGCGGCGGCGGTAGTTTGCATTTGCAATGCGCAGGCGTGGATAGCGCGTTTGCCTATGCCACCTTGCCCGAGGGCGGCATGGAAGTGATGCTGGGCGGGCAAAGGCATACGGCGCATGTCTACCTGCAAGGCAGCCAGGTACATGTGTTTAGCCCACAAGGCGCAAGACAGTTTCAAGCCATAGACCGCCTGGCGCATGCAGCAGTAGCCCCAGCCGACCTTGGACGCCTGACGGCGCCTATGCCCGGCAAGCTACTGTCCTTTGCGGTGAAGGCGGGTGACACGGTACGCCAGGGGCAAGCACTGGCGGTGATGGAGGCCATGAAAATGGAACACCAAATCGTGGCACCGGCGGATGGTTGCGTGCAAGAGCTGCTATTCGCGCCGGGCGACCAGGTGAGCGAGGGCGCGGAACTGCTGCGCATGCAAGCCGGGGCGATGACTAGCTAAAAGGACTTTTCATGCGTATCAGCTTTTGTGCCCAAACCGACCCCGCGCCTTGGCTGGCCGCGCTGCAACAGCATTTACCGCAGGCGCAGGTCGATGTGTGGCATCCCGGCTCGGACCGTGCGGACTTTGCCATTGTGTGGGCTGCGCCGCAGCAATTTTTTGACGAGCAAACGGCGCTGCAAGCGGTATTCAATATGGGCGCAGGTGTCGATGCGCTCTTGCAACGCCAGATGCGCGCCGACCTGCCCATCGTGCGCCTCAACGACGCCGGCATGGGCGTGCAAATGGCCGAATACGTGTGCCATGCGCTGATACGCCATACGCGCGACTTTGCGCTTTTTGAGACGCAAGCGCAGCAAGGACTGTGGCAGGAGCCGCCGGTACTGGACCGCGCCGATTTTCCCGTCGGCATTTTGGGGTTGGGCGTGTTGGGCGAACAGGTGGCTCGCGCGGTGCAGCAATTTGAATTTCCGGTGCTTGGCTGGAGCCGCACGCCACGCCAACTCGACGGGGTGCGATGCCTGCACGGACAGGCGCAATTGACGGAGTTTTTGGCAAGCACGCGGGTGCTGGTCAATTTACTGCCATTGACGCCGCAGACCGAAAACCTGTTGAACCACGCCACCTTGTCGCAGTTGCAGCGTGGCGCTTACCTGATCAATATCGCCCGCGGCAGGCATGTGGTGGACGAAGACCTGTTATCGCTACTGGACAGCGGGCAGATAGCGGGCGCCACGCTGGACGTGTTTCGCACCGAGCCGCTGCCTGCGGAACACCCGTTTTGGCGCCATCCGCGGGTGACGGTAACGCCCCATATCGCCGGGCGCACCGTGCTGCAAGACACGGTGCAACAAATCGCCTGCAAAATCCGGGCACTGCAAAAAGGCGAGCCAATTGAGGGCTTGGTAGACAGGACGCGCGGGTATTGAGCACCTGTCAGGGGCTTTGGTACGGATGCCGTATCGGTACGCTATCCGCGCGGCAATCGCGCCAAGCCGCACCAGCACAAGGGTACCGCCACCCGTACATGCGTCCGCTCGCTGCGATAGTCTGATAGCCGCTAAGACCCGCCGGTTCACATTGCTTATGCGCCGCGCAGGATAATCCGACCCAACCCCCTGAATTTATGCAACTCCCCTCCCATGTCCAACTGATCGACGTCGGCCCACGCGACGGGCTGCAAAACGAAAAGCAAGCGGTGCCCGCCGCCGTCAAGATCGAGCTGGTGCACCGCTTGCAAGCGGCCGGGCTGCGCGGCATCGAAGTGACCAGCTTTGTTAGCCCCAAATGGGTGCCACAAATGGCCGATAACGCGCAAGTGATGGCCGGTTTGCAGCGCCAAAGTGGCGTCTGCTATTCGGTGCTAACGCCCAATTTGCAAGGTTTTGAAGCTGCGCTGGCCTCCAAGCCCGATGAGATCGTGGTCTTTGCCGCTGCCAGCGAAGCCTTTAGCCACAAAAATATCAATTGCTCTATCGCCGAAAGCATAGACCGCTTTGCCCCGGTGGTGCAGGCGGCGCTGGCGGCGGGTATTCGGGTGCGCGGCGCTATGTCCTGCACCGTGGGTTGCCCGTATGAGGGGGAGATAGCGCCCGCACGTGTGGGCAATTTAGCCGGGTTGATGCGCGGCATCGGCGTGCAGCATGTGGGCGTGGCCGACACCATCGGCGTGGGCACACCGCGCAAAGTGCAGGCCGCTTTCGAGGCCACGCTGCAGCACTTTCCCCTGGCTGATGTATCCGGCCACTTCCACGACACCTACGGACAGGCGCTGGCCAATACGCTGGCGGCTATGGAATTAGGCGTGTACCAGTTTGACGCCTCAGTCGCCGGCCTGGGCGGCTGCCCTTTTGCCAAGGGCGCAACCGGCAATGTAGCAACCGAAGACGTGGTGTACATGTTGCACGGCATGGGCATAGACACCGGCATTGACCTGGATTTGCTAATAGACGCCGGTGTGTTTATCAGCGACTTTTTACAACGGCCCAGCGGTTCGCGCGCAGCGCGTGCGCTCTTAACCCGGCGCGCAGCAGCATGAAGGACGACACCCGCCCCGCACGACCGGACCGCGCAGCACGACGCCGCGACCCCATCCGCATGTACAAAGAGCTACTGGCCGCCCGCGTACCCGAGGCCTTGGCGTCCCGCTACGCGCCGCCATCGCCCTGTATTTCGGTGTGCAAAATCGCACCTGGCACTGGCCTTTGCTACGGCTGCTTGCGCACCTTGGAAGAAATCGGCGCTTGGTCCAGCAGCGAGGATGCAGACAAGCGCGCTGTCTGGGGCAAGATCGCAGCACGCCTGGAGGCATCGCCATGAAACACATCCGCTTTTATCTGGACTTTATTTCGCCCTATGCCTATTTGGCGTTTGTGGAGCTGCCGCGCGCACTAGAGGGTTTGAGCTACGCCGTGCGATACCAGCCGGTGCTGTTTGGCGGCCTGCTCAAACACAATGCCAATTTGGGCCCTGCCGAAGTGCCCATGAAGCGCGAATGGGTGTACCGCCAGTCTCAATGGCTGGCACAGCGCCAGGGCACGGTGCTGGACTTACCGGCCGCGCATCCCTTCAACCCACTGGGCCTTTTGCGCTTGGCCGTGGCCAGCGCCGCCGATGGCTACCCCAACCGCTATGTCTGCGAAACCCTGTTTCGCCATGTCTGGGAAGGTGGTTTGGACGCGGCCGATGCGCAGCGTCTTGAGGCCCTGACGCAACGATTGGCGCCCGCGCGCGACCCACGTTCGGAAAAAGTCAAACAAGAACTCAGTGCACATACCGCGCACGCCTTGTCCCAAGGCGTGTTTGGCGTGCCGTCCTACCAAGTCGATGACAAGGTGTTCTGGGGCATGGATGCCTTGCCGATGTTGCGCGCTTACCTGGAAGACCCCGCTTGTATTTCCGACGCGCAGTGGGAAGCCGCCAAGCACCTTCCATCCGGCATAAGCCGAAGAACCTGACCATTTACCGCATTACGAAAAATAATTCGCGGGTTTCACCTTAGTTGGTCAGCACAAGGTAAGGTAGGCGTAAGAGCAGGGTCAGTGCGATCTCCAAGAATACAAGCAGCTCCCGGTGCGGGAGTTTTCAATGATTGGAGACACACATGGCGACAGCAGAAGTACGCCCGATGTCCGCAGAAGAGAAGAAAGTTATCTTCGCTTCCTCGCTGGGCACGGTTTTCGAGTGGTATGACTTTTACCTCTACGGCTCTTTAGCAGCCATCATTGCGAAACAGTTTTTCAGCGGATTGGATGAGGGCTCGGCCTTTATTTTTGCGCTGTTGGCCTTCGCTGCCGGATTTATCGTACGCCCCTTCGGCGCTATTTTCTTCGGCCGCTTGGGCGACATGATCGGACGCAAGTACACCTTTTTGGTGACCATCCTGATCATGGGCTCGTCGACGTTTTTCGTCGGCATATTGCCCAATTACGCTGCCTGGGGCGCTGCAGCGCCAGTGATTCTGATCGCCTTGCGTTTATTACAAGGTCTGGCGCTCGGTGGTGAATACGGCGGTGCTGCGACCTATGTGGCCGAACATGCGCCACACGGCAAGCGAGGTGCCTATACCGCCTGGATCCAAACCACGGCGACCTTGGGCCTGTTCCTGAGCCTGATGGTGATTTTGGGAACCCGTACCGCGATTGGCGAAGAAGCCTTTGCTGATTGGGGCTGGCGTGTTCCTTTCATCGTCTCCATCCTGCTGTTGGCCGTTTCGGTTTACATCCGTTTGAGCATGAATGAATCGCCTGCTTTCGCCAAAATGAAAGCCGAAGGCAAAACCTCCAAGGCGCCTTTGAGCGAGTCCTTCGGCGAATGGAAAAACCTCAAGATCGTGATCTTGGCCCTGGTCGGTTTGACCGCTGGCCAGGCCGTGGTCTGGTACTCCGGCCAGTTTTACGCCCTGTTCTTCCTGACCCAGGCCCTGAAGGTGGACGGCCCGACGGCCAACATCATGGTCGCAATTTCGCTGATCATCGGCACACCATTCTTCATCGTGTTTGGTGCGCTCTCGGACAAGATCGGCCGCAAGCCCATCATCCTGGCTGGCTGCTTTTTGGCTGCCGTGACCTACTTCCCTGTGTTTACGGCCTTGACCAAAGCCGCTAACCCCGATCTGGCTGCCGCGCAAGCTGCTGCCAAAGTTACGGTGACCGCCGACCCCGCTGAGTGTTCTTTCCAGTTCAATCCCACGGGTACCAAAAAGTTCACCTCGTCTTGCGATATTGCCAAACAAAAGCTGGCCTCTGCTTCGGTGAGCTATGACAATATTGTCGGCCCCGCCGGACAGCCTGCCATCATCAAAGTAGGCGAAACCGAAGTGACGACCGTGGTGACACCGGAAGACATCGCAGCAGCCAAAGCCGCGGCCGAAGCCAAGCTCGAAGCCCTCAATGCCGCAGATCCCAAAGATCCCAAAGCGATTGCCGCAGCCACCGCGAGCGTTAAAGCTTTGAGCGGCGAGAAAACCGCCAAAGATGCCACCTTGACTGGAAAGCTTTCCGCCGCCCTGAAAGCTGCCGGTTACCCAGCCAAAGCGGATATGTCCAAGTTCGACAAAACGACCGTGGTCATCATCCTGACCTACTTGGTGATCTTGGTGACCATGGTGTATGGGCCCATCGCCGCCATGTTGGTAGAAATGTTCCCCACCCGCATCCGCTATACCTCGATGAGCCTGCCCTACCACATCGGTAACGGCTGGTTCGGCGGCTTGCTGCCGACCACGGCTTTTGCGATCGTGGCACAGACCGGCAATATGTACAACGGCTTGTGGTACCCGATCATCATCGCGGGCGCTACGGTGGTCATTGGTGGCTTGTTCATCAAAGAAACCAAAGACGTGGACATTTACGCTAACGACTGATAGACCTGTAAAGATGGTGTTCCAGCAATCTGCCGGAACACCCCTCAGGCCCTCAGTCCGAGGGCCTGTTTTTTTGGAGTAATAAGATGTGGAAAATCGCAGTGGGCTTTGCCCTGTTCGCCGCACTGGCTTTGTATATCCTGAGCAAGGGCGGTGACATTGATATGAGCGGCGAAAAGCATGGCGAGCCGCTCCCGCCCGCAGCCGAAGCACCGGCATCGCAAGCGAGCGACAGCAAATAGAGCAATTTATTGATTTAATATTTGGAAATCAATATACTGGGTGCATGCCCTTTACAAAGACGGAACTTGGCATCAAAGCATTTCAGGAGCGTTCTGCGCTGATGAACGCGCGCCAGCGCGCCGTTTTTGTGCTGATCAATGGCGTACGCGATACCAGCACGATCCTGCGCTTGACGAGTGGATTGAACGTTGGCGTAGAAGATTTGGCGCATCTGTACCACAAGGGTCTGATTGGTCGCGCTATGGCGCCATCCCATGGCGCAGCGATCGTAGATTCTCAGTTTCAGTCCGCTTTTGCGCGCCCAGCTCCGTCGGCATCCCGCGCCTTGGACGATGCCGCGCGCTACCAACTTGCCAAGACGCTGGCCAGCCAAATCAGTGGATCCTTGGGCTTGCTGGGCTTGCCTTTGAATATCGTCGTCGAAGCTGCCTCCGACTGCGAGGGACTGCGTGCCTTGCTGCCCCGCTTGCGTAAAGCGGCCGGCCCCGAGCGCTGCCAGGAATTAGAACGCGTCCTGACCTCCTAATTTTGGTGTGCCTAGAATGCTGCTCCCCTACTTTGGAGCGCGTCACTATGTCCGAGGGCACCATCCGCATTCGCGGAGCGCGGCAACACAATCTTAAAAACCTGGACCTGGACATTCGCACCGGCGAATTGACGGTTGTCACCGGCCCCAGCGGCTCGGGCAAATCCAGTCTGGTATTTGACACGCTCTACGCCGAAGGCCAGCGCCGCTATGTAGAAACCTTTTCCGCCTATGCGCGCCAGTTCATGGACCGGATGGACAAACCGGCAGTGGACAAAGTGGAGGGCGTGCCCCCCGCCATCGCCATCGACCAGACCAACCCGGTGCGCTCCAGCCGCTCCACCGTGGGCACCATGACGGAGCTCAACGACCACCTCAAACTCTTGTTTTCCCGCGCCGGACAGTTGTTTGACCAAGTGACCGCCCAGCCAGTGCAGCATGACACGCCGGAATCTATTTATGCCGAACTGCTGCGGCGCGCAGCGCAGGCGGGCAACCCGCGCCTGGTGGTGACTTTCCCGGTGGAAATGCCACTGGCCACCAGCGCCGAGGAACTCACCCAGTGGCTCAGCGCCAGCGGCTTTACCCGCATACATGGCGAACGGATATCTGGCGAGCACCGCATACTGGACGTGGTGGCCGACCGCTTGCGTATGGAGGGCGCCGAAAAAGTGCGTGTGCTAGAGGCCCTGGAACTGGCCATTAAGCGCGGCAGCGGTCGCGTGCAGGTGTACCCGGTGCCGCAAGGCGCAGCAGTGGAGCAATCGGGGGCTGAACAAGATAAATTGGCGTCAGACCCCCAATCTGCCTGGTCATTTTCTACCGGGCTGCATTGTCCGCAAAGCGATATCCGCTACCAAGAGCCCATCGCGTCGATGTTCTCTTTCAACTCGGCGGTGGGTGCTTGCGAGACCTGCCGGGGCTTTGGGCGCGTAGTGGGAGTGGACTATGGGCTGGTGATTCCCAATGACAAATTGACGCTACGTGCCGGCGCCATCAAGCCGATGCAAACCCCAGCCTGGCAGGAGTGTCAGGACGACTTAATGCGCCACGCGGAGGCCGAGGGCATTCCACGTGACACGCCTTGGTACAAATTGAGTGCCGCGCAGCAGCAATGGGTGCTCAAGGGCTCACCCAAATGGAACGGTAAATGGAACCAACACTGGTTTGGCGTGGACCGGTTTTTTGAATACCTGGAAAGCAAGGCCTACAAAATGCATATCCGGGTGCTGCTGTCCAAATACCGCAGCTACACACCCTGCGGCGTGTGCGCTGGCGCGCGGCTCAAGACCGAAAGCCTGTTGTGGCGCGTGGGCAGCCAGGCCGATGCGGACGCGGCGCTGGCGCCCGCCAAGCGCTTTATGCCCCAGGGCGTTCAATGGAGCGACGCGCAGCTACAAGCCCTGCCCGGTTTGTGCCTGCATGATTTGATGCTGCTGCCGCTGGAGCGGCTGCGCCTGTTTTTCGACCGCTTGCAAGTGGGTTTGGAAGCGCGCGGGCCGGGGATGCAAACCAGCCCCAGCGCGCATTCCGAAGCAGACAATAAAACTTTAAAGCTGCTGCTCGACGAAATCCGTACCCGCCTGAAATACCTGTGCGACGTGGGAATAGGCTACCTGACGCTGGACCGGCAAAGCCGCACCCTGAGCGGTGGCGAGGTGCAGCGCATCAACCTGACGACGGCCTTGGGCACTTCGCTGGTCAACACCTTATTTGTACTCGATGAGCCCAGCATCGGGCTGCATCCGCGCGATATGCACCGCATCATCGTGGCCATGCAGCGCTTGCGCGATGCCGGCAACACGCTGGTGGTGGTGGAGCATGATCCGGCCGTGATGCTGGCCGCCGACCGCATGCTGGACATGGGCCCGGGGCCCGGCGAAAAAGGCGGGCAGATTGTCTTTGACGGCACGACCGAAGCCCTTAAGGCGGCAGATACTTTGACCGGTGCATATTTGGGCGGGCGCAAGCAAGTGGGCATGGGCTTTAAACGCATGGTGGGCGACAACACGCCGCGCCTGGTGCTCGAAGGCGTGCGCGAGCACAACTTGAAAAATGTGGATGTAGAAATTCCCTTGCAACGCTTGGTCTGCGTCACGGGCGTGAGCGGCTCAGGCAAATCCACACTGGTGCAGGACGTACTGGCACCCGCACTTTTGCGCCACTTCGGCAAAGCCACGGATACGCCGGGCCTGCACAGCCGCTTGCTGGGTGCGGACATGCTGAGCGAAGTGGTGTTCGTCGATCAATCGCCCATTGGCAAAACCGCCCGGTCCAACCCGTCAAGCTACGTGGGCGCCTGGGATGCCATCCGCGAACTCTTTGCCACTGCGCCGCTATCGCAAGAGCGCAGCTACACCGCGTCCAAATTCAGCTCCAATAGCGGCGACGGACGCTGCCCGACCTGCGGTGGTTCGGGCTTTGAACACATCGAGATGCAATTTTTAAGCGACGTGTATTTGCGTTGCCCCGATTGCAATGGCAAGCGCTACCGACCGGAAATTTTGGAGGTGATGATTGAGCGCCGCAATGGACCGGACGGCACCGTGCGCGCATTGAATGTGTCCGATGTGCTGGACCTGACGGTGAGCGAAGCGGCGACAGTGTTTGCCCAAGACCGCGACGTAATACGTGCGCTGCAACCGATTGTCGATGTAGGCCTGGAGTACGTGAAGCTGGGTCAACCGGTGCCCACTTTGTCCGGCGGTGAAGCGCAGCGCCTCAAGCTGGCCGGCTTTTTGGCCGAAGCCGCGAAAGCGGCCAGCAACAGCCGCCAGCCCATGGCGCGGCGCGGCACCTTGTTCATGCTGGACGAGCCCACCACCGGCCTGCATTTCGACGACATCGCCAAGTTGATGCGTGCCTTGCGCAAGCTGCTGGACGCAGGGCATTCGCTGCTGGTGATTGAACACAATTTGGACGTAATCCGCTCCAGCGATTGGCTGATCGATCTGGGCCCCGAAGGCGGCGAGGCAGGCGGCGAAATCGTCGCTTGCGGGACGCCAGAAGATTTGCTGTTGCATCCCACCAGCCACACCGGCAAAGCCTTGCGTGACTATGCAGCCAGCATGGGTGTGGTGCATGAGGTGGCGGAGCCTAGCGCTAAATATTTGGCCCGTGCCTTTGATGGAGGGGGCACGCTTATTGGCTCTGGCGCGGATATCACTTCTCTCGCGGGCGTAAGCCCGGCGGCGGGCTCCGCATGGCGCGGGCGCAAATTGTCGCCCGCCGCCGGGCTTAGGCCCGGGTTATTGGAAGGTACGAAAAATAAGCCCGATAACAACATCCGTATCGTCAACGCGCGAGAACACAATCTGCAATCGCTGTCGGTGAATATTCCACGCGGACAGTTCAGCGTGGTCACTGGCGTCAGCGGATCGGGCAAATCCACGCTGGCTTTTGATATTTTGTTTAACGAAGGCCAGCGGCGTTATTTGGAAAGCCTGAACGCCTATGCGCGCTCTATCGTGCAACCGGCGGGCCGGCCTGAAGTCGATGCGGTGTATGGCATTCCGCCCACGGTGGCGATTGAGCAGCGGCTCTCGCGCGGGGGACGCAAATCGACGGTGGGTACTACCACGGAAGTCTGGCATTTTTTACGCTTGCTGTACGTGAAGTTAGGTACGCAGCACTGCATCAAAGACGGGGCGGCAGTTGCGCCGCAAAGCGCCGATAGCATTGCTGCGCAGTTGCTGAAAACCTACCGCGGGCAGCATATCGGTTTGCTGGCACCTTTGGTGGTGGGCCGCAAAGGCGTTTACACCGAGTTGGCCGATTGGGCGCGGCCACGCGGCTACACGCATTTGCGGGTAGACGGCGAGTTTTTGCCGACCAACGGTTTTCCGCGCATCGACCGTTTTAAGGAACACCATATTGAGCTACCGGTGCTCAGCCTCGATGTCAAAGCCGCTGACGAAGCCACACTGCGCGCAGGTCTGACGCAGGCGCTGACACATGGCAAAGGCGTGGTGCATGTGCTGAGCGGCTTGGATGATTTGCGCGGCGCCATGCAGGCTGGCAGCAGCACGGCGGGCATTGGCAAAGTGGAAGTGTTTTCCACCAAGCGCGCCTGCCCGGTGTGTTCTACCTCGTACACCGAACTGGACCCGCGTTTGTTCAGCTACAACAGCAAACACGGCTGGTGCCCCGATTGCGTGGGTACCGGGCTGGCGTTGACCAAAGAGCAGCGCAAAGTGTTTGACGACACGGTGCGCGAGGACAACGGCGGGCGCGAACATACCTTTGCCGAAGCTGATCTCGAAGACCTGGCCGAAACTGCCTGTCCGCGTTGCCAGGGCACGCGTTTGAATGCCACCGCCCGCGCTGTACGTTTTGGCGGCGTGGGTATTGCAGACATTGCAGCACTCTCAGTAAGCGAAGTGCGCGCCTGGGTGCAAAGCCTGCAAGTGGGCGGCGCCATCAGCCAGCGCGAGGCCGATATCGCGCGTGACCTGATTCCCGAAATCCGCAGCCGCCTGGAATTTTTAGAAGAAGTAGGCTTGGGCTATTTGACGCTGGACCGCGGCGCGCCGAGTTTGAGCGGTGGCGAGGCGCAACGGATCCGGCTGGCGGCACAATTGGGAAGCAATTTGCAAGGCGTGTGCTATGTGCTGGACGAACCCACCATCGGCCTGCATGCGCGCGATAACAAAATCTTGCTCGGCGCCCTCAAAAGTCTGAGCGATAAAGGCAACACCTTAGTGGTGGTGGAGCACGACGAAGACACCATACGCCATGCCGACCACATCATCGACATCGGCCCCAGCGCTGGCAAGCGCGGCGGGCGGCTGGTGGCACAGGGCAGTATTGCCGATGTGCAGGCCCAAGCCGAATCACAAACCGGGCGTTATTTGCTGCATGCCATGTTGCATCCCCTGGAGCCGCGGCGGTTTGTAGCGAGCTCTGGCGCGTCTGGCTTGTTGGCATCGTCCACCTCCGCTGCTGCAGCCTTAAGCTTGCGCGGACAAAAAACCATAGGTAAGAAAAGCGCCGAAGTGCCGACCTCCAAATCCAGCGCGAAAGCCAAAGGCGCCAAAGCACAAGCCATGGTGCTTGAAAACGATGTGCAAGCCGCGCCCGCCGAGGTGCAATGGCTGACGGTGCACCAGGCTGATCTGCACAACCTGCAAGCGGTGACCGCGTCCGTGCCCTTGCAGCGTTTGGTGGCAATTACTGGTGTCAGTGGCTCGGGCAAGTCCACGCTGGCGCGCGATGTGTTGCTGGCCAATGTGCAGGCGCTGGTACAACAGCGTGCGACCAAAGCCGGACGCGACGCCTTCGCTACAGGACGCGCCCCGGGCTTGATCGGCTGTGAGGCCATTACGGGATTCGAGACCGTGGACCGCGTGCTGGAAGTGGACCAGACCCCCATCGGCAAAACACCGCGCTCCTGCCCAGCCACTTACATCGGTTTTTGGGACACGATTCGCAAATTGTTTGCCGACACGCTGCAAGCCAAGGCACGCGGCTATGCCGCCAACCGCTTTAGCTTTAACACCGGCGAGGGCCGTTGTCCCGGCTGCGAAGGCCAGGGCATACGCACCATCGGCATGAGCTTTTTGCCCGATGTGAAAGTGCTGTGCGAAACCTGCAAGGGCGCGCGCTTCAACCCCGAAACCCAGGCCGTGACTTGGCGTGGCAAAAATATCGGCGAAGTGCTGCAAATGGAAGTCGACGAGGCCGTGGAATTTTTCGCCGCCATGCCGGTGATTGCCCACCCCTTGCAATTGCTCAAAGACGTGGGCCTGGGCTACCTGACGCTGGGCCAACCCTCGCCGACTTTGAGCGGTGGCGAGGCGCAGCGTATCAAGTTGGTGACCGAGCTGTCCAAGGTGCGCGACGACATCACCCGGCGCGGTCAGAGGTCGCCCCACACGCTGTATGTGCTGGACGAACCCACGGTCGGCCTGCATATGGCGGATGTGGAAAAGCTGATCGCTGTGCTGCATCGCCTAGTGCGTGCCGGGCATAGCGTGGTCGTTATCGAGCACGATTTAGATGTCATCGCCGAAGCCGATTGGATCATCGACCTGGGCCCGGAGGGCGGCAAAGAAGGCGGCCGTATCGTGGCAGCAGCCAGCCCAGAAGAAGTTGTGCGTCTGGGCACCCATACCGGCTTAGCTTTGAAAGCGGTGTTGGGGCGCAAGCCGGCATAAAGCCGTGCCGAAGGGGGCAGCGCGATGGCGTGAAATGGTGCGGCTGGCGGGGATCGAACCCACGACCCTTGGCTTCGGAGGCCAATACTCTATCCACTGAGCTACAGCCGCGCCCGGAGCCTGCGATTGTAGGTTGATTCGCCAGGCGGGCGCCTATAATGCGGCGTTGTTTTACCCGGCCACCGCCTGTTAGAGGACTCCATGAGCGACACCAGCCATACCGAAGAAGACCACACCGGTCCGATCAAAACCCCCCGGCAACTTTTGATGGCTGTTTTTTTCTCGTTTGTCATCCCGATTTTCATCATCATCGGCCTGGTCTACTACGTGACCACACATGACAAGCCCGCAGCCGGCGCAACCAATATCGAAAAATCGGTGGAAGAACGTATCCAAAAAGTAGGCATTGTGGAAGTTCGCGATGCCAACCGCGAAATGAAAACGGGCGAAGCCGTTTTCCAAGCACAATGCTCGGCCTGCCATGCCAATGGCGCGGCTGGCGCGCCTAAGTTTGGCGACAAGGCGGCGTGGGCACCGCGTATCAAGACCGGTTTTGATGCACTGTGGAATTCCGCACTCAAGGGGAAAAACGCCATGGGTGCCCAAGGCGGCGGCGATTTTGAGGACTTTGAAATCGCACGTGCGGTGGTCTATATGGCCAATGCCGGTGGCGCCAAGTTCCCCGAGCCGACTAAGCCTGAAGCGGCCAAATAAGCCAGCAGGCCTTCATGCAAAAAACCGGTCGCTAGACCGGTTTTTTTGTCGCCCCTGAAAAAATGACGGGCGCTGCCCCGGCCACTCGGATTTACGCTTACTTTTTGATTTCCAGCGCTGCGGGGCTCATTTGGTAAGCAAAGCGCTCTGGCAACTCCGAGGCGCGGACCTCTTCGATTGGCCAATGCAGAAGCTCCAGCGCCTGCGCCAGACTGGCTACGTCCTGGGTATGTACCAGTCCAAACCCCAAGGAAGTATGTAAATAGGGCCAGCCGCGTTCATCCATATACAGCTGCACCAAGGCTGCCGTCTGCTTGGTGCTGGAAGTAATGACGCCCTGCGCGTCCACGCGCCAGATAAATGGCGTGGCTTCCAACTCTACGTACACCCGTTGCGGGCCGTTTTGAAAATACCAGCTGCCCTGGGCATCGACACCGTAATTGCGCTCGATAAAGTCGATCAGCTTTTCGTGCTTGAGCATGGACCCCTTGGCGCCGGGCAAGCCGCTGGCAAAGCTGCCGATAGCCTGGGTGCGGTCATCGCGCATATGCCAATTGCCACGCGCGTCCAAACCTAGCCAGCCATAGCAATTCGGCACATTCGGCCATTTGGCCATTGCCTGTTTAACGATATCGTCCATGCGCTTTGTATCTAGCTTGTGTGTTGTTGGAACCACGTACCCAAAATCTGCGGCAGGCTGCCCAAATGGCCAGGCGGCGCACCCGCGACAAAACCCACATGGCCGCCATGTTCGGGCTGCCACAGCTGCACGTATTGTCCAACTTCGTTCGCTGCGGGCAGGGAGTGGGCTGGAATAAAAGGATCATTGCGCGCGTTGATCACCAGCGCCGGCACACGCACATCGGCCAGATGGGGCTTGGCGGACGCGCGCGTCCAGTAGTCTGCGGTATCTCGAAAACCATGCAAGGGTGCAGTAAAGATATTGTCGAAGGCGTACAGGTCTTGCGCGCCCATGAGCGCCTGCGCGTCAAACAGGCCCGGGTGCTGTTTCAGTTTGGCCAGGGCCTTGGGCTTCATGCTTCCTAAGAACATGCGCGTGTAAACCTGGCGGTTAAAGCCGCGTCCTATGGCTTCGCCGCTAGCGGCCAGATCCAAGGGTGAGCAGACGGCTGCGACGGCACGCACCGTGGACGCTGCGCCGCGCCCGGCTTCCCCAGCCCAGCGCATCAGGGCATTACCGCCCAAGGAAATGCCAATGGCGCAGAGGGGGCCGCGATGCGAGCTGGCAAAGCGCTGCAATATCCAGCCGATTTCCTCGTAATCCCCGGAGTGATAAGCGCGAGGGCTGCGATTGAGCTCACCACTGCAGCCGCGAAAATGCGCAACCGCGAAGCCTACGCCTTGCTGGCGCGCGTAATCAGCGCATGCCAATGCATAGTGGCTAGACGAAGAACCTTCCAAACCATGGAACATGACCCACAGCGGCGCATCGTCTGCACTTTGGGGTAGCAAGTAATCGATGTCGATGAAGTCGCCGTCGGGCGTATCCCAGCGTTGGCGCGCGAACGGGGGGCGTTCTCCGGTATAGGGCTGCGAGAGTTTGGCCGCTACGATGGTCTGCAGGTTTCCACCCGGCAGCCAGCGGGGCGCGCGATAGTTCATGGGTACTTACCATGCAAAAACCGCCCGAAGGCGGTTTGCAAAACGAGGTGCGCAGCCATCAGCGTTTGTTTTGGAAGCGGCGCAAGGCCGCGATTTGTGCGACTAAGACATGCAGCTCGGATTGCGCCACCGCCAGATCCACTTTGCTCTTGGCGTTGCGCAGAGCTTCTTCGGCCAAGGCTTTGGCTGCGTTAGCACGCTCCTCATCCAGATCTTTACCGCGGATCGCCGTGTCGGACAACACCGTCACACTATCGGGCTGCACTTCAATAATGCCGCCGGCAACGAAGACAAACTCTTCTGAGCCGTCAGCCAATTCAATACGCACCGAGCCGGGCTTAACGCGGGTGATCAGCGGTGTATGCCGCGGATGCACGCCGAGTTCACCGGCCTCGCCAGGCAGCGCAACAAAGCGCGCCTCGCCAGAGAAGATCAACTCCTCCGCGCTCACCACATCAACGTGGATGGTGTTCATGGCTTAGACCTTTTTGGCTTTTTCGAAGGCTTCGTCGATATTGCCGACCATGTAGAAGGCTTGCTCTGGCAAATGATCGCACTCACCGGCCACGATCATCTTGAAGCCGCGAATGGTCTCCGCCAGGGTGACGTACTTGCCGGGCGAACCGGTAAACACTTCCGCCACGTGGAAAGGCTGCGACAAGAAACGCTGAATCTTACGGGCGCGTGCCACGGTCAACTTGTCTTCCGGCGCCAACTCGTCCATGCCCAAGATGGCGATGATGTCACGCAGTTCTTTGTAACGCTGCAAAGTACCTTGCACCGCACGGGCGGTAGCGTAATGCTCTTCGCCAACAACCAGCGGGTCGAGCTGGCGGCTGGTGGAATCCAGCGGATCCACCGCGGGGTAAATACCCAGCGAGGCAATATCACGCGACAACACAACGGTGGAGTCCAAGTGGGCGAAGGTGGTTGCAGGTGACGGATCGGTCAAATCATCGGCCGGCACGTACACGGCTTGGATCGAAGTGATGGAACCCACTTTGGTAGAAGTAATACGCTCTTGCAAACGGCCCATTTCTTCGGCCAAGGTAGGTTGGTAACCCACTGCAGAAGGCATACGACCCAAGAGCGCAGACACTTCGGTACCGGCCAGTGTGTAGCGATAAATGTTGTCCACGAAGAACAGCACGTCTTTGCCTTCGTCACGGAAAGATTCAGCGATGGTCAAACCGGTCAAGGCCACGCGCAAACGGTTACCCGGAGGCTCATTCATCTGGCCGTAAACCATGGCTACTTTGGAGTCTTCGAGCTTCTCCAGGTTCACCACGCCGGAGTCGGCCATCTCGTGGTAGAAGTCATTTCCCTCGCGGGTACGCTCACCCACACCAGCAAACACCGACAAGCCGCTGTGCGCTTTGGCGATGTTGTTGATCAGTTCCATCATGTTCACGGTCTTACCGACACCGGCACCGCCGAACAAACCGACCTTGCCGCCTTTGGCAAACGGGCAAACCAAGTCAATCACCTTGATGCCGGTTTCCAACAGTTCTTGCGAGGGCGAGAGTTCGTCGTAGGCCGGCGCTTTGCGGTGAATAGAAGCCGTCAGGGTTTGGTCTACGGGGCCACGCTCGTCGATCGGGTTACCTAACACGTCCATGATGCGGCCCAAGGTTCCCTTGCCGACTGGCACCGTGATAGCCGCGCCGGTATTCACTACCATGAGGCCACGACGCAGACCGTCAGAGCTACCGAGCGCAATGGTACGGACAATGCCGTCGCCCAATTGCTGCTGCACCTCCAACGTCAGCGCTGTGCCTTCGAGCTTCAAGGCGTCATAGACCTTGGGCATGTGGTCGCGCGGAAACTCTACGTCCACCACCGCACCGATACATTGAACAATTTTTCCCTGGACGCCTGCGTCCGCGCTTGCTTGAGCCATTTTGTCTTGCTCCAAAAATAAAAATCAGACAGCAGCCGCGCCTGCAACGATCTCGGACAATTCCTTGGTGATCGCAGCCTGGCGCGTCTTGTTGTAAACCAGTTTGAGTTCGTTGATGACGTTGCCTGCATTGTCAGTTGCGGACTTCATAGCCACCATACGTGCCGATTGCTCAGAGGCCATGCTTTCAGCCACGGCCTGGTACACCAGTGCTTCCACGTAACGCAAAAGCAATTCGTCGATGACCACATGGGCATCGGGTTCGTAGATGTAGTCCCAAGCAGCAGGCGATGCATGCTTATTCAGGGACTCTGCAGACAGCGGTAGCAATTGCTCCACCACGGGCTCTTGCTTCATGGTGTTGATAAAGCGGGTGAAACACAAATAGATCACCCGGATTTCACCCGCCACATAGGCGTCCAGCAAGGCTTTCACGGGGCCGATCAGTTTTTCCAGATGCGGCGTGTCGCCCAACTGCACGGCCTGGGCCAACACTTTGACGCCCGACCGATTCAAAAAGCCCAGGCCTTTATTGCCAATGGCCACGGCTTGCGGCTGCAAACCCTGGCCTTGCAACTCACGCATCTTGTGGTGCATGCTGCGCAGCACATTGGTGTTAAGGCCGCCGCACAAACCTTTGTCAGTGGTAACCACGATGTAGCCCGCACCATTGGCCTGGTTGACTTCCATGAAGGGATGCACGTATTCCGGGTTGGCCTGGCTCAGGTTGGCCGCAATATTGCGAATCTTTTCGCTAAATGGGCGGGCTGCGCGCATGCGCTCCTGCGCCTTGCGCATTTTGGAAGCCGCCACCATTTCCATGGCCTTGGTGATCTTCTTGGTGTTTTCCACCGATTTGATCTTGCCGCGTATTTCCTTGCCTGCTGCCATCAGTTGCTCCTGGTTGCGTCAGCGGCTATCAAGCAAAAGTCTTCTTGAAAGCAGTCACAGCGGCGGTCAGCTCTGCCTCGGCATCTTTGTCCATGGCTTTATTTGCTTCCATGCTTGCCAGCAAACTGGCGTGCTTGTCTTTCAGGTAAGCATGCAACTCGCGCTCAAACATCAAGACCTGCTTGATCTCGACATCGTCCATGAAGCCCTTGTTAACGGCAAACAAAGTGGAGGCCATCGAGCTGATAGTCAAGGGGCTGTACTGGGCTTGCTTGAGCAACTCAGTGACGCGCGCACCACGGTCGAGCTGCTTGCGGGTCGACTCGTCCAGATCAGAGGCAAACTGTGCGAATGCCGCCAACTCACGGTACTGCGCCAAGTCGGTACGGATACCGCCGGACAAATTTTTGATCAGCTTGGTTTGCGCTGCACCACCGACGCGTGACACCGAAATACCGGCGTTGATCGCAGGACGGATGCCGGCGTTGAACAACGAGGTCTCCAAGAAGATCTGGCCATCGGTAATCGAAATCACGTTGGTGGGCACGAAGGCAGACACGTCACCCGCTTGGGTTTCGATGATCGGCAACGCAGTCAGAGAACCGGTTTTGCCTTTCACCGCGCCCTTAGTGAAGGCTTCAACATAGTCGGCATTCACGCGGGCTGCGCGCTCAAGCAAACGGCTGTGCAGATAGAACACGTCACCAGGGTAAGCTTCGCGGCCCGGTGGGCGACGCAGCAGCAAAGACACCTGGCGGTAGGCCACTGCTTGCTTGGACAAGTCGTCATAAACGATTAGGGCGTCCTCGCCACGGTCGCGGAAATATTCACCCATGGTGCAGCCGGAGTAGGCGGACACGTACTGCATCGCTGCCGATTCAGAGGCAGAGGCGGCCACCACAATGGTGTACTCCATGGCGCCGGCTTTTTCCAAAGCACGCACCACGTTTTTGATGGACGAAGCTTTTTGACCAATCGCCACGTACACGCAGGTCATGTTCTGACCTTTTTGGTTAATGATGGCGTCGATGGCCACAGCCGTTTTGCCGGTCTGGCGGTCACCAATGATCAATTCGCGCTGGCCACGGCCGATAGGCACCATGGAGTCAATCGACTTGAGGCCGGTTTGCATCGGCTGGCTGACGGATTCACGTGCAATCACACCAGGCGCAACTTTTTCAATCACGTCGGTCAACTTGGCGTTGATCGGGCCTTTGCCGTCAATCGGTTGACCCAAGGCATTGACCACGCGGCCAATCAGCTCGGGGCCCACGGGAACTTCCAAAATGCGTCCCGTGCATTTGACGATATCGCCTTCGGAAATTTGCTCGTAGTCACCCAAGATCACCGCGCCCACGGAGTCACGCTCAAGATTGAGCGCCAAACCGAAGGTGTTGTTAGGAAACTCCAACATTTCACCTTGCATCACATCGGACAGACCGTGCAATCGAACAATGCCATCAGTCACTGACAGAACGGTTCCTTGGTTACGAATATTGGCCTCATTCGTCAAGCCCTGGATGCGGCTCTTAATGAGTTCGGAGATTTCTGCTGGATTGAGTTGCATGCCTCTTTCCTTCTTTCATGTTAGGGCTGTACCACCATCAAGCGGTCAGCGCAACTTTCATTTGTTCTAAACGGGCTTTGACAGAGGTATCTAGTACCTCGTCACCCACGACGACACGGACACCACCAATCAACGCCGCATCAAGCTGCACAGACAGGTTCAATTTACGCCCAAAACGCTTTTGCAAGGCCTCGCCAACTTGGGCCAAGGCATTTGCATCCATATCAAATGGACTGTAAATAACAGCGTCCGAAGATCCACTCTGCGCATTCATATGGGCGCGAAACTGCGTCAATACTTCAGGAAGAGCGCTGAGACGGCCGTTCTCGATGATCGCACGCACAAAGTTGTCGGCTTGTGCAGACCAAGTAGTCCGAGCAACACCCTTAATCACGTCAAACACCTGGTCTGAAGTGACCTTGGGATTGCTGGCAATCGCGGTCAACTCCGGGCTTGCCGCGATACAGGCCAGCTCTTCGAGCCATGCAACGTTGCCAGGCAAGTCGGCTTGTGATGCATTGAAAAGCGCCTCCGCATACGGACGGGCAATAGTGGCAAGTTCGGCCATGGCTGATTCTTAGAGTTCTGTTTGCAAGCGGGCCAAAAGATCCGCATGCACACCAGCATTCACTTCTTTGCGCAAAATTTGCTCAGCGCCTTTGACCGCCAAAACAGCGACCTGGGCGCGCAAAGCTTCGCGCGCTTTGATGGACTCTTGCTCAGCATCGGCTCGGGCAGCGGCGACGATTTTTGCCGCCTCTTCTGCCGCGCGCGTCTTTGCTTCGTCAATCAAGTGCTGCGCGCGACGCTCAGCATCAGCGATCAAGGCTGTGGACTCTGAGCGCGTTGCCGCCAACTTGAGCTCAACTTCCTTGTGCGCATGCGCCAGTTCGATCTTGGCATGCTCTGCGGCTGCCAAACCATGGGCAATCTTTTGAGACCGCTCGTCCAATGCGTTTGCCAAGGGAGGCCACACGAATTTCATCGTGAACCACACCAGGATCGCAAACACGATCATCTGGACGAACAGGGTTGCGTTAATACTCACGTCAACACCAGTCTTTTAAAATTAAACGCTTACTTGAGCACGAAGGGGTTCGCGAAAGCGAACATCATCGCGATACCAACGCCGATCAAGAAGGCAGCGTCGATCAATCCAGCGAGCAAGAACATTTTTGTTTGCAGTTCGTTCATCAACTCTGGTTGACGCGCAGCGGCTTCCAGGTATTTGCTACCCATGATGCCGATGCCAATACAGGCGCCAATCGCGCCCAAACCGATGATCAGGCCAGCGGCCAAAGCGACATAACCAAGTACGTGTTCCATGAGAAGCTCCTATTTATGGATGGAAAGTTAATAAAAAGAAATCAATGTGCGTCGTGGGCCTGGCCAACGTAAACCAATGTCAACATCATGAAGATAAACGCCTGCAAGGTGATGATCATGATGTGAAAAATAGCCCAAATCGAACCCGCGATGACGTGACCAACCGGTAGCAGCACGCCAGGCAAGGTCGCCGCAGCGGCGCCACCCATCAAAGCGATGAGCATGAACACCAGTTCGCCGGCATACATGTTTCCGAATAACCGCATGCCATGGGAAACCGTTTTGGCGGCAAACTCGATCATTTGCATCACGAAATTTACTGGCCACAGCAGCGGGTGTGCGCCAAATGGGGCGCAAAACAACTCGTGCACCCAACCGCCAATGCCTTTAATTTTGATGTTGTAGAACACACAAATCAGCAAAACCGAAGTCGAAAGGCCCAAAGTAGTGGAAAGGTCCGCAGAGGGAACTACGCGCATGTAAGCATGGTGCGCATCATGCCCGGCAGCGCCGTAAATGGCCTGGAAAATCATCGGGAACAAGTCCACCGGGAACAAGTCCATGGCGTTGAGCAAAAAAATCCAAACAAAGACGGTCAACGCCAGCGGCGCGACGAGTTTGCGGCTTTCTGCGTTGTGAATGATGCCTTTGGCTTGGCTGTCGACCAGTTCAAACATGATCTCTACTGCCGCCTGGAAACGACCAGGGGCACCAGATGTCGCAGTCGACGCTGCGCGCCACAACACAAAACAGCCCATTAAACCCAGCGCGATCGACCAAAAAATCGAATCGATATTAAAAACCGAAAAGTCGATAACGCCCGACATCGGCTTGTTTTGAAGATGCGTCAGGTGGTGAACAATGTATTCACCAGCGCTTGGGCCCTGTTCAGCAGACATACGTCATTCAGTCCTAGACTTTGCGTTTGACTGGCTGGTCCGTCCCCCTAGGGCCAAAGCGAGCCAATTCACCTTTAGTGTTACAACCAAGCCCGCCAAAAGTGCAGGCCAACTCAAATTTTCGACTACCCGGGTGGCCAGCATCAGCATGAACACCGAAGCGATCACTTTCACTATTTCCCAAACCACCAACGCAGCGACCGCGCTTTCAACATTGGGCGCCTGCCGCTTGCTGATCCCACGCGCCATCGCGGCATTAGGTATTACAACTGCCATAGCTCCGTAAAAGGCAGACCATACATAACTCTGCCGACTGGTGGCCAAGGCGATACCCCCGACTACCAAACATGATGCAAAAAACTGCATTCGCACCACGGCCCAAGCGGTTACACCCTTGCCTTGCTGCGCTCGCCAAGCCTGGGCCTGTTCGGCAGTCCATGGTGCAGCACCCTCTTCGGAATCTGCACCCCAAGGTTTTTCAGCGTCATCGCCAAGATCTGTTTGGTTTTTTGACACCCACCTCGCCTTAGCAATCAGGAAAGCCTCTTAGTATATCGCAGCTTCACCGGGCAGATACATAACCCCTTTTTCCGGCCAAGCTTGGGTACTAACCAAGCACCATAATCCACCCATGAATGCCATTCCCGAAAGAGATTCCCTCATCGAGTATCCCTGCGACTTTCCAATTAAGGTGATTGGGCTGCACCAACCTGACTTCGTGGGAACGATGGTGGCCTTGGCGCAAAGCTTCGACCCAGGCTTTGATGACTCTAAAGTCGAGTTGCGCCCCAGCAAAGGCGAGAAATACCTAGGGATTACCCTGAATTTTCGCGCGACCAGCCGCTCCCAGCTCGACGACATGTACCTTGCACTGACCTCACACCCCATGGTCAAGATGGCGCTTTGACTAGTTTTCAATGAAAATCAAATACTTAGGGCGAGTCGATTATTCGTCAACCCTGGACGCGATGAAGGCTTTCTCAACCCATCGCTCGGCGGACACCGAAGATGAGCTCTGGATTTGCGAGCATCCTCCAACCTTTACGGAAGGGCAGGCGAGTCAGGCGACGCACCTTTTGCGTGCCTGCGATATCCCGGTGGTGCGCACCGATCGCGGTGGGCAAATCACGTACCACGGGCCGGGCCAAGTGGTGGCTTACCCGCTGATGAATCTGAAGGCGGCGGGTTATTTCGTTAAGGAGTTTGTGTTTCGGATCGAAGAGGCCGTGCTGCGCTCGCTACGCGCCTGGGGGGTGACCGGCCACCGGATCGTGGGGGCGCCTGGGATTTACATCAGGCTGGACGATCCGCACGGCCACAGCCAATTGCAGGTCACCGCGAAAAATGCGCCGCCAAACTTCAATGGCTTGGGAAAAATAGCTGCGTTAGGCATCAAAGTCAGCCGCCACTGCAGTTACCACGGCTTGGCGCTTAATGTGAACATGGATCTTGCCCCTTTCTCGTACATTAACCCCTGCGGTTACGCGGGTCTGCAAACTGTGGACCTTTCCACCATTGGCGTGACGATCGCTTGGGAAGAGGCCGCCACCATCATCGCTGCGCGACTGCAAAGTGCGCTTTCTCCCTGAAAGTTTCAATGACTTCCTCCAGCCCACCCAGCCCCACCTACGACCCGCACGTTAAGCAAAAAGCCGGCGCCAAACTGGCCCGCATCCCCATTAAGGTGCAAGCAGCGGAGGTTTTGAAAAAACCCGACTGGATACGCGTTAAAGCCGCGTCCAGCGGCACGCGGTTTTATGAGATCAAAGACATTTTGCGGGCGAATAAATTAGTCACCGTTTGTGAGGAAGCGTCTTGCCCCAATATCGGCGAGTGCTTTGGCAAGGGAACGGCCACCTTTATGATCATGGGTGACAAATGCACCCGCCGTTGCCCGTTTTGCGATGTCGGCCATGGGCGTCCTGACCCCTTAGATGTGCATGAGCCTGACAACTTGGCACGCACCATCGCAGCATTGCAGCTCAACTATGTGGTGATCACCAGCGTCGACCGCGATGATTTACGCGATGGCGGTGCCGGGCATTTTGTGCAATGCATAGAAAAAATCCGCGAACTCTCGCCAGCCACCCGAATTGAAGTCCTGGTACCCGACTTCCGCGGACGGGATGACCGGGCGCTTACGATTTTGCAAAACGCGCCACCCGATGTTATGAACCACAACATCGAAACGGTGCCACGCTTGTACAAAGAAGCCCGACCGGGCTCGGATTATTTGTTTTCTTTGAATTTGTTGAAAAAATTCAAAGCCCAATTTCCTGACATTCCTACCAAAAGCGGCCTAATGGTTGGCTTGGGCGAAACCAATGAAGAAATTCTGGCCGTAATGCAAGACATGCGCGCCCACGACATCGATATGTTGACCATCGGTCAGTACCTAGCGCCCTCAAGCAGTCATTTACCCGTGCGGCGCTACGTGCACCCGGACATCTTTAAACAGTTTGAATCCCAAGCCTATGCCATGGGATTCAAACACGCGGCGGTCGGTGCGATGGTGCGCTCGAGCTACCATGCCGACCGGCAGGCCGAGCACGTCGGCACCAGCGCTTGAGCAGGAAAGTTGGGCTTAGGCCGCTGCCAACCAGTAACCCGCGTTAAACGGGCTACTCATGCGCAAAGCCAAAGGCGATACATCAATCAGAAAATCGCCGGGGAGCTTCTCAGCGATAGCCGCTAATTCGGTACCCGCCGTGCTTTGGGCCTCAGTACCGTTGTTTGCCTGATTCGCCCGTTCTGCTTGGCTGGTTTGTGCAGAACGGGCTACAGAAAAGAATAGAAGCACCTAAAAGGTATTTTTCGATCCGCCCAATAGTCGGCGGTATCGCGAAAGATGTCGAGCAATTGCTCGCGCGCCTCTTTGTCAAATTTCACGTTGGCCGGGATGTGTTCCAACACCGCAACAAAACCTGGCTGTGGTCCCGATTTGTGCAGCGGATCGGTCATGTTGTCATACAGCGCATCAAAATTCTTGCTGGCGTTGGCCGAGAGCATGAACTGGGCGCTGATCATGTCCAATACATCTTGCTTGGTCTGGGCGCTACCCAGATTGGCATATAGGAAATGCTGGCCCAATTCCTGGGCGGCTTCCTGCAAATCCGATACGCGAAAAGCGCGTATCGATTGAACGATATTCGTTCTGACAGTTCGAAGTGGCGTGTCCATCCCCGATTCACTTTCTCATAAAACAAAAAAACTCAGGGCACGATCTTGCGAAAGCTCGCATAGTGATCGACCGTGTAGTAACAGGCTTGCGGCATCGTTGCCGGTCCACCACACACAATTCTTTGGGAACCGCGGTTACGCTCCCCAGGGGTTCGAACGGTGTATTCCCGGTAAAAGCCACGCTTTTCTGGCGGAAGCAATCGCTCCCGGTTACCAAAGACTACGCCGTCCTTATCGAAGGGAAATGGCCCGCCTTTTCGGATGTTGCGGTAGGTCTGTAAGGCCTGCGACGGCAATTCCTGCATGCCGATACTGGCCCCCGGCGCACTGAAATCCTGTTGTGCAGGTGCAGCAATCGCCCCAAGCAGGCTGCTGGCAAGCAACATCGCCTTGGAAAGACGGAGGCCCAAATTCCACGATCCGGAAAACACTCCGGGCCTAGCTAGCAGCTTCGACAACCAAAGCGTCATCGAAAACACCTTAAAACCATTCAACAATCGAAAAAAATACCAAAATCCCAACCACGATTGTCTCCCATCTGCTGGGAAAAGGCAATAACCCAAAGCTTCAGACGGTTGAAAACCTCAGGGTTTGCACCTAAGGGCTTTTGCTAGGGGTTAGAAGCAGCTCTTGGGGCTTTATTGGTGCACTTTAGTCGCCGAAGTGGCCTTGTGGCGACTATTCTTGGGCCGGCTCAAGGCCTGCCGCTGTCGAAACCAGGTCCACGGCAGCTGCGGTGCGCCGCGCACGGACCGCAGCCTGACCGCGGATGCTGACGAAAAAGCACTTGTCTCCCCTGGCGGCGGCAGCGTCCATCAGAGAAATCAGGGTCGCAAAATGAACTTCTACGGAATCTTGCTCAGTACTGCCGAAGCGGCAGGCAAAGTCCCAATAGTCCGCGCCCTCGGGCAGGTTGGCGCGGCGCTGGCGCGCTACGTATTTGCGCACCGTATGTTTGCTAGCGTCCAGCCAGCGCGCTGGCTCGCGTCCGGGAAGGTCCAATTGAAAACTTTGCTTCACGGGCGTACTCTTCTAAAAAAATAGACCGCACCGGGCAAGGCGCGGCAGGGGTCCTATCGGCTGGCGTTGGCATCGGCCACGGTCAGCGCCGTCATATTGACGATGCGGCGTACCGTGGTGCTGGCGGTCAGCACATGCACCGGCTTGGCCGCGCCCAGCAGCACCGGCCCGATCGCAATATTGCCGCCGGCAGCGGTTTTGAGCAGGTTGTAGGCGATATTGGCAGCGTCAATATTGGGCAGTACCAGCAGGTTAGCGTCGCCAATCAAGGTGGTATTGGGCATAAGCGCCTCGCGGGCATGGCCGTCCAGCGCCACGTCGCCGTGCATTTCGCCATCGACATCCAGCCAGGGCGCGTCGCGCCGAAGGATTTCTAAGGTCTGGCGCATTTTGATGGCGCTAGGTTCATTGCTGCTGCCGAAATTGGAATGGCTGAGCAACGCCGCTTTAGGCTTGAAACCAAAACGCATCATTTCCTGGGCGGCCATGATGGTGATGCGCGCCAACTCAGGGGCCGTGGGATCGTAGTTCACATGGGTATCGACCAAAAACAATTGGCGCCCTGGCAGCATCAGGCCATTCATGCAGGCGTAGATAGATACCTGGTCATGGCTGCTGTGGCGCTTGCCAATGACCTGCTCGATGTAGCCCAGATGCAGCCCGGTGGTTCC
>CANFVA010000021.1 GCA_947450255.1 Comamonadaceae bacterium
TATGGGGGCTCAAGATTTTGGAGGTTTCGCCCATAAAGCGCACGCCAGACACGATCAGGGTTTGGGCGCGGTGGTCGCGGCCAAAACGGGCCATTTCCAGCGAGTCGCTCACCAGCCCGCCAGTGGCCTCTGCCAGGTCTTGCAAATCCGGGTGTACGTAATAGTGCGACACCATGACCGCGTTTTTTTCGTGCAGCAAGCGGGTGATTTTTTCTTTGAGGGCTACGCGTTCATCCGGCGCGGGCTCCACCGGCACGCGCGCCCAGGCGTGGCGGGTGCTGCACGCGGGCTGCTCATACTCCACGTCTATGCGTTGCAAAGGCGATTCAAGGGTTTGCATTACACATCCTCCATCCGCATAGAAAAATCGATGGCACGCACGTCTTTGGTTAGCGCGCCTATGGAAATGCGGTCCACACCCGTGGCGGCAATGGCCTGCACCGTGTCTAGGTTCACGCCGCCAGACACTTCCAAAATCGCACGCCCGGCGTTGATCGCCACCGCTTCGCGCAATTGCGCATGCGTCATATTGTCAAGCAGCACCATGCGCGCACCGGCCCGCAAGGCCTCGTGCAATTGCTGCAAAGTCTCGACCTCAATTTCGATAAATGCCGCCTGGGCCGCCACCGCCTGGGCGCGCTGCAAAGCGGCGGATACGCCACCGGCAGCGGCGATATGGTTCTCTTTAATCAGTACCGCGTCGTACAAGCCAATACGGTGGTTGGTGCCGCCGCCGCAGCGCACTGCGTATTTTTGGGCCAGGCGCAGGCCGGGCAGGGTTTTGCGGGTGTCCACAATTTGCGCCCGGTTGCCCGGCACCGCCTGCACTGCGGCCACAAACTGCGCGGTGCGCGTGGCCACGCCGCTGAGTAATTGCAAAAAATTGAGCATAGTGCGCTCGGCAGATAGCAAGGCTTGGGCTGGGCCTTGCAGGGTCAGCACCACTGCATTGGCTTCGCCACGGGCGCCCTCGGCCGCCAGCCAGTCCATCTGCGCCTGCGGGGCCAAAGCGTGCAGGGCAGCCTTTGCCCAGGGCTGACCACACAGCACCGCGTTTTCGCGCAGCAGCACGCGGGCGCGGGCCTGGCGCGTGGAGTCCACCAAAGCGGCTGTCAAATCGCCGCTGCCCACGTCCTCGGCAAGGGCACGGGCGGCATCTTGCTGGGCCAGGCGGTCAATGGCGTCGCTGGAGAAGTCAAAATGCGTCATAGGGCGCGTAGCATAGCGGCATTGCCGTAAGCGCCGGGGGGCTTTGGGCCTACACTGCGCCCTGCCCCTAGAATCGGTCGCCCCAAGGATTTGCCATGTCTCTATTTCGCCGCCCCGATTACCACTCTGAAGCCAGCTTGTTCATAGACCAGCTCAAAGCGTCCCGCCCCCAGCTGGAAGCGCAGCAAAGAGCCGGTCGTGCCCTGCTGTGGGACCTCAGCCTGGACCGCAACGCGCAAGCGGGCTACCGCGCGGCCAAAGTGGCGCAAAAGCCCTACGTCTACCAGACCCAATCGGACCAATAAAGCCGTCTTGACCCTGCCTGACCCAGCCAGCACCAAATCGGGTGGTCACCCCGCGATGAACAGCAGCGCAATTCCCCAGCCCATGCAAGCCGCCGTATTGGTGGACGGCTCGCCCGAAGTGGTAGACCATGTGGCCGTCGCCCGCCTGTACGGCGAACCGCTTTTTGCCATGCCGCTGGATTTGTACATCCCGCCGGACGCGCTGGAAGTGTTTCTCGAAGCCTTTGAAGGCCCGCTGGACTTTTTGCTTTACCTGATACGCAAGCAAAACTTCAATATTCTGGATATCCCACTGCTCAGTGTGACGCAGCAGTACCTGGTCTATGTAGACCAAATCCGCAAGCGCAACCTGGAGCTGGCTGCCGAATACCTGCTGATGGCGGCGATGCTGATCGAGATCAAGTCACGCATGCTCTTGCCGCCCAAGAAAAGCGCCGAAGGCGAGGAGCCCGAGGATCCGCGCGCCGAGCTGGTGCGCCGTCTGCTCGAATACGAGCAGATGAAACGCGCCGCTGCCAATCTCAACACCGTACCCCAGTTCGGGCGTGATTTCCTCAAGGCGGCGGTGCATGTGGACTACAGCATCGCGGTGCGCTTTCCGGATGTGGACGTAATGGATTTGCAGGAAGCCTGGCGTTCTATGGTGCAGCGGGCCAAGCTGGTGCAGCACCACAAAATCAGCCGCGCCGAACTCTCCGTGCGCGAGCACATGAGCATGGTGCTGAAAAAACTGCAAGGCAAACGCTTCGTCGGCTTTGAAGATTTGTTCGATCCGCAGTTGGGTCTGCCAACGCTGGTGGTCACGTTTATCGCCATGCTAGAACTGGCCAAAGAAACGCTGATTGAAATCACCCAGGCCGAGGCCTACGCACCGATTTACGTGCGCCTGGCCTACAGCCCGAACTGAAACCGGCCCCACCCGCCTCTGCCTCACCGGAGATACCGCATGGTCCCCAACAGCCCTGCCGATACCGCCGCCAACCAGCTCGGTGGCACACCTTATGGCACCTTGCCGCCAGCATCGCCCTTGGCCAGCCGCAAGCCCATCAGCCTGCCGCGTTTGCAGGAAATGCGCAGCCGGGGCGAAAAAATCACCATGCTCACCGCCTACGACGCCACTTTCGCCGCCGTGGCCGATGCCGCCGGGGTGGAATGCATACTGATCGGCGACTCGCTGGGCATGGTCTGCCAAGGTTTGCACAGCACGGTGGGCGTGAGCCTGGAGGACATGCGCTACCACACGGCCAGCGTATCGCGCGGCCTGCGGCGCGCGCAGGGCACGGCCTGGCTGATTGCCGACTTGCCATTTGGTTCTTACCAAGAATCCAAAGAGCAGGCTTTTCGCAGCGCCTCGGTGCTGATGCAGGCCGGCGCCCACATGATCAAGCTAGAAGGCGGCGGGTGGACCACTGAAGTAGTGCACTTTTTGGTGGAGCGCGGCATTCCGGTCTGCGCCCACCTGGGCTTGACGCCGCAAACCGTGCATGCCCTGGGCGGCTACCGGTTGCAGGGCCGGACCGACGCCGCTGCCGACCTGCTCAAACAACAAGCCCATGCCCTGGAAGACGCAGGCGCCACCATGCTGGTGCTGGAAATGGTGCCTGCCGATGTGTCCGCCGAACTGACGCAGGCGCTACAACATTGCGCCACCATCGGCATTGGCGCGGGCAAAGACACCGCCGGGCAAGTCTTGGTGCTGCACGATATGCTGGGGGTGAATCTGGGCAAGATGCCCAAGTTTGTGCGCAACTTCATGCTGGAGGCCAGCTCGATTCGCGGGGCCATGGAAGCCTATGTGGCGGCGGTGAAAAACGGCAGCTTCCCGGTCAACGACGTCCACGCCTGGTAAAACAAGGCCCTTGATGCGCATCGTCCACAGCCTGCCCGCGCTGGCAGAGGCCCTACAGTCCTACCGGCATCCTGCGGTAGTGCCCACCATGGGTAATTTGCACGAAGGGCACCTGGACCTGGTACGCAAGGCCAAGCCTTTGGGCGATGTGCAAGTAAGCACGATATTTGTCAATCGCTTGCAGTTCGGCCCCAACGAAGATTTCGATACCTACCCGCGTACCTTTGAGGCCGATTGCGCTCAGCTAGAGGCTGCCGGTTGCGACCTCTTGTTCGCGCCCACGGAGGCCACGCTCTACCCTGAAGCCCAGGGTTTTAAGGTAACGCCGCCACCCGAATTAGCCGATGTGCTTGAGGGCGCATTCCGGCCTGGCTTTTTTGCCGGCGTCTGCACCGTAGTGCTCAAGCTATTGGCCTGCACGCAAGCGCGCACCGCCGTGTTTGGCAAAAAAGATTATCAGCAGTTGATGGTAATACGCCATATGGTGCGCCAGTTCAATTTGCCGGTGGACATTGTGGGTGTGGACACCCGCCGCGCGCCAGATGGGCTGGCTATGTCCTCGCGCAATGGCTATTTGTCCGAGGCCGAGCGGGCGCGAGCGCCGCAATTGCATGCGGCTTTGCAAGCGCTGGCCCAGGCAGTGCGGGCAGGTGGCACCGACTTTGAGGCTATGCAAGCGCAGGCTTTGCATACGCTGGCCGCACAAGGCTGGCAGGCCGACTATGTGGCGCTGCGCCGCCAGGCTGATTTAGGCCCAGCGCAAGCAGGCCAGCCCTTGGTGGTGTTGGCAGCAGCGCGCTTGGGACGCACCCGGCTGATCGACAACCTCGAAATTTAAGCCGACTTCGCAGTAGCCACTTAGCTGCCGTAGCCGATCATGGCCTTGACTTCCAGGAAGTCGTGAATGCCCCAGTCGGCGTATTCGCGTCCGTTGCCCGACTGTTTGTAGCCGCCAAAGGGCGCGTAGATGTCCCAATCCGGGTAATTGATATTGACCTGGCCGGCGCGCAGCTGGCGCGCCACGCGGCGCGCGTGCTCCAGGTTTTCGGACTGGACAAAAGCGGCCAGACCAAATTCGCTGTCGTTAGCAATTTCAATCGCCTCGGCTTCGCTGTCGTAAGGCATGATGGCCAGCACCGGGCCGAAAATTTCTTCGCGTGCAATCGTCATGCCGCGGCTGACGTTGCCAAACACCGTGGGACGGGCGTAGTAGCCGCGTGTGAGCCCGGCGGGCTTGCCAGCGCCTCCGGCCACCAGGGTCGCGCCCTCGGCAATGCCGATCTCGATCAGGCGCTGCACTTTGGTGTACTGCATTTCGCTAACCAAGGGGCCCATGGTCGTACCCTCGGCGCGTGGGTCGCCCACCACTTGCTCGGCGGCAACGGCTGCAGCAATTTCGAGTGCTTTGGCATGCATCGCACGCGGCACCAGCATACGCGTGGGCGCATCACACGACTGGCCGGTGTTGCTCATGCAGCTTTCCACGCCTTTGCGCACCGCGGTTTGCAGATCGGCGTCTTCCAAAATAATATTGGGCGACTTGCCGCCCAGCTCTTGCGCCACGCGCTTGACCGTGTCAGCTGCGGTTTTGGCGACGATGACCCCGGCGCGGGTAGAGCCAGTAAAAGACACCATGTCCACATCTTTGTGCGCGGCCATCACTTGGCCGACCGAGGGGCCGTCGCCGTTGACCATGTTGTAGACACCGGCGGGCACACCGGCATCGTGCATGATTTCAGAAAACACCATACCGCTGATGGGTGCGATCTCGCTGGGCTTGAGCACCATGGTGCAACCCGCCGCCAGCGCTGGCGCTACCTTGCACACAATTTGGTTGAGTGGCCAGTTCCAGGGCGTGATCAGCGCGACCACGCCTATGCCCTCTTTCATGATGCGGGTGCCGCCGCGCTGGTGTTCAAATTCGTAACTTTCCAGCGAAGCAATCGTGGCTTCCAGGTGCACGCGGCCGGCCCAGGTCTGGGCATCGCGCGCCCAGGACAGCGGGGCGCCCATTTCGTCGGACACGGCCTGGGCAATTTCTTCGGCGCGCGCGTTGTACAGGGCGAGGATGCGGCGCAGCAAGGCCAGGCGCGTGGCTTTGTCAGTCAGTGTGAACGCGGGAAAGGCGGCGCGGGCAGCGGCCACGGCTTTGTCCACATCGGCGGCACTGCCCATGGCTATCTGGGTATAGGCCTGCTCGGTCGCGGGGTTGATGACGTCCAGGCTGCGGGCCACGGTGGGGTTGACCCAAGCGCCGTTGATATAAAACTGTTGGTGGTGGGACATGGTGTGCGGGCGTGCGATACGCCTGAGAGCAAAGCCGACATTGGCAGGCCGATAAGGTTAGCAGAGATTGTCCGCCGTGGGCGATAGCGTAAGCGCCACCGCCTGCAGCCCTAGCGACCGCACATTTGCAATCTGCCAATATACGCACCGCAGGCGCTAGGATGCGGGCTCAGACCCGCCAGGAGACACGCCCCATGCATGCACACGACTATGCTTCCCCCACGGTCAGCGCCTTGCGCGCCGATCTGGCGCTGGCCCTGCGCGCCGCTGCCCACCACGGCCTGGCCGAGGGTGTGTGCAACCACTTCAGCATCGAGCTACCCGACGCCAGCGGCCGCTTTCTGCTCAACCCGCGTGGCCTGATGTGGAGCGAGGTACAGGCCGATGACATTGTGATGATTGACGCGCAAGGCCAGGTGCTGGCCGGGCGGCATGCCGTAGAGCCTACGGCCATGTTTATCCACGCGGCGATTCACCGTATCGCCGCTAAAGCCTGCGTGCTGCACACGCATATGCCCTATGCCACGGCGCTGACCCTGACCCGCGCCCGTGCACTGGATACCCGCCTGTCGCAAAACGCCATGCGCTTTCATGGCCGGGTGGCCGCCGATGCGCATTACAACGGTTTGGCGCTGGACATTGGCGAAGGCGAGCGCATCGCCCACGCGATGCAAGGCGCCGATATTGCGTTTTTGGGTAACCACGGCGTGGTGGTCTGCGCCGAGCGTATGGACTACGCCTACGACGATTTGTACTACCTGGAACGCGCTTGTATGGTGGAGGTACTGGCGCGCCAAAGCGGCCTGCCACTCGAACCCGTGGACCCAGCCCTGGCCGCCACCGTGGCCGCGCAAACCCGGGGCGAACAATTGCAGGCCGAACTATTTTTTAAGGCCTTGGGGCGCAAGCTTTGATGGCCCGCTAGGCTGAAAGTCGACCACTGTCCGTTACAAAAACCTATCCAATAAGCGCTTGCTGTGCGCATCCAGCGCCTTCTGGTCAGGCACCAGGTAATGAATGCCGTGGGCGTCGGCCACCAAGAGGCTGCGGCCGGTGCCGATACGGCGGATGTCCTCGTCGCCACGCAGCACAAACGCAGTGCGGCCTCTGTCAGTGTCCACCGTCCAGGTACAGGGCGTGGAAAAGCTGCTGACATCCACAATCCGGACCAACACCGGCATAAATTCGCGGTGCGCCAATTCGTCCTCAATCAGGCTTTGGTAGTTGGCTGGCAAGTCGCTCAAGCGTTCCACCCAAGCCACTTCATGGCCTTCGGTGCTGAGCAAAGAAATGCCTTCGTCAGGTGCCAGGATGGGAAAGGCGCGCACCGGCAAGACGCCGGTAAAGCGCTCACCCTGCGCATTGGTCAAGATCAATTTGCCAAAGGGGTTGCGCTCCAACACAAACGCGTTTTGCTGCAGTGTATCGTTCATACCGCAGCCCCGCTAAGCGCTAATTGCGCATCGGCATTACGCGCCTGCGCCTGGTACAAATTGAAATACGCGCCTTCTTGCTGCATCAGCGCATCGTGCGTGCCTTCTTCCACCACGCGGCCCCGGTCCAGCACCACCAAACGGTCGGCGCGGTGCAGCGTGGAAAGGCGGTGCGCAATAGCAATCGTGGTTCGGCCTTGCACCAAATTTTCCAGGGCTTTTTGAATCTCTTTCTCGGTTTCCGAATCGACCGAGGAGGTGGCCTCATCGAGAATCAAAATGCGCGGATCGATGAGCAGCGCGCGCGCGATCGAGATGCGCTGGCGCTCACCGCCCGACAGGCCTTGGCCGCGTTCGCCCACCATGGAGTCATAGCCATGGGGCAGGCGCAAAATGAATTCATGCGCGTGGGCGGCACGCGCTGCGGCCATGATCTCGGCGCGGCTGGCATCGGGTTTGCCATAGGCGATGTTGTCGGCAATCGTGCCGAAGAATAAAAACGGCTCTTGCAATACCAAGCCAATATTGCGGCGAAAGTCGCTAATGGCATACGAACGTATGTCCACGCCATCGACCAAAATCGCGCCCTCAGATACATCGTAAAAACGGCAAATCAAATTCACCAAAGTGCTTTTTCCCGAACCACTGTGCCCCACCAAGCCAATCATTTCGCCCGGCGCGATGGACAAATTGATAGCCCGGTTCACCGCCCGGTTGCCATAGCGGAAACCTACTTCGCGCAATTCGATGCGCCCCTGCACCCGGTCCACGCGCACCGGCTTGTGTGGCTCGGGTACGCTGGAGACATGGTCCAAAATATCAAAAATGCGCTTGGCAGCCGAGGCTGATTTTTGGGTCACCGAGACGATGCGGCTCATGGAATCGAGCCGTCCGTAAAACCGGCCGATATAGGCAATGGCCGCCAGCAACATCCCCACGGTGATTTGCCCATGCGCCACTTGGTAAATGCCAAAGCCCCAGACCACCAGCAAACCCAACTCCGTCAGCAAAGACACCGAGGGCGAGAACAGCGACCAAATTTTGTTGATACGGTCATTGACTTGCAAGTTGTAGCGATTGGCATCCCGAAAACGTGCAGCCTCGCGCTGTTCTTGGGCAAAGGCTTTGACCACGCGGATGCCCGGAATCGTGTCGGCCAGCACATTGGTCACCTCGCCCCAGACACGGTCAATTTTTTCAAAACCGGTGCGCAATCGGTAGCGCACATAGTGAATCATCCAGCCGATAAAGGGCAGCGGCACCAAGGTGATGAGCGCCAGCCAGGGATTCATAGAAAACAAGATCACCGCCGTCATGGTGATCATCACCACATCGCTGGCAAAGTCGGTCAGGTGCAGCGACAAATACACCGCAATCCGGTCGCTCTCGCTGCCCACCCGTGATAGCAAATCGCCGGTGCGCTTGCCGCCGAAATACTCGAGCGAGAGTTGCAGCAAGTGGTCATACGTTGTGGTCCGCAAATCGGCCGCGATGCGCTCCGAAGCCAGCGCCAAGATATACGTCTTGGCCCAGCTCAGCACCCAAGCCAGCAAGCCCGAGGCCAGCAGGCCAGCCAAGTACCAGGCGATTTTGGAGCGCTCTATGTGCTGCCCGTTTTGCAATGGAATCAGTACCTCATCGACCAGCGGAATCGTCAGGTAAGGCGGCACCTGGCTGGCGGCTGTGCCCAGCAGCATCAAGACAAAGCCCCACAGTAATTGGCCCCGGTAGGGGCGGGCAAAGCGCCACAAGCGCAGCAGCGTCCAGGTCGAAGGCGGGGTATGTACCACCTTGGTACAGACCGGGCATTCTTCGGCTTCCGGGTCCAGCGGCGCTTTGCAACTAGGGCAAAGGGCCTGGGTGGGCACGCGCACCGGCACGCCGCTCAGCGCACTGTTGTGCTGGGCGTTAAATTGGTCTACCAGGCGCAACGCGTACAGGTTCTGGCCCAAAGTAAAGCGCCAATGCGCCAACTGGCCCTGCTCGTCCTGCAATTGCAAATGCCCAACGCCGGCATGGTCATGGTGCTCTAAGCGCAGGCCGGGGCGGTAATCCCAGCTTTGGGCGCCTGTGGCCTGCAAGCTGAGCAAGCGTTTGTCCGTAGCTACCAGCACACTGGGCACAAAGTGCATCTGGGCGTCCAGGTCAACCTCCAGTAGCGCACACACGTTTTCAGGGCTAGCTAGTTGCGCCGCGAGCGCTTCGCGCCAGGCCGGGGGGATGTCCACCGCGCCCAAGGGGCTGGGCGCTTGCTTGTGATTCATGGAAATGCCAAATTGAAATATATAAAACTGCCGGAATCCTGGCCCCAGGCGAGGCGCGCACCGCGTCCAAACCCCCTACTATGCCTGAGCCTTGGCACGCTCGCCCAAAGAGCGCAGCGCTATCGGCGAGAATACACAACGCACGACGAACCAGCCCGGTGGACTTGAACTTCCGCCCTCACGCATGACGCGCCAGAAAAAAATCGACATTTTGCGGGTGAACCACCTGCGCGGGCCCAATATCTGGACCTATCGGGCAGTGATAGAGGCCTGGGTGGACATTGGGGCCTTGGAAGATTTCCCGTCTAACACCCTGCCCGGCTTTTACGAACGCCTGAGTGGCTACCTGCCCGGCCTGATCGAACACGAATGCAGCCCGGGCGTGCGTGGCGGCTTTTTGCAGCGCCTGCAAGAAGGTACCTGGGCCGCCCATATCCTGGAGCATGTCTGCCTGGAACTGCAAAACATGGCCGGCATGCGCACCGGTTTTGGCAAAGCGCGCCAAACCTCGCAAACCGGGGTTTACAAAGTCGCGTTTCGCACCCGCCAAGAAGATGTGGGCCGACGCGCGCTGCAGCTGGGGCGCGACCTGGTCGAGGCCGCCATCCACAACACGCCCTTTGATGTGGCCCAAGCCGTGGAAGAACTGCACGATATGGTGGACTCCCTGTGCCTGGGGCCCAGCACCGCGCACATTGTCGATGCGGCTACCGCGCGCGGTATCCCGCACACGCGCCTGACCGATGGCAACTTGGTGCAACTGGGTTACGGCAGTGCCCAGCGCCGTATCTGGACCGCCGAGACCGACCAGACCAGTGCGATTGCCGAAGAGATTGCCAGCGACAAAGACATGACCAAGCGCATGCTGCAAGCCTGCGGCGTGCCTGTGCCGCATGGCAAGGTCGTAAATTCGGCGGCCCAGGCTTGGGAGGCGGCCCAATCCATCGGGCTGCCAGTAGCCATCAAGCCCTATGACGGTAACCATGGGCGCGGCGTGTCCCTGGATTTAGCAAACCAGGCCGATATCGAAGCGGCCTACGCGCTGGCCCACCAGGAAGGCGACGGACAGGTCATCGTCGAAGAATTTATCCGCGGGAACGAACATCGCTTGCTGGTGGTAGGCCGCCAAGTAGTAGCCGCAGCGCGCGGCACAACGCTGTATGTGCAAGGCGACGGTATTTCCACCATGAACCAGTTGGTGGACCACCAAATCAACAGCGACCCGCGCCGGGGCCGCGCCGAATCCTTTCCTCTGAACGTGGTGGATTTGGCAGAAAGCCCGGAAGTCTTGCTCGAACTCGAGCGCATCGGCCTGTCACCGCAGTCGGTGCCCAAGGCCGGGCAACAGGTGCTGATCCAGCGCAATGGCAATGTGGCTTTTGATGTCACCAGCGAGCTGCACCCCAGTGTGGCCCGGGCGGCGGCTTTGGCGGCACGCGTGGTGGGCTTGGACATTGCCGGTGTGGACATGGTGCTGGAAAACTGTGCGCTTCCCTTAGAGGGGCAGCGTGGCGCGGTGATTGAGGTGAACGCCAGCCCCGGCCTGTTGGCACACATCAAGCCGGCAAATGGCACCGGCCAGCCCGTGGGCAGCGCCATCATCAACCACTTGTTTGCCGCCAAGCAGGACGGGCGCGTACCCATCGTGGGCATCACCGGTACGCACAACACCGGCCGCATGGCGCGCCTGGTGGCCTGGTTGGTGCATATCAGCGGCAAGCACGTGGGCCTGGCCTGTAGCGAAGGTTTGTACCTGGACAGCCGCAAAGTGGACGCCGCTGACAGCAGCACCTGGGATGCGGGTCAACGCATCCTGATGAACCGTTCGGTGCAAGCGGCGGTATTTGAAAACCCGTGTACGACGATATTGGGCCAGGGCCTGGCTTACGATAAATGCCAAGTGGGCGTGGTCACCGACGTCACCTGGCACGAAGACCTTCGCGATTTCGACATCCTCGATGCCGAACAAAACTTCAAAGTTGCGCGCACCCAGATTGACGTGGTTTTGCCCAGCGGCACGGCCGTCATTAACGCCATGGACGCGCAGGCCCAGGACCTGGCCGAGCTCTGCGACGGACGCGTTATTTTTTATGCCCAGTCGCCTGATCACCCTACGCTGCAAGCGCACCGCGCGCAGGGCCACCAGGTGGTCTGCCTGCGTGAGGGCAACATCGTACTGGCCCATGGCGCGCAGGAAAGGCCTTTGCTGCGGCTGGACAGCTTAAAGCCGGCCAAAGCGGCGCAGCCCGAGATGGTGATGGCCGCAGTGGCCGCTGCCTGGGCCTTGAACATCACCCCGGAATTGATTGCTGCGGGCTTGCGCACCTTCGAGTCCAATCCGCAAAAAACGCCTTACTAGCGCGCTTTGTTTTACGCACACGCCGCGCTGCCTACTGGACCACACCCATGGAAGTCACCCGCATTCGCGCCTTGCGCGGCCCCAACCTCTGGAGCCACCACACCGCTATCCAAGCCGTCGTCACCTGCGCCGACGCGGAACGCGCAATAGCGCACTTGCCAAGTTTTGAGACACGCTTGCGCGAGCGCTTTCCTGAAATCAGCGCCTTCCAGCCCACTGGCCATGACGACACGGTACCACTGGCACGGGTGCTGGAGTTGGCCACCTTAGGCTTGCAAGCCCAAGCCGGTTGTCCGGTGACCTTTAGTTGCACCAAACCGACTCTGGAGCCGGGGGTGTTTCAGGTGGTGGTGGAATACAGCGAAGAGGCGGTCGGGCGATTGGCGCTGGAGTTGGCGCAAAGCCTGTGCCAATCGGCCCTGGACGACACCGCTTTTGACCTCGCAACTGTGCTGCACCAATTGCGTGAACTCGACGAAGACGTACGCTTAGGGCCCAGCACCGGCGCGGTCGTGAATGCCGCGCTGGCGCGCAATATTCCCTACAGCCGCATGACCGATGGCAGCATGGTGCGCTTTGGCTGGGGTAGCAAGCAAAGGCGTATTCAGGCCGCAGAAATCGACGCCACCAGTGCGATTGCCGAAGCGATTGCGCAGGACAAAGAACTGAGCAAGCGCTTGCTGCACGCAGCGGGCGTGCCGGTGCCGCGTGGTCGCGCAGTGCGCGATGCGGACGACGCATGGGCAGCGGCGCAAGACATTGGCCTGCCGGTGGTAGTCAAGCCGCTGGACGGTAACCAGGGCAAGGGCGTGACCGTCAACATCCTGAACGAAGCGCAACTGCGCGCCGCCTACGCCGTAGCCACTGAGTTTCGCGACACCGTGTTAGTCGAGCGCTATATGCCGGGCAATGACTTTCGATTGCTGGTGGTCGGCGACAAACTGGTGGCCGCTGCACGGCGCGACCCACCCAAGGTCGTTGGCGATGGCGTGCATACCGTGGCGCAATTGGTGGACATGGTCAATGCCGACCCCCGCCGTGGCGATGGCCACGCCACCTCGCTGACCAAAATCCGCTTTGACGATATCGCCCGCAGTTGCTTGCGCAGCCAGGGCTTTGAGGCCGACTCCATCCCGCCCAAGGGGCAGCGCGTCAATTTGCGCAACAACGCCAATTTATCCACCGGCGGCTCTGCCACTGATGTGACTGATGACGTACACCCGGACGTGGCAGCACGGGCAGTGACCGCAGCCCATATGGTGGGCTTGCATATTTGCGGCGTGGATTTGGTATGCGACAGCATCTTGCGGCCGATTGAAGAGCAAGGCGGTGGCGTGGTGGAAGTCAATGCGGCGCCGGGCTTGCGCATGCACCTCAGCCCCTCATTTGGCAAAGGGCGACCGGTGGGCGAAGCCATCATGTCCAGCCTGTTTAAAAACGGGCAGGACGGGCGCATACCGATTGTCGCCGTCACTGGCACCAATGGCAAAACCACGACCGTGCGCCTAATTTCGCACCTGCTAGCCCAACAAGGCTGGTGCGTCGGCATGACCAATACCGATGGCGTGTATGTGGACGGCCATTGCATAGACACCGGCGACTGCAGCGGCCCCAAGAGCGCCAAAAACGTCTTGCACCATCCGGATGTCGATGCGGCGGTGCTCGAGACTGCGCGCGGCGGCATCTTGCGCGAAGGCCTGGCCTTTGACAAATGCGATGTGGCCGTGGTGACCAATGTGGGCAGCGGCGACCATCTGGGCCTGAACTACATCACCACCGTCGATGAGCTGGCCGTGCTCAAACGCGTCATTGTGCAAAACGTCGCCGCCAAGGGCACGGCCGTGCTGAACGCCGCCGACCCGGTCGTCGCCAGCATGGCAAGCAAAACAAAGGGTGCTGTCACGTTTTTTGCGCTGGACCAATTCCATCCGGTGATGGCCAAGCACCGCGCTCAAGGCAATGCAGTGGTCTATGTGGACCAAGGCCAAATCGTCGCCGCGAAAGGGGTGGAAAAACACTACCTCAATTTGAGCGAGATTCCCATTACGCTGGGTGGCGCCATCGGCTTTCAAGTGGAAAACGTCATGGCCAGCGTGGCAGCGGTATGGGCTTTAGGCCTGGACTGGGACACCATGCGCGCAGGTTTGGCCAGTTTTTCTAGTGAAAACAACAATGCGCAAGGGCGCTTTAATATTTTTGACTACCAAGGCGCCACCGTCATTGCCGACTATGGCCACAACCCAGATGCCATGGCCGCGCTGGTGCAAGCGGTGCAAGCCATGCCCGCCAGCCGGCGCTCGGTCGTCATCAGCGGGCCGGGGGACCGGCGCGACGAGGACATCCGCCAGATCACCCAAATTTTGGGGGATGCGTTTGACGAAGTGGTGATGTACGAAGACCAGTGCCAGCGCGGCCGCTCGGACGGCGAAGTGATGGCGCTGTTGCGCGAGGGCCTGGCCAATGCAAAAAAAACCACCCAGCGCAGCGAAATTTATGGCGAATTTTTAGCCATTGATACGGCACTGGGCCGTTTGAAACCGGGTGAGTTGTGTTTGGTATTGGTAGACCAGGTACCCGAGGCCATGGCCCATATTGCGGCGCGGATAGAGGCTTTGTAAGCCTGGCTAGTCGGCCCCAGGCCAGGTCGCGCGATCACCAGGCACGCCGACCTTACCCGCGCGCGAACCTTACATTTCCGCAGCGGGCTCGCGGCCCATCAACGCCGCGACCGCCTCGCCCACTTGCAATTGGCCTTCGAGCAGCGCGACCACGCAGTGGGTGATGGGCATCTGCACGCCCAATGCACCAGCGCGCTGCAGGACGGTGCGTGCGCTGTACACGCCTTCGGCCACATGGCCCAGCGATTGCACCGCTTGGTCCAGCGACTGGCCTTGGGCCAACGCCAGGCCGACGCGACGGTTGCGCGACAAATCGCCAGTCGCCGTCAACACCAGGTCACCCAAGCCACTCAAGCCCATAAAGGTTTCGGCTTTGGCACCTAGGGCCACACCCAAACGGGTCATCTCGGCCAAGCCACGGGTGATGAGCGCGGCGCGCGCATTCAGGCCAAGTTGCAATCCGTCACATAAACCGGTGGCAATGGCCATGACGTTTTTCACCGCGCCACCCACTTCCACGCCCGCCACGTCTTCGCTGGCATAAACCCGCAAATGCGGGCTGTGAAAAGCATCGACCAGCGCGCTGCGCACACTGGCGTGCGCGCTGGCAGCCACCAGCGCCGTGGGTTGACCGCGCGCCACTTCCACTGCAAAACTCGGTCCGCTGAGCACACCGGCGTGGATGCCGGGCGCGCAGAGTGCCTGGATTTCATGGCCGAGCAAACCCAGGCCGCCCTGCGGATCTTGGGCTTCAAAGCCCTTGCACAACCAAGCCACTGGCCGCGCCAAATCCGCGACCAGCAGCAACATGTCGCGCAAGCCCGCCATCGGTGTGGCAATGACTATTAAGTCTTGGGACGCGAGGTGGGCGCGCAGGTAATTGCCCTGCAGCTGGCTGATGCGCAAACCTTCCGGAAAGGCCGCGCCGGGCAAGTAACGCGGATTGTTCCGCTCGCCCTGCATGGCACGCTGCTGGCGTGCGTCACGCGCCCACAAGGTCACCGTGTGCTGCGGCATGCGCGCGGCCGCCATGGCGAGCGCGGTGCCCCAGGCACCCGCGCCTAAAACACTGATCTTCATGCGCTCGCAGCTCGTCGTGTCATCGGGCAGCTGCAATAGGCTTATTGCGGCAATGTGCCGACCGCGCTGCTTTGACCCGCCTGGCTTTGCTGCTGCTCGTACATGGATTGGAAGTTGATTTCCGACAAATGCACGGGCGGGAAACCGCCACGCTGAATCAGGTCCGCCACATTGCCACGCAAATAAGGGTATACGATTTGCGGGCAGGCGATGCCCATGATGGGGCCCATTTGTTCTTCAGGCAAATTGCGCACTTCAAAAATACCGGCCTGTTTGACTTCCACCAAGAACACCGTTTTGTCTTTGATTTTGGTGTGTACCGTCGCAGTGACGCTCACTTCAAACACGCCGTCGGCCACTGGATTGGCCTCGATGCCGAGTTGGATATCTACCGAAGGTTGTTCCTGTTCCAGCAATATGGCCGGCGAATTGGGCTGCTCCATGGAGGCCTCTTTGAGGTACACGCGTTGGATTTGGAAAACCGGGGCTTGTTCTGACATGGATTGCACTTTCAAATAAAAACAAAGCCCACGGGTTCACGTTGGTGGGCTTGCGGGGATAGGCGCTAGGAAATTGAAGGCCTGGGGTGACTTGAATTATCGCAGCAGGCTTTTGCTGGGAGTGGCGGGGCTAGGGAGCGAGCAATAGGGGCATGAGACCGCCACGGCTGTCTAGGGCCATCAGGTCATCACAACCGCCTACATGCGTGTCGCCGATAAAAATTTGCGGAACCGTGCGCCGTCCGGTGCGCTCCATCATGGCACTGCGTTCTGCCGGATTGGCATCGATACGGATTTCTTCGATGGCCTCTACGCCTTTGGATTTGAGAATACGCTTGGCCTGCACGCAATAGGGGCATACGGCAGTGGTGTACATGGTGACGTTTTGCATCATCTAATTTGGTTCAAAGAAAAGGTGGTTGACTGGTTTTCATATTTTTTCAAGGGGCAGCCCTGCACTTTTCCAGGACTCCAGCCCGCCGCCGAGCGAGTGGACTTGTTCATAGCCCAAGGTCTTCGCTGCGGCCACTGCGCGCCCCGAGCGCGCGCCGGACTGGCACACCAAAATCAAAGGCAATCCTTTGTTTTTCGCCGTCGCGGCCAGTTTGTTGGGCAAGTCCGCCAAAGGAATATTTTTCGAACCCACGATGTGCCCAGCAGCAAACTCGGCAGGTTCGCACACATCGACCACTACGGCTTTTTCGCGGTTAATCAGCAATACCGCGTCATTGGCACTCAGGCCTGCAGTCGCTGCACCTTGCACCACCGGTGCCAGCAACAGCGCACCTGAAACCAAGGCCAGGGTAATCAACATCCAGTTATCGAGAATAAATTTCACTAAGTTTCCTTGAGGGTACGCGGGCAAAGGACAAGTCGGCATTTTAGAATGGTGCTCGGCTCCTCCTAGCCGGCGCCGCTGCAATCCCCTTTTATTCCCCTTTTCCCGCCATGCACCGACTTGTATTGATCCGCCACGGCGAATCCACCTGGAATCTTGAAAACCGCTTTACCGGCTGGACCGACGTAGACCTGACGCCCACCGGCATCGAGCAAGCACAAAACGCGGGGCGCTTACTCAAGGCTGAGGGTTATGCCTTTGACCTGGCCTACACCAGTATGCTCAAACGTGCAACGCGCACCTTGTGGCACTGCCTGGACCAGATGGACTGCACTTGGCTGCCGGTGGTGCACAGCTGGCGGCTCAACGAGCGCCACTACGGCGCGCTGCAAGGCCTGAACAAAGCCGATATGGCGCGCCAGTACGGCGAGCAGCAGGTCCTGCTGTGGCGGCGTAGCTTTGACGTGCCGCCACCCGCGTTCGAGGCCAGCGACCCGCGCTCGGAGGTCAACGATCCACGCTATGCCAAATTGGCGCCAGGCCAGGTACCGCTGACCGAGTGTTTGAAGGACACCGTGGCGCGCGTAATGCCCTTTTGGCAAGAATCGATTGCACCGGCGCTGCGTGCTGGCAAACGCCCGGTGATTGCTGCCCATGGCAACTCCATCCGCGCGCTGGTGAAATACCTGGACCAGATTGGCGACGATGACATCGTGGGCGTGAATATCCCCAATGGGATACCTTTGGTTTACGAACTAGACGCTCATCTGCAACCCATCGGCCATTACTATTTGGGCGACGCACAGGCCATTGCGCAAGCGGCGCAGGCGGTCGCAGCCCAAGGTAAATCTGCGTGACAGCGGCGCCGGGCGCGCAAGATACCCCGGAGCACGCCCGCTGATGCATTCAAAGGCACAATAGGCCCTGCGTGTGGCGTGGCGCCAGCGGGCATACAGGGACACAAGGAAACGGGAACCACTATGGGTCAAAAATTAAAGATAGCAGGTTGGGTGATGTTGGGCGCTTTGGCCGGCTCTCTGACAACGGTTTCCGTGCAAACCGTCGCCCGCAATACCTTAGCGCCCATGCCGCTGGAAGAATTGCAGCAGCTCTCCACCGTGTTCGGCCTGATCAAAAGCGATTACGTGGAGCCAGTCGATGAGAAAAAACTCATCACCGATGCCATCACCGGCATGGTCTCCAGCCTAGACCCGCATTCCACTTACTTCGACAAAAAGTCGTTCAAAGAGTTTCGTGAAGGCACCACCGGCAAGTTCGTCGGAGTCGGCATCGAAATTACCCAGGAAGACGGCGTTGTCAAAGTGGTATCGCCGATCGAAGGCTCACCCGCCGACCGCGCCGGCCTCAAGCCCAATGACTTGATCATCAAAGTCGATGACACGCCGGTAAAAGGCCTGAGTCTCAATGAAGCCGTTAAACGCATGCGCGGCGAGCCGGCGACCAAGGTGATACTGACGGTGTTTCGCAAAGATGAGAACCGCACTTTCCCGGTCACCATCATCCGCGAAGAGATCAAGCAGCAATCGGTGCGTGGAAAGCTCATCGAGCCGGGCTATGCCTGGATACGCGTGAGCCAGTTCCAAGAACGCACCGTCGAAGATTTTGTGAAAAAGGTCAATGACCTGTATGAGCAAGATCCCAAGATCAAAGGCATGGTGCTGGATTTGCGTAACGACCCCGGTGGCCTGCTCAATGCGGCGGTGGCGATCTCCGCGGCTTTCCTGCCTGAAAACGTAACGGTAGTCAGTACCAACGGGCAAACCGAAGAAAGTAAACAAACCCTGCGCGCTAATGCGCGCGATTACCTAGGCCGCATGGGTGCGGACCCGATCAAAAAGCTACCGACGCAACTCAAAAACATCCCGCTCGTCGTTTTGGTCAACGAAGGCTCGGCCTCTGCCAGCGAAATCGTGGCGGGCGCCTTGCAAGACCACAAGCGCGCCACCATCATGGGCGGCCAAACCTTTGGCAAAGGCTCGGTACAAACTTTCCGTCCCTTGAGCGGCGATACCGGTCTGAAGATCACCACCTCGCGCTATTACACCCCTAGCGGTCGCTCCATCCAGGCCAAGGGCATCGTGCCGGACTTGATGGTCGATGACACCGAAGAAGGCAGCCCGTTTGCAGCGCTACGTACCCGCGAGGCCGACTTGGAGAAACACCTGGCCAGTGGTCAGGGCGAAGAGGTAAAAGACCCGGCGCGCGAGAAAGCGCGTGAAGCGGCGATGAAACGCCTGGAAGAAGAATCGCGCAAACCGGTCGCCGAGCGCCGTGCTCCGGAATTTGGCTCGGACAAAGACTTCCAACTAGGCCAGGCGCTCAAAAAGCTCAAAGGCCAGCCTGTGCTGATCAGCAAAACGCAAGTGGAGCGCAGCGCCGAGAAAAAAGAGGAATGAGGTATCCCGGTGGCTGAGCCGGATGAGTTGCCTGACGCGGCTCTGCTGCGCTATTCGCGGCATCTGCTGCTCGATGACATCGGGGTCGAGGGCCAGCGGCGTATGCTGCAATCGCGCGTCCTCATTATTGGTGCCGGCGGTTTGGGCTCGCCGGCAGCCATGTACCTGGCCAGTGCGGGGGTGGGCAGCATCACCCTCGTCGATGATGACACCGTCGATCTGACCAATTTGCAGCGCCAAATAATACACAGCACCGCGAGCCTGGGACAGGCCAAAGTGCTGTCGGCCCAAAAAACGCTGCACGAACTCAATCCAACGGTACAGGTGCAGGCATTGCAGATGCGGGCCGACACGCCACTTTTGCAATCGCTGGTGGCACAAGCCGACGTCGTACTTGACTGCTGCGATAACTTTCAAACCCGCCAGGCCATCAATGCCGCTTGCGTGCAGCAGCGCGTGCCGCTGGTCAGCGGCGCTGCCATCGGCATGGACGGGCAAATTGCGGTGTATGACCCGAGGGACCCGACTGCACCTTGCTATGCCTGCGTGTTTGCGCCCCATCCCCCTCCTGAAGAAGCGCGCTGCGCCACCATGGGCGTATTGGCACCTTTGGTGGGCGTGATCGGAGCGATGCAGGCGCTGGAAGCACTCAAACTATTGGCGCGCACAGGCACGTCCTTGAGCGGCTTTTTGCTGATGCTTGATGCGCGCCATATGGAGTGGACGCGGCTGCGAGTCCACCAAAACCCGGCATGCGCCGTCTGCGGTCCAAAGCACTGATGCACTGCGCCTGAAGTCCCTCACACGAAGGTGTGCGCCGCGCTAAGCGCCCAGTATCCAGCCTTCCAGGGCGTCCATCTCTGCGGGCAGTCCGTAGCGTATGTCGCCCTTGGCGTGCGCTGCCTGCGCCCAGGCCGCTTGCACTAGGCACAACACCGCGTCTAGGGCATCGCCGCTGGCATCATGCGCCAGAGCGTCACGCTGCGCGTGGCTGAGTTTGAGACGTATCCCCCAGCGGGTCTGCCCCAGTTCCAGGGCATTGATCAGGTCTTTTCGGGCAATCAGTCGCTCGGGCGTCTGCTTGGCTTTGTCGTCGCTTTTGTAACTTTGCGCACCCAGGACCTCACGCGCCAGCATGCCGGGATAAGCCTCCAGCGCAATCCGCGCGGCCTGCGCCTTGGGCGCTTGCAAGCCCGGGAAATAGGCACCCGCCGCCAAGAGGGCCGGTACACCGGCATGCAGCATGTAAGCCACCGGCGGATTCACCCATTTCATGGAAGGACTGGAGCCCGCAGGGCCGTCGGTGGCACGGTGCGCAAATTTGCCGCCTGCCGGACGGCTGTCACAAAAGGCGGCAAACAAATCACGTATCTGCGGCCTGCGCAAGCTGGCGTAGTGCGCAATGCAGTCTTCCCAGCGCGTAGGCCAACGCAGGTGCTCTACCAGTTCGCGCGGCAGACCGAAAGGTAAATCAAAACCCCCAATCCAAGCGACATGCGTCTGCAGCGCCAAAGTGAAGTCTTCCAGACTTTGCAGACGCTCCAGACTCTCCAGCACCAGCCGTGCGCCGTCGATATGCCCCCAGGCCAGGACGATGTGCTTGCGCGGCCCCGGGCTGCTGGAAAAATCGCAACCCAGCAGGGCGGACATGGGCGATTGCCGCGCCGCTTAGGCCCGACCGATAATGGACGCGGTGGCCATCAGTTCTTCTAGCAAGGCCAGAGACACTTTGCCCGACACGCTATAAGGGTCGAGCTCGGGCTTTTCCGCATATTTGAGCAAGATGCTGGCGTTGATTTTGGACATATTGACCTGGCCCATGGTCCAGCCACCAAAGCGCCGCTCACTGATTTCTTCGTAGTGCAGCAAGATCACGTCTTTATGACGCGGATCGCGCTGAATATGGCCATACAACTCACTCACCGCGCTGCGCCCGCCTTCGATGGCTTGCAAAAATATGCCCCCGCCATAGCAAAGAATACCGGTAATACCCAGGCCGGGATTGCCCTGGCGCGATTGGGCCAGGATGGATTCAATTTCGGCAGTAGCCGCATCTACAGCGCGGCTGGCATAAAGCAAACGGACCAACATGGTTCAGCCTTTCTTGGGAATGAGAGACAAAAACTCGCGGCGCAAATTCGAGTCTTTTAAAAACACGCCTCGCATGACGGAATTAATCATCTTGCTGTCCATGTCTTTGACGCCGCGCCAGGACATGCAGTAGTGGCTGGCCTCCATCACTATGGCCAGTCCATCGGGCTGGGTTTTTTCCTGAATCAGGTCGGCCAGTTGCACTACCGCCTCTTCCTGAATTTGGGGTCGCCCCATGACCCACTCCGCCAAGCGCGCGTACTTGCTCAGGCCGATCACATTGGTATGTTCATTGGGTAAAACGCCAATCCAAATGCACCCTATCACCGGGCAAAAATGGTGGCTGCAGGCGCTGCGTACCGTGATCGGGCCGACAATCATCAGCTCGTTGAGGTGTTCGGCATTGGGAAATTCAGTGATCGCAGGGGCCGGTACATAGCGGCCCCTGAACACTTCGTTGAGGTACATCTTGGCCACGCGACGTGCGGTGTTCGAGGTGTTGTGGTCGTTCTCGGTATCGATGACCAAGCTGCCGAGCACGCCGCGCATTTTGCCCTCGACCTCGTCAAGCAATGCTTCGAGCTCGCCAGGTGCAATGAATTCGGCAATATTGTCATTCGCGTTGAAACGCTTGCGAGCGGCCTGTATGCGCTCGCGTATTTTGACGGAAACCGGGGTTCCAACGTCCTCGTCAGGTGGATTCATGGCGCTCTAATAAGAATGGCTATGAAACCATATTACCAGCGTTTGCCCTAGGGGCTGAGGCGGGGTAGGCAATGCACGCACCCTCAGCGCGGAATTGCCGCCGCAGGCTTGGATCTCAATAACGTCGGCCCACCAAAAACAAACCGATGCGCAAAATCGCCAGCGCCGACACATCCAGTGCGCGTTGCCAGGGGCCGCGACGCGCATAGCGCAGCGGGTCCATCTTCAGCGACTGCTGGGCTATCGCTGTGTGTAAACGCAGGCGCAGCATTTGCGCAAAGTGCGGGTCGCGCAGCACCACATTGGCTTCGCGCGCCAACAATAGACTCAAAGGCTCCAGGTTGGACGAACCCACAGTGGCCCAGACCCCGTCAACCACGGCCACTTTGGCGTGTAATAAACCGCCCTGGTATTCGTAGATCTCCACGCCAGCGGCCAGCAAGCTGCCATAGACCGCGCGCGCACCATGAAATTGCATGAAATATTCATAACGCCCTTGCAACAACAAGGTCACGCGCACGCCACGCTGCGCTGCGTGCTCGAGTGCATGGCGTAGCTTGCGGCCGGGCATGAAATAGGCATTGGCAATCAGCACTTCATGGTGTGCCTGGCCGATAGCCTGGCGGTAACTTTGCTCAATGCGGCTGCGGTTACGCAGGTTATCGCGCAGTACCAAGGCGGCAGGTATCTGGCCCAGCGAATCTTGCGGCGCGGGCACCCGCATGGGAGCCGGTTGCGCCTGCAGGGCGGCATGCAACTGGCTGCCGGCTTTAGACCATTGGCGCGTCTCTAAACCATGGGCAAAATCGAGCCGGGACCAAAAGCGCTGCATCAAGGCACGCGCATCAGCCACCAAAGGCCCGTGCACCTGTACCGCAAAGTCCAGACGCGGCGCATCCAAAGAACCCAGACGAAGGTCGTGGAAATCATCCACCACATTGATACCGCCGCAAAAAGCGACCCGCCCGTCGATGACACACAACTTACGATGCAAGCGACGCCAGCGTACCGGGAAAAACACACCAAGCCAGCCCAGCGGTGAAAACCGATGCCACTGCACACCTGCGGTGTTGAAGCGAACCACCCAACGGGCTGGCAACGGCGCGGTGCCAATGCCATCGACCACCAAATACACCTGTACGCCGCGCCACGCCGCCGCCGCCAGCGCCTCTGCCACCGCCTGGCCTTGCTGGTCGAAAGCAAAGATATAGGTTTCCAAACGCACTTCGTGCTTGCTGTGTTCGATCGCTTGCACCATCGCCTCAAACAGCTCTTGGGCACCTTGCAGCAAGTGCACCTGATGGCGCGCTTGCAAATGGACGGCGTTCATGGCAAGTCCTGGCCCGGGAGCACAAACTCGGCCACGATGGGCAAATGGTCTGACATACGAGCCCAGTGCGGGCCATGGGGTACATGCTGACTCAAAGCCTGCAGGCCGCGGGTGTAGATATGGTCTAGCGCCAACACCGGTAAGGCCGAAGGAAAGGTAGGCAAGTGCTGGTGCGAGGGCGGCTGCAAGCCGACCTTGGCAAGCACCTTGCGTACGCCGGCATTCCACTCGTTGAAGTCGCCCGCGACCACTACAGGCGCATGGGGCGCAATCGCCTGGCGCACATAGTCACACACTTGCTGCAATTGGCGTTTGCGCCCGCCGCGCATCAGCCCTAAATGCAACACCAACACATGCACAGCCTGGCCACGCACTTGCACCTCGGTGTGCAACAGACCACGCTGCTCGAAGCGGTGGTCAGACATATCGGCGTGCTGCTGCGACAGCACCGGCCAACGTGACAACAAGGCGTTGCCGTGCTCGCCGTGGCGGGTAATCGCATTGCTGCAATAGACCGCCGTGTGTCCCTGCGGCGCCAAAAATTCGGCCTGCTCCTGGCTCGGCCAATGGGCAAAAAACTTCGCCTCGCGGCGGTTGAGCTTGCGAACTTCCTGTAAGCACACCAAATCCGCATCCAGGCGCGCAATGGCCAGGCGCAAGTTATGAATCTCCAAACGACGCGCTGGGCCCACGCCGCGCACCCCCTTGTGGATGTTGTAGCTGACTACACGCAGCACGGTTCGCATCGGCAAAATGCTCAAGCGGCAAAGCGTGGCAGCAGCAAACACGCCTCGGCATTGGACGGTGAAAAACACCGGGCTGCGGCCTGCGCAAAAGGCAGCCACTGATAAGCCGTGTGCTCGCGCGGATCGAGTTGTACCGGTACCTTCTGCGGCACCTGCAGACCAAACACATGCTCGGTATTCATAACCACGCCCGGCACGTAGCGGTACAGCCAGCGCGGATAGATCGGGTAGACGTTTTCCAATTCCCAATCGCGCAGCTGCCCGTGTAGCGGCGAACCCGGACCGCAGGCGATTCCGGTCTCTTCGGCCACTTCGCGCACTGCGGTGTGCGCAAACGGCTCCTGCACCGTTTCCTTGCTGCCGGTCACCGATTGCCAGAAGGCCGGCGCCGCCGGATCCGCCTCGGCGCGCCGGATCAGTAACACCTCCAGCGCCGGGGTGTGTATCAGTACCAACACGGATTGCGGAATTTTGTAAGGGACTGGCATAGCTGTAGGGTTTGCAGCCCGATTGTGCACCCGCCGCCTGCGGTCAGTTCCCCGCCGCAAGGCAGTCGCTACACTCGAGCGGGCCTGCCTCCCCGGCATACACCCGGGGTGCCAGCCCCCATCCCTATGAATGTTTTGCTTTTTTTCGCGGTACTGGCTTTCAGCCTGCAAATGCGCAATTCGCTTGAGCAGCGCCGCCGCGTGCTGCTACTGGCGCGTTTTCTGCGCCCTTACCAGATTGAAAGTCTGATGCAGACCCTGATCGACGGTTACCTGCGCGCCATGGGAGAGTCCGATACCGCGCGACGCCAAAGCATCTGGTCCATGCTGGCCCCAACCGAAACCCAATTGAACCAGCAGTTTCAAAGCCTGCTGGCGGACTTGCACCACAAAGCCGACCCGCGCCGTCTCCGCGCTAGTACCCTGCCCCTGAGCGTGCCGCTGGCCGCGCGCTGGTTGCCCGCTTATACCTTCAGCCTGTACGATATTTTGCGCGTGCACGGCGATGGCATCAGCCGCGTGATGACCAATGCGGCGGGTTGGTCGGCGCGTGACCGGGCGTTTTGCCTCACAGCGGAGTTGCTGCTGATGCAGCACAGTTGCCACTGGTTTTGTAAATCGCGCTGGGTGGCCTCGGCACGCATGCTGGCGCGCCACCAAACCAGTTATGCGCAACTGCTAGGCGCCGTGTCCGAGCCTACCCGCCGCGCCTACCAACGCACCATGGGCATCTAACGGTCGGCACCGGACAGAAGTCTGTCAGGCCTTGACAGCGTCCAAATTGCGCAGGCGGATGTGCAATTCGCGCAGCTGCTTTTCGTCCACGGGGCTGGGCGCTTGGGTGAGCAAGCACTGGGCGCGCTGGGTTTTAGGGAAGGCAATCACATCGCGGATCGATTCGGCACCAGTCATCAAGGTGATGATGCGGTCCAAACCAAAGGCCAGACCACCATGCGGCGGCGCGCCGTACTGCAAGGCGTCGAGCAGGAAGCCGAATTTCAGCTGCGCTTCTTCAGGCGTGATCTTGAGCGCATCAAAGACTTTTTGCTGCACATCGGCGCGGTGGATACGCACCGAGCCGCCACCCATTTCCCAGCCGTTGAGCACCATGTCATAGCCTTTGGAAATGCATTTTTCCGGCGCGGTGACCATCCAGTCCTCATGGCCGTCTTTGGGCGCGGTAAACGGATGGTGGGTCGCGGTGTAGCGCTGGGCTTCTTCGTCAAACTCGAACATCGGGAAGTCCACCACCCACAGGGGCGCCCAGCCTTTTTCGAACAAGCCCTGCTTTTTGCCAAAATCGCTGTGGCCGATTTTCAAGCGCAAAGCGCCTATGGCATCGTTCACGATTTTGGCTTTGTCGGCGCCAAAGAAAATCAAATCGCCATCCTGGGCGCCGGTGCGCTGCAGCAATTCGGCCAATGCGGCGTCATGGATGTTTTTGACAATGGGGCTTTGCAAACCGTCACGGCCCTTGGCCACATCGTTCACGCGGATATAGGCCAGGCCTTTAGCGCCGTAAATTTTGACAAATTCGGTGTAGGCGTCGATCTCACCGCGGCTGATACCGCCACCCTCGACCGAGCCACCGGGTACGCGAAGCGCCACCACGCGCCCGCCCTTCATCGTCGCGGCGCTGGCAAACACCTTGAAGTCCACGTCTTTCATGACGTCAGTCATTTCGGTAAATTGCAGTTTCACGCGCAAATCCGGCTTGTCCGAGCCATAGATATGCATGGCATCGGCATAGCTCATCACCGGGAAATTGCCCAGGTCCACACCGATAGTGTTTTTGAACACCGTACTGATCATGCCTTGAAACATAGCGCGGATTTCTTCCTCGCCCAAAAAGGAAGTCTCGATATCAATCTGCGTGAATTCGGGCTGGCGGTCAGCGCGCAAGTCCTCGTCACGGAAGCACTTGGTGATCTGGTAGTAGCGGTCAAAGCCGGCCACCATCAACAATTGCTTGAACAACTGCGGCGATTGCGGCAGGGCAAAAAACTGGCCGTCATGGACGCGGCTGGGCACCAAGTAATCGCGCGCACCTTCGGGCGTGCTCTTGGTGAGCATGGGCGTTTCAATGTCCACAAAGCCATTGGCGTCCAAAAATTTGCGCACTTCCATAGACACGCGGTAACGCAACATCAAATTGTTTTGCATGTACGGCCGGCGCAAATCCAGCACGCGGTGCGTGAGGCGCGTGGTCTCGGACAAATTGTCTTCGTCGATCTGGAAGGGCGGCGTAACCGAGGGGTTGAGCACGATCAACTCCTGGCACAGCACTTCGATTTTCCCGCTCTTGAGGTTGTCATTGGCCGTGCCCTCGGGGCGGGCGCGCACCAGGCCTTTGACTTGCACGCAAAATTCATTGCGCAGGTCTTCCGCCGTAGCGAACATCTCGGGACGATCCGGGTCGCAGACCACCTGGACATAGCCTTCGCGGTCACGCAGATCGACAAATATTACGCCACCATGGTCGCGGCGGCGATTCACCCAGCCGCACAGGGAAACGGTTTGGCCCATAAGGCCTTCGGTCACAAGACCGCAATAGTGGGTGCGCATTGCCATGGTGTGTAGTCCGTCCCCTTGCGGGGCAGTGAAGTAAAGGGTTTAAGTTGCAGGGCCGTGGTCTGAGGGCGTAGGTCGCGCGGTCGGCGACACCGCGCCCATGGAGATAACGTAAGTGAGCGCCTCGTCCACGCTCATGTCCAATTCAATCACTTCCGAGCGTGGTAGCAATAAAAAATAGCCGCCCGTCGGATTCGGTGTGGTGGGTACATAAACACTGATCAGGTCGCCGGGCAAGTGGCGGGCGACTTCGCCATCGGGCACACCGGTTTGGAAAGCAATCGTCCAACTGCCCTCGCGCGGGAACTGCACCAGCAAAGCGGTGCGAAAGGCATTGCCATTGCTGGAAAACAGGGTATCCGAGACTTTCTTGACGCTGTTGTAAATCGACTTGACCACCGGGATATGGGTGAACATCCGGTTCCACTGCTTGAGCCACCAGCGGCCCGCCACGTTGGAAACTAAAGCGCCGGTGAGCAACATAAAGCCCAGCACCAGCACCACGCCCAAACCGGGAATGTGGCGCAACTTCTCCAAGGACGCCGCAGACTGGTCCGAGCTGATGGCCGACAGCGCGGTAAGCAACTGGCCGAATAAACCGTCCAGCACATTCATCATCCACAGCAGCACCCAGATGGTGATAGCCAGTGGTAGCCAGACCATCAATCCGGTGAGCAGATATTTTTTGAATGGCACGGAATAAGCTTTCGGACTAGTGGAGCGGAACCTTGCGCTCAAGCGGAAGCCGCTGGTGCTGCGCTCGGGGCGGCGGGGGCCGGTGAAGCCGCAGGAGCCAGGGTGGCGGCGGCAGGCGCGGTCGAAGCAGTATCAGAACCTGAAGCGCTGGAAGCCGTCGCAGCGTCAGCGCCCTTCTCGGTTTTAGGGGGAACAGCGCCATCCGCACCAGCGGGAGCTTCCGTCTTGCCACCCCGAAAATCCGTGACGTACCAACCGGAGCCCTTGAGTTGAAAGCCAGCAGCAGTGACTTGTTTTTCAAATGCGGGTTGGCCGCAGCTAAGGCAATCGCTCAAAGGCGCATCGGAGATTTTTTGCAAAACGTCCTTGGCAAATCCGCA
>CANFVA010000022.1 GCA_947450255.1 Comamonadaceae bacterium
GCATGATCGTGGCCTTCTTTATGGCCGTGCACATGGTCGCTGTGAATACCATTAGCACCATGCTGGTGTCCATGCCTGTGGTCATGGCTATGGTCATGGGCCTGCGGCAAACCCTGTAGCCAGGTGCGGTAGGCCATCCACAAGGCGGTTGCGGCTATCAGTGCGGCAGAGATCAATTGCAAATAGGGCTCACTGTTAGCGGCGTCCCACTGACCGCCGAAATACAAGCCGCCCATGGCGACTGCCCACACAATGGCCGTGTGCGACAAGGTCGCTGCCAGGCCCAGCAAAACCGCCTGCCCGACCGTGCCGCGCACGGCGATGATGAAGGCGGCCATCATGGTTTTGGAATGCCCGGGCTCCAGTCCATGCAGCGCCCCCAGGGCGATGGCGCTGGGGATAAACCACCAAACGCTACTGTTGCCTTGCTGCAACATTTGGGCGAATTCGTTCATCCCTCGGACTATAAACCCCCAAGTAAACCTAGGGTAAACCAGTAATTTTTATTAGCACTCTCTATGTTTGAGTGCTAATATTGAGCCCTCTGACGGAAGGAGTCCCTTATGTCCCTCGCAATCGCCTCGAATACCTCTTTGGCCCCGGCCAATCCCTGGTCTTTGGTGCCGCCGCTTGGCAACCTGGACGCTTACATCTCCGCCGCCAACCGGCTACCCATGCTGACGCTGGAAGAAGAGCAGCGCTTTGCACGCCAGTACCGCGATGACAACGACCTGGAAGCCGCCGGTAAGTTAGTGCTCTCGCACCTGCGTTTGGTAGTGTCGGTGTCGCGCCAGTACTTGGGCTATGGTTTGCCGCACGGCGACCTGATCCAAGAAGGCAATGTCGGCTTGATGAAGGCCGTCAAGCGCTTTGACCCGGACCAAGGCGTGCGTCTGGTGAGCTACGCGCTGCATTGGATCAAGGCCGAAATCCACGAATACATCCTCAAAAACTGGCGCATGGTGAAAGTGGCCACGACCAAGGCCCAGCGCAAACTCTTTTTCAATTTACGCTCCATGAAGCAGCGCTTCAAATCGGACGATGCCGCGGCCGACATGGCTACCCACCGCGACACCTTGAGCCCGGCGCAGGTGCGCGCCATGGCCGATGAGCTGAACGTCAGTGCCGAAGATGTGCTGGAAATGGAAACCCGGCTATCGGGCGGCGATGTCTTGCTCGACCCCATGGCCTCGGACGATGGCGAAGAGGTCTATGGCCCGATTTCCTACCTGACCGATAGCAAGCACGAACCGCTCGCGGTTATAGAAGCGCACCGGCGCGACGTACTGGCATCGGACGGCATTGCCAGCGCGCTTGAAGTCTTGGACCCGCGCAGCCGCCGCATCGTGGAAGAGCGCTGGCTCAAAGTCAATGACGACAACAGCGGCGGTATGACGCTGCATGAGTTGGCCGCCGAGTACGGCGTGAGCGCCGAACGTATCCGCCAGATTGAAGTGGCGGCTATGAAAAAAATGAAAACTGCGCTGGTCGATTACGCTTAATGGGCGCCGTCTTCACAGAGGCTTTAGCAGTGAACCATTATGCAAAAGGTCTCACAGCAGTCTGAACAAGTTACTCAGCGGCGCTGAGTGCGCAGTAGTTGAAAGGCCCGCGCAGCGGGCCTTTTTTATTTCAGAAGCAATGCAATATCTGCCGCCAGCACCGGCGCGCCGCTGCCGTAGCGGGTGAACAAACGCAGCTGACCTTTGGTGTCGAATATATAGCTGCCCGCCGAATGGTCCATGGTGTAGGAATCAGCGGTTTTGCCTGCTACTTTTTTATAATAAATTTTGAAGTCTTTAGCCAGTACTGGTAATTGCTCGGGCGTGGGGCGCAACGCCAAAAACATAGGGTCAAAGTTGACCATGTAGGCTTTGAGTAAGTCCGGCGTATCGCGCTCTGGGTCCAGCGTTACAAACAGCGCTTGCAAGCGCTCACCGTCAGCACCCAATAGTTTTTTAACCTGCGCCAGTTCGATCATGGTGGCCGGACAGACATCCGGGCATTGGGTATAGCCAAAAAACATGACCACCACTTTGCCTGCAAAGTCGGTGAGGTGGCGCACTTGGCCGTTATGGTCGCTCAGTTCAAAGCCTTTGCCGTAATCGACACCCGTCACGTCCACCGAATTGAAGGACAGCTTGTTGGGCTTGCAAGCGGCCAGCCACATTGCGGCAGTGGCCAGGCCCATACCCATCACCGTTCGGCGTTGCCATACGCTGGCCTTGGCCACTAAAGCGCGGCGTTTCATAAGAGGTAATGGTCCAACAGCAAGGCAGCGAACAAGGCGCTGAGATGAATCAGCGAAAAGCGAAAGGTGGTGCGCGCCAGGGTGTCCGAGTAGTTGCGCAGCAGGCGCCAGGCATAAACACAAAACCAAATGCTCAACACTACGGCGGCGGCCAGATACAGCCAAGAACTCATGCCATACATAAAGGGCAGCAGGCAGGCGGCAAACAATACCCAGGTGTAGAGCAGGATGTGCAGCCGGGTGAACTCACTACCGTGGGTTACGGGCAGCATGGGCAGACCGGACTTGCGGTAGTCCTCCACCCGGTACAAAGCCAGGGCCCAAAAATGCGGCGGCGTCCACAAGAAAATAATCAAGAACAAAATCAGCGCTTCGGGCCCGACATCGCCCGTCATCGCGGCCCAACCCAACACTGGCGGCATGGCGCCCGAGGCGCCGCCGATCACAATATTTTGCGGCGTCATGGGTTTGAGGATGACGGTGTAAATCACCGCGTAGCCAACGAAGGTGGCAAAGGTGAGCCACATAGTCAGCGGATTGACCCAGAAATACAAAATCGCCGAACCGGCACTGCACAAGAGCGCCGAAAAAATCAGAGTTTGGGTGTTGCTCAACTCGCCGCGCGCCGTCGGTCGCCAAGAGGTGCGCTTCATCTTGGCGTCGATGTGCTGCTCCACGATGCAGTTAAACGCTGCAGCGGCCGCGGATACCAACCAGATACCCAAACACGCAATCGCTGCCAGCCGCACTTGCGCGCCATCGGGCACGCCGGGTACGGCCAACACCATGCCGATCAGCGCGCAAAACACAATCAGTTGAATCACCCGTGGCTTGGTCAGGGCATTGAACTGCCGTACCACGGACATGGTGGGTAGCAAAGTGGTAAGGCCGGCCGGTGGGGTCACGTTGCTTGTCTCAAAGTTGTTGGCATAGCCACTGGGCTGTGCACGGGCATACGGCTGACGGTCAGTAGCCACACGATGCAGGCCAGCATGGCGCCTGCCCCACCAGTATGCAACACGGCGGCCAGCAGCGGCCAGCCCAGCACGACGTTGCTCAGGCCGGTTGCCAGTTGCAAGGCTAACAGCATTCCCAATAGCTGCATCGGGCGGCGCAGCGCCGGGTAGGCACGTAATTGCCAAAGTACCAGCGCGATAACCAAGACCAATACACCTGCCATCCAGCGGTGCACCATATGGATGGCCGTAAGTGCCGCAAAGGTGATGGGCTGACCCTCAGGCTGCAAGCCTAAAGGCCGCCACAGCGTAAAGCCCTGCACGAAATCCATAGCAGGCAAATGGCTGCCTTGGCAGGTGGGAAATTCCATGCAGGCCAGCACCGCATAGTTGGTGCTGACCCAGGCGCCCAGCGCGGCCTGTAGCAGCAATGCAGTCAGCGCAAGCCACAGCAAAGCACGCATACGCGGCGCGACGGTCTGGACCGGCCGAGCACCCTGCAACAGCCACTGGTGCGCAGCCTGCAAAGTGAGCAGGCCCAGCAAAACGTATCCACCCAACAAATGCAGGCTGACGATGGCGGGAAACAATTTCATGGTGACTGTCAGCGCGCCAAAAGCACCCTGTACACACACCCATACCAACGTAGCGCTGGCCCACGCGGGATGGATGGCCGCACGTGATTGCAAAGCACCTGCCTTGCGTTGATAGGTCCAGGCACTAAGCGCCATCAGCACGATAAGCATGCCCACGCCCGATGCCAGGTAGCGGTGCAGCATTTCGATCCAGGCCTTGCCATGCGTGACAGGGCCTTCGGGGTTCACCGTCTGTGCTAGCGCGATCGCACTTTTCGCGCCGACCGGGCTGGCATGGCCATAGCATCCGGGCCAATCCGGACAACCCAGGCCGCTGTCGGTCAATCGGGTGAATGCGCCAAACAAAACCAAATCAAAGGTCAGAAACAAGGTGGTCATGGTCAAGGCATAGTGCCAACCGCCGGCCTGGCGATGGCGACCACTCCACAGTAACAATGCCAAGGGCAGCGCAGCGACAACCATGCCAATGAGCACCAGTTGGCCTAGGGGAGAAAGATTCCAGAGAGCGGTTTCCATGGCGGAGTTGATGAAGGCTTAGCGCCCAGGCGTATCCCAAAACGCGGAGGCGCGCAGCAGGCGCTCCATGTCGCGCTTAACTTTGGAGGCTTGATCGACATCAATGCGGGCCGGGAAACGCATCATCCAGTTACCCAGCGGGTCGACGACAAACAAGTGGTCTTGCAAGGCAGCACCGGGCTCGGGCTGCAACCAGGTTTGCAATTGCGCACTGGGCACGCGTACCACGGTGGCGGTGGCCAGCGCGGGCAGCAGGCTGGGGGCAATCGCAGCATCATCACTGACCAGCCACACCCAATCGACGCGGTCTTTTTCCTTGCCCACACCCTCGCGCAACTGGCGTTGCATATACAGATGGTGCTGGCACTGCGCATCGCAGGTACCACTGGCTACGCTGATCAGGAGCCATTGGCCTTTGAGCGCGCGCAAATTGGTTTGCTGACCCGCCATGTCAAGGCCTTGCATGTCCGGTAAAGGGCGCTGCGGATCAATCAGCGTGCCGAAGTTTTGGCGCGCCTGGGGTCGAACCAGGTAATAGGTGACATACGAAGCAACCACCGGCGCGGCACAGACAAGTAGCACCAGCAGCATCTTCCAGCGTCCGCTGCGGCTGCTGAGGGCGGGACCCGTATCCTGCGGCACGGGCATGGAGTGCACAGTCAATCCCAGTGGCTGATCGCGCGGGCTGTCATTGGGGGCCATGGTTTGCAATATCCCGGGAAGTGGCCGCAGGGCGGCGAAAAAATTGAAACCACAGGTACAAACCTGCAATCAGCGTAGACAGCGCAAACCACTGGAATGCGTAGCCGTAGTGCTTTTCAATACCGAAGTTGACCACTGGCCATTGCCTGCGCAATCCCTGGCTGGGCGGACCCGACTCACGCACCGTGAAAGCTTGCAGTGGCAGCCCGGTCTGACGACGGTATTGATCCAATTCAAGATTTTGCCGTATCGGTCCCTCGCCCGGCGCGCCTGGCGCATAGAGCTTGGAAGGCGCAAGGGCAATATCGCCTTCGACTGTGACTACACCAGTAGCTGTTTGCACATCTGGAAGCTGCTCGCGGTGCTCAAAGTTGCGCGGCACCCAACCGCGTTGCACCATCAGCACCTGCCCCTGCGGCTCCAAACGCAGGGGCGTGAGGACAAAAAAGCCTACTTTGGCTTCCATCTGGCGGTTGTCCAAGTACACCGTGTGCTCTGGCAACCATCGGCCCTGCAGCCGGACCGGGTGGTACAGCACACCACTGGCTTGCATCCGGTCTTGGCTGGCCAAGGCGATCACGGAGGCATTGTCTAGCGGCGCTTTGCCAGCTTGGGCCTGCATGGCCGCCTGCAAAGCCTCTTTCTGGGCTGCGCGATCGAGCTGCCAAAAACCCAGCACCACCCCCAACAGGCTGAAAAAAACAGCCGCTGCCGTCAGGCGGTAGAACTTACGATCTCGATTCAAAAGATAATCCCGAATATGAGTTATTTTGTTGCCTTGGGCTTTTTAGCCGTCATTGCCAGTTTGGCCACCGCCCTATTTTTCATGCTGCGCGGGGGAAGTGGCGGTCCGACCAAATCTAGGCGCATGGCGCGGGCTTTAGCCTTGCGGGTTGGTTTTTCTATTTTGCTCTTTGTATGTATTCTTTTGTCCTGGCAGGCGGGTTGGATTCAACCTACCGGCATACCGCCAGGCACTTAAAAGCGACATTTGGTACTACCAAACAAAAAGGCACCTCGCGGTGCCTTTTTTAGATCCGTGAGGCCTTACATCCAATACACCAAGATATACAGCCCCAACCACACCACATCCACAAAATGCCAATACCAAGCCGCACCTTCAAAACCAAAGTGACGTTCGGGGCTGAAATGGCCTTTTTGTAAACGCAGGGTGATGAACAAGAGCATCAACATGCCCACAAACACGTGGAAACCATGAAAGCCCGTCAACATGAAGAAGGTAGAACCATAAATGCCCGAGCTGAGCTTGAGGTTGTACTCCGAGTAAGCATGGTGGTATTCATAGCCCTGGACAACCAAGAAGGTAATGCCAAGCATCACTGTCAGCCACATAAAGTTGATCGTTTTGCTGCGATTGCCGTCGATCAGCGCATGATGCGCGATGGTGAGGGTGACGCCCGAGCTGAGCAGCAAAGCCGTATTGATCGTTGGCAACCAGAACGGCCCCATCGTGGTAAAGGGCTCAATGATGCCGGCAGGCGATGCTGTCGCGCCCGCGGCCAGACTAGGCCACACTGCTTTAAAGCCGGGCCATAAAAGTGAATTGTCCAGGCTGCCTAATGCAGGCACCGAGTGCGAGCGGGCCCACCAAAGGGCACTGAAGAAAGCACCAAAGAACATGACTTCCGAGAAGATAAACCAGCTCATGCTCCAGCGAAAGGACAAATCGATCTTGCGTCCGTATTGCCCGGTTTCGCTTTCGCTGACGGCCTCGCCAAACCACTGAAACAGCACGTAAAACAGGAACAACATGCCAAAGGCCAGGCAGTAGCGGCCCCAACCAGACCCGTTGATCCACTGGCCCGCGCCCAGAATCACAAAGAACAAGGCCAGCGATGCCATCACCGGATGGCGCGAGGGCTGGGGAACAAAATAATACGGTTTTGCGCCGTGTGCAGTGCTACTCATTTCAGCTCCATTTTTCCAAATACGAATCCAATAACGCAGCGCTCAAGGCCGCGTTATTTACCAACCACCCAAGTTGCCAAGCCAATCAGGCTGACCACCAAAACCAAGACCAACATCACACCCGCAAGCAATACATGCAACGGGTTAACTTTGACCATATCCTCCTGCAGTCCCGCGTGGCTGCGGATGCCAATAAACGACCAGGCCACTGTCCTCATGCTACGCAGCAGGGAGGTACGTGCCACTTCAGGAGGGGCAGGCTTCGTGCTCATGAGCCAAAGACCTTTGAAGGTACCGCCGCAACGGGGGCTGCTGGCGTCTTCCCGCCCACCTCAAAGAAAGTGTAGGACAAGGTGATCGTCTTTACATCTTTGGACAACTTGGGATCGATCACAAAAACGACAGGCCAGGACTTTTTTTCGCCGGCATCCAATGTGTACTGGTTAAAGCAAAAGCATTCCAGCTTATTGAAGTGCGCAGCCGCTTGCTGGGGCGCATAACTGGGGATCGCTTGCGCCGCCATGCGGCGGTTTTGCGTATTTTGAAACTCGTACATCACCGTCGTTATTTCGCCGGGATGCACCAGCAAAGAACTTTGCGCGGGTCTGAAATGCCAGGGACCACTGGTATTGGCATCAAACTCCACCGTGATCGTCCGGCTGGCATCCAATTGGGTATTAGCTGGAAGCTGAGCCTTTTCACCCGGCACTGCCAACTCGGCCAGCGCCAAGATGTTGACACCCGTCATTTCGCAGATGGCGTTGTAAATGGGCACCAATGCATAGCCAAAGCCGAACATGGCCAGCACCACGACCGCCAGTTTTCCCAGCATGGTGGAGTTTTGGTACCGCAGACTCATGCGCACCTCAATGGCCTAACAAAACCATCTTGACCATAAAACCAATGAAAAACACCACTGCCACCGAGGCCAAGCTCAAGGCCATGCGCAGGTTCGATTTTTTCTGTTCAGGTGTCATACAGTCACTCGATAAGCCACGTGTTAGGCAACAATTTTGTTGGCCGCCTCGTTGAGCTTGGGAGGTGTTTCAAAGGTGTGGAACGGTGCGGGAGACGGGACTTCCCACTCCAGACCTTCAGCAGCCTCCCAAGGGCGCTGGGGTGCTTTTTCGCCGTGACCAAGCATTGTGGGCAACACCACGAAGAAGAAGAAATACACCTGCGCCAAACCAAACGCAAAACCACCTACGGAGGCGACCGCATTGAAGTCAGCAAACTGCATCGGGTAATCGGCATAACGACGCGGCATGCCCGCCAAGCCCAAGAAATGCATGGGGAAGAAGGTCACGTTAAAGGCAATCAGCGACCACCAGAAGTGAATCTTGCCGCGGGTTTCGTTGTACATCACGCCAGTCCACTTGGGCGCCCAGTAATAGTAACCAGCAAACATCGCATACAAAGAACCCGCCACCAACACATAGTGGAAGTGGGCCACCACGTAATAGGTGTCTTGCAGTTGGATGTCGATCGGGGCCATGGCCAAAATCAAACCGGTAAAGCCGCCCATGGTGAAAACAAAGATAAAGCCCACGGCAAACAGCATGGGTGTTTCAAAGGTCATGGAACCCTGCCACATGGTGGCAATCCAGTTGAACACTTTCACAGCGGTAGGCACGGCAATCAGCATGGTCGCGTACATGAAGAAGAGCTGACCGGTCACCGGCATGCCGGTGGTGAACATGTGGTGTGCCCAAACAATAAAAGAAAGAATCGCGATGGACGAGGTGGCATACACCATGGAGGTGTAACCAAACAAACGCTTGCGGGCAAACGCGGGCACGATCTGGCTGATGATGCCGAAAGCAGGCAAGATCATGATGTACACCTCGGGGTGGCCGAAGAACCAGAAGATGTGCTGGTACAGCACTGGGTCGCCGCCGCCAGCGGGGTTAAAGAAAGTCGTGCCGAAATGCCGGTCGGTCAGCGTCATCGTGATGGCCCCAGCGAGCACCGGCATCACCGCAATCAGCAAGTAGGCGGTAATCAGCCAGGTCCAAACAAACATCGGCATCTTCATCAGGGTCATGCCGGGCGCGCGCATGTTCAAGATCGTGACGATGATATTGATGGAACCCATGATGGAGGACGCGCCCAGGATGTGCATCGCAAAAATACCGGCGTCCATGCTCGGGCCTTGCTGCAAGGTCAGCGGCGCATACAGCGTCCACCCCGCAGCGGGAGCACCACCTGGCATAAAGAAAGAGCTCACCAGCATCAAACCAGCCGGAATCAACAACCAGAAACTAAAGTTGTTCATGCGCGCAAACGCCATATCAGCGGCGCCGATTTGCAGCGGAATCATCCAATTGGCAAAGCCCACAAAGCCCGGCATGATGGCGCCGAACACCATGATCAGTCCGTGCATCGTGGTCAGCGAATTGAACAACTCGGGGTTGACAATTTGCAATCCGGGCTGAAACAGCTCCGCACGGATCAGTAGCGCCAAAATACCGCCGACGATAAACATTGTGAAACTAAACAGCAGGTATAGCGTGCCGATATCTTTGTGGTTGGTCGCATAAACCCAGCGCCTCCACCCCGTCGGTGCGTGCTCGTGGTGGTCGTCATGGGCGTGATCGTGGTGGTCTAAAACTGCGCTCATACGGGTTTCCTTCTCAATACTTCAATGGATAGATCGATATCGCTTGGCAACTCTGCGCTTACTTGCGCAGGGCAGCCACCTCGGCGGGCTGCACCAGTTGACCCGTCTGGTTCGACCAGTGGTTTTTCGTGTAGCTGATGACCGCTGCAATATCGGTGTCGCTCAAAGCCTTCCACGAAGGCATGGCGCCATTGTTTTGACCATTCAACAAAATCTTGATTTGCTTGGTTTTGTCCGCATCGAGCACCACTGCTGCTGCGTCCAAAGCTTTGATCGCTCCGCCGCCTTTACCGTTCGTCTGATGGCAGGCTACGCAATTTTGGGCATAAACTTTTTCACCGCGTTGGGTGATTTCAGCCAGCGTCCAGACTTTGGAGGGGTCATCGGCCAAGGCAGCCATTTTTTTCTTCTCACCTTCGACCCATTTGCTGTAGTCCTCGGCTGAGACCACTTTCACGTGGATCGGCATGTAAGCATGTTCTTTGCCGCAAAGCTCTTGGCATTGGCCGTGGTAATCGCCGATTTTTTCAGCGCGGAACCAGGTGTCGCGCACAAAACCGGGAATCGCATCTTGCTTGATACCAAACGCCGGAACCGCAAAGGCGTGGATAACGTCATTGGCGGTGGTGATGATGCGAATTTTCTTGTCCACAGGTACGACGAGCGGGTTGTCTACTTTGAACAAATAGTCATCCACGACTTCGCCCTTCTTAGGGCCGCCGTTATTGGACATTTCACGCTGCTCGCCATCCAAGGTGGAGACAAAATCAATGCCTTCTCCTTCGCCTTTGATGTAGGCGTAACCCCATTTCCACTGCATACCAGTGGCCTTGATGGTGACATCGGCATTGCTGGTGTCCTTGAGCGCAACCACTACCTTGGTGGCTGGCAAAGCCATCAAAATCACAATGATGAAGGGGATAACGGTCCAAATGATTTCAACCGTCACGGATTCATGGAAAGTGGCCGGTTTGTGGCCCAATGATTTGCGATGCTTCCAAATGGAATAAAACATCACACTGAAGACACCCACAAAAATCACGGTACAAATGATTAGCATGAACCAGTGCAGCCACTGCTGCTCACGCGCGATGGCCGTGACCGCCGGAGGCAGGTTCAGTTGACGCACCGCGGGCCCACCAGGCAAGTCATTGACCGCTGCCGCCAGACTCAAAGTGCCGGTGCCCAGCCATACGCCTGCTGTCGCCAACAGTGAAGCCAATTTATTCCAAATGCTCTTCATCGTTTTCACTTTCAATGCCTCAAAGTTTGCAAAATTACTAGTTCCCGGCCTTGCGCACTATGTCAGACCATCCGCACCGCCCGGCGCAACTCATTGGCCAAGGCCTCACGCCGTTCGGGACGCACGTAGCGCCCCACCCGCATAGACTTTCCCTGCGCTGACACTGCGATCAGCGAATGCGCGCCACCCAGGGGCTCGATCCTGACCCATTGCCGCTGAAACTGGGCCCGCTCACGAACGCCAGCCGCCTCGTGCTCCACCACCACCTGCGACCCGTCCACCACGATGCGCTCTTGGTCAAGCACATGCCGAGAAAAAATCAAAAAACAAATCCCTACGGCCAAGGTCTCCAGCGCCGCAAAGGGCAACACCAACAGCGCACCTTGGAGCCAAAAAACCAAACCGATGCACAAGGAAACCAGACTTAAGGACGCGAAAAAAACCAACATCTGGGCCGGTGTTAGCGGTGCATGTCGCCGCAAAACCCATTCAAAACGGGGGTTTTGCGCATCGGCATCCATGGGTTGAATAGAGTTCACGCGGTCTGAAAATTGTGGCGCGGCCCCAACAGCAAGGCCGCAAAAGCATAGAAAAACGGGTTAATTAATCCAGTCAATTGTAGCCCATGCCTCTGTGGTGCAGGGCTTGACGGGCGCCAAACAAGTACGACCCAAAGGGCATTTGCGGGCTGCGTCCGCTTCACCCTGGTTTCGGGGCGCGTAAGCTAGCCCGCATCTGCTCTAACGAAATCTGGGTTCGGGCCTGCATCGCCATGCGCGGGGCGGGTTTGAAGGCGTGACCGTAAATAATTTCAAAGCCTAGCCGCAGACGTCCGTTCTGACCAGAATCTGACAGTCCGACGGCGATGGCTTGGTGTAAATCAGCACGCCAGGCGCGACCGCGCAGCGCGGCAAAACGCCCGGGGTGCAAATTACGGCCCAGGCCACGCAGTTCGGCCAACAGGGTCTCGGGCGAAGAAAACGACAGGCTGATGTGCTCCATGTCCATCACCGGTTCGGCAAAGCCCGCCTGCACCAGCATGTCGCCCCAATCGTGCATGTCGGTAAATTCATGGGCGGGCGCGGGCCAGCCCTGGCGGGCAAACAAATCCCGCATTTCACCCAAGGTATCTGGGCCGAGGCAGGAGAACATCAAAAAACCGTCGGTTTGCACCAGGCTATACCAATGTGCAATCAAAGCCTGCGGGTTCGGGCTCATGTGCAAAGCCATGTTCGCCCACAGCAAGTCCACCGGCTGCGCGGGTGCGCCAAAGCGCGTGGGATTTTTCCACCGCTTTGGCGACCACCAAGGCGGACGCAGTGCGGCTTGGGCCATTGCACGGGCCTGAGGGGGGTTCTGCTGCACAAACCGCAGGGCTTGAGGATAGCGTTTGCAGAGCAGCGCATGCGCCTCGATGCCGCCACGTATAGGCTGCCAATCCAGCCAGCTTTGAGGCTGCTTGAGGATCCACTGCAAGCGGCTTTCCATGCGTCTGGCCACCTCTTCATGCAACCAGGGCGAGGCCAGCTTTTCCCCAGGCCCGGATGCAGCGGCTAATGGCAGGGCTTCCCAGCGTCTGGCGGCCTGGGGGTCAATGGTGGGTGGGGCATGGTTTGGCATGGAAAAACGTAGCGGCGGGAGCCCTTGGCGCCAGAAAACCGTGGAATCTGCGCCTTGGCGAAATGAAAATGGCCGTTGGTAAAACCCCGCCGCACCAGTATATTGGCAGCATGTTTAAGGCGCTGATTCAAGGGCTGGCGGCGCGCCTGCCCAGTCGCTGTGCGGTCTGCCACGCCTGGCCTGGCACATCCCTGTGCGAGGAGTGCATCGCCCTGTTTGGGCAGCCCAAGACCCGTTGCATGCGCTGCGCGCGGGCGGTCGTTGACGATGCTCGTCCTTGCCCCGACTGCCAGGCGCAAAGCAGTCCGCTCGATGCCGCCTTGACCGCCGTGAGCTACGGCTACCCCTGGGATGGCCTGGTGCAGGACTTTAAATTTCGCGCTCAACCGGCCTGGGCGCGCAGCATGGCGGTGCTCATGCGCAGTGCCCCCTGGGTGGAACCGGCACTCGACGCTGCCCACTGGGTATTGCCCATGCCGCTCGCCGCCCAGCGCCTGCAAAGCCGGGGATTTAATCAAGCCTGGTTGCTCGCCCAAGCACTGTCGCCGGCCAAGGCGCGTGCGCAGTGGCTTTTGCGGATTCGTGACACACCGGCGCAAAGCAGCCTGGCACGCAGGGAAAGATTGTCCAATGTGGCCAAAGCCTTTGCCATCGACCCGCTGCGACAACGCGACTTTGAAGGGAAAAACGTCTTGTTGGTGGACGACGTGATGACCAGCGGCGCCTCGTTGCAGGCCGCCGCTGTGCCCTTGCGCCAGGCTGGAGTACAGCAGATCACCGCCCTAGTATTTGCCCGCACCGAGAGCACAGGGTAAAGAAGCGGGATCGCAGGGCAAAGGGCTTGCAACTGAGCGCGCTCACCCCGCAAACCGACACGCGGTCACCCTCGGGTTGCCCTGCCACTCTTTTGCATCGCCGAGCGCGCCCGGCAATCGGGCAGCGCAGCAGACTTGGACGGCGCGCGACAATGTCACCATGTTGCACATTGTCTTGGTCCATCCGGAAATCCCCCCCAACACGGGCAATGTGATCCGCCTGGCCGCCAACACTGGGTGCAGCCTGCACCTGATCGAGCCGCTGGGTTTTTCTATGGACGACAAGCACATGCGCCGCGCCGGATTGGACTACCACGAATACACCCGCGTCCAAAAACACGCCAGCTGGCAGGCCTTTATCGCTAGCGCCTGCCCGCCACAAGAGCGCAGGTTTGCCCTGACCACGCGCGGCACGCGAAGTCCTTACGCAGCACGATTTGCGGCTGGCGATTGGCTAGTTTTCGGCTCAGAAACCGCCGGGCTGCCACAGGACGTGCGCGCCAGCTTCGCTCCCGAGCAATGTCTGAAGTTGCCCATGCAAGCAGGCCAGCGCAGCCTGAACTTGTCTAACGCCGTGGCGGTGACGGTGTTTGAGGCCTGGCGTCAGCTCGGATTTAGCGGCGCTCAGCCGTAAAGCCGGGAAATCGATTCGGCCACACATACCGGCTTGGCTGCGCCCTCGCGCTGCGTGGTGACTTCCCAGGTAAATTGGTAACCGCCTGGGTCGATGGCATCAGCCGCCAGCAGTTTGATATGCGCTCGCAAACGACTACCCACCGGCACCGGGCCAACAAAACGTACCCGGTTCAGGCCATAGTTCACGCCCATGCGGACTTGGTCGATATGCATTGCCGAATCGAAAAACTGCGGCAGCAACGATAGCGTGAGAAAACCATGGGCTATGGGCGCACCAAAAGGCCCGTTTTGGGCGCGCACCGGGTCCACATGGATCCACTGGTGGTCACCCGTCGCCTGCGCGAACTGGTGGATCTGCTCCTGGGTCACGGTCAACCAATCGCTGGTGGCCACAGCCTGTCCGACCAGCGCAGCCAGTTGCTGCAAATTTTCAAAATTTCTCATGGATAAGCTTTTTCAACATAGTTCTTCAGGACGAAGCGCGTTCCAGCCATTTGCCAATAGATTTCCATTGCTCGCGGTCTTGCTCCATGCGGCTGGTCTGCACATCAAACACGGTCAACCCGTTGGCCGCCACATGCACATAGTTCTGGGTATCGCGCAGCGTCCCCACCCGGGGAAAGCCTAGTGACTGTACAAAGGCCGACAACTGGTCGGACGACAAGGTGCGCTCGTCCACCCGCATGGCCACAATGCCCACTTCCACATTTTCGGCATGGCGGCTGGCGGCTAACTCATCCAAAAAGCTGCGGGTGGCGTAAATATCAAAAATGCTCGCCTGCAAGGGCACCAGCACTTTGTCCGCCCACTTGAGCACGTCTTTAAGCTGTTTGCCTGCCAGCGCCGCCGGCGTGTCCAGTACATAGTGGTCCGCCCCTTTAGGCGGCTTGCTAAATTCTTGCGGGTCCAGTTCCCAGTAGCTGATGGGCTTGGCGGTAGGCGGCCGCAGCGACAGCCACAGGCGCGCCGAGTGCTGCACATCGGCATCGCCCAGCATGACGCTATAGCCCCGCGCGGCCAGGTAACCCGCGACATGGGTGGACAAAGTGGACTTTCCGACCCCGCCTTTAGGGTTGGCAATGGCAATACGTGTCATACGGTCTTCCCTCTTTGCAGTGAATAAGCGTGCCCGGACGCGGCGGTCCTTGTGGAGAGCCTATACCGGCTCGGAACTGGAATTTAGCACTGCGGCGATTTGGGCGCTGCGCAAATCAGGCAAAACCATCCCACACCAGCTTGACGCCCGTGAGCAGCATCCCGGCATACACCAAGCGATAAAACAAGACTTGGCTGACATGGCGGGCCAGCCGCACGCCTGTCCATACGCCTACAGGCGCCAGCGGCAGCAAGACCACTGCGGTCGCCATATTGCGCAGATCGAGCAGGCCCAAGTAGGCGTAGGGAATCCATTTGCACAAATTCAGTACAAAAAAGAAAAACGACATGGTGGCGGCAAAAGACACCGGGCTCAACCGCAAGCCAATGAAATAGGCATTGATGGGCGGTCCACCAGCATGGGCCACAAAGCTGGTAAAGCCCGACGTGGCGGACAAGACCCGTCCCAGCCAGACGGGCGGCGTAGCCAAGGTGGAGGCTTTCCAGAACAGACGCTGGGCCAGAAACACCAAGGTGAGGCTGCCGACCACTGCCGACACCACAGGCTGCGGTACCAACTTGAACAACAAGGCCCCGAGCACGATGCCTAGCACGCCAAACGGCAGGATGCGACGCAGCAGTACCGGGTCAAAGTCTTTACGAAAAGCGGCGCTACCCAGCACGTCCATCACCAAAAGCAGCGGCATCAATATCGCCGCCGCCTCGGCCACAGTGACCGACAAGGCCATCATGGGCACCGCCAAGGAACCAAAGCCGGCGCCAAACCCGCTTTTGCTCACGCCCAACAGCAACACTGCAGGTATAGCTACAGCGTAAAAAAACGGATCGGTAATCAGGGGCCAGGCGTCGAACATGCGGGGTGCAATGGCCCTGAGCGGGCGAAAACGCCCATGGTAACCTTGCCCGATGTTCAACCCTTCTCAAGAGGATGTGCGCCGCTTTTTTTGTTCGGTGTACGCCAAGGCGCGTGATGCGCAGCCCATGGACGCCATCGAAACTTTGGCTGGCCAATGGATCGACCAGCATCCCGAATACCACGCCGATTTGCAAGACCATGACTCGGCCATCACGCGCGTGTACCCCGTAGACAGCGGGCAAATTAATCCGTTTTTGCACCTGTCCATGCATTTGTCCATCAGCGAGCAATGCAGTATTGACCAGCCGCGCGGCATTCGCCAGGCGGTGGAACTGCTGACCCACCAGCGCAAGTCCTTGCATCTGGCGCACCACGAGGCCATGGATTGCCTGGGCACGATGTTGTGGGAAAGCCAGCGCGCCGGGCGCCCGCCTGACGGTCAGGCTTATATCGACTGCGTCCATCGCCACGCCACGCGCGACTGATCAGCTTGCCCAGAGGCTTACGCGTTTGATCCGCCCGGGCACTTCACCTTGGCCCCACAAAAAAACCGCCCGAAGGCGGTTTTTTGTAAATAACGTCGGGGCTTAACGGAAGCGGCTCTGGGGCACGGTTTTGAGCGCGCCAGGCAAACTTCCCACGTAATTGGCCAATTCTTTGAGCTCGGCGTTAGAGAATTGCTTGGCGACGCCGCCCATGATAGCGTTGCCACGCCCAACCTGGGCATTACCTTCGGCTTTGTACGATTTGAGCGCCACGAACAGGTAGTCGCTGTGCTGACCGGCGATCATGGGGTAGCTCGGATCAATGGGTTTGCTCAGGTTTTCGCCGTGGCAGGAAGCACAGGCGCCTTTCGCCACCAAGGCTTCGCCAGCCGATGTGCCGCCACCCACTTTTTCCAAGGGCTTGGCATTGGGGTCCACGCCTAGGCCACTGAAATAGGCCGCCAAGTCTGCCATGTCCTGGTCCTTGAGGGTAACCGCGATACCGCGCATGGTGGGGTGCTTGCGCTCACCCTTTTTGTAGGCATTGAGGGCTGAAATAATGTATTTCTCACCCTGGCCGGCGATCATGGGAACCTTATGTACTTCCGGGAAGCTGGCCTGGTAGCCCACGATGGAGTGGCAGCCCAGGCACATAGCGTTCTTCTTTTCACCGGCTTTGGCGTCACCCTTGATCTCTTGCGCGAAAGCGCAACTGAGGGTCACTGAAGCGACAACAAGAGCGGTGAGGGAGCGGAGCAATAGGTTCATTTTGCGCGGACAATCGGATGAATATTGGTATAAATCGAACACACAATTATATCGACCCCACTCCCGTCCTACCGCCCTCGCGAGGCCGACCAGCCCTGAAGTTCAGGGCATCTTTCGCGTAAGTGCTAGTTTGGCCGGGCACTTTGACTACTTTTGCCCCCACTTTTTGATGCGCTATGAAATTTACCGGCTCTAAAAATTACGTCGCCACCCAGGACTTGATGCTCTCGGTCAACGCGGCTTCCACCTTGCAGCGCCCGCTGCTGGTCAAGGGCGAGCCCGGCACCGGCAAGACTATGCTGGCCGAGGAAGTAGCCACCGCGCTGAACCTGCCGCTCTTGCAATGGCACATTAAATCGACCACCAAAGCGCAGCAAGGCCTGTATGAATACGACGCAGTAAGCCGCCTGCGCGACTCGCAGCTCTCGGACATCGACGGCGGCGAGCGGGTCAAAAATATCCATAACTACATCGTCAAAGGCGTGCTGTGGCAGGCCTTCACCTCGGACAGCCCCGTAGCCTTGCTGATTGACGAGATCGACAAAGCGGATATTGAGTTCCCCAATGACTTGCTGCGCGAGATCGACCGGATGGAGTTTTACTGCTACGAAACGCGCGAACTGATTCGCGCCAAGCACCGCCCGCTGGTCTTTATTACCTCTAATAATGAAAAAGAGCTGCCGGACGCGTTTTTGCGCCGCTGCTTTTTCCACTACATCAAGTTCCCGGACCCGGCGACCATGCAAAGCATTGTGGACGTGCACTTCCCCGGCCTGAAAAAAGAGCTGCTCAGCGCCGCGATGAAGACGTTTTACGAGGTGCGCAATTTGCCGGGCCTCAAGAAAAAACCCTCCACCAGCGAATTGCTGGACTGGCTCAAGTTGCTCTTGGCAGAGGACATTCCGCTCTCGGCCCTGCAAGCCAAGGACGACAAAATGGCTGTGCCGCCGCTGGTGGGCGCTTTGCTGAAAAACGAGCAGGACGTCACCTTGTTTGAAAAGCTGATGTTTATGCAGCGTAACAACCGCTGAGATGGCCAAAAGACCGCGCCTCAATTTTCTGGCCGTGGGTATTTCCGACGCCCTGGGCTTTGTCGGAGGCTGCCTGATCGCCTATTGGCTAGGCAAGCTCATCGGAATGGATGTGTTTGCGCCAGGCTATGACAACTCCAGCATGGGCGGGATTGTGCTGGTGGGCTTAGGCGGCGGGTTAGGCTTGCAATGGGCGCGCCGCTGGCAGCAAGGCCGCCAGGACAAAGACGAATAAGGACCTACACCGTGGCGTTTGTGGAACCCGTGGAACTGGCCGGCTATGGCGTGGCGCTGACGCCGTTGGCACTGGCGCACGAGGCCAGTCTGCGCGCCGCCGCCGCCGATGGCGAACTGTGGAATTTGCGCGTCACCTCGGTGCCTGAGCCCGAAAACACCCGCCAATACATCGAGGACGCACTGGCCATGCGCGCAGCGGGCAACCGCTTTGCCTTTGCCGTGCTGGACCAAGCCGGCGGCAAGGTCATCGGCTGCAGCAGCTACCACGACATACTGCCCGCGGTCAAACGCGTGGAAATTGGCTACACCTGGTACGCCAAAAGCGTGCAGCGCAGCCATGTGAATACGGCCTGCAAACTACTGCTAATGACCCATGCTTTTGAAACCCTGGGCTGCCATGTGGTGGGCTGGCGTACTGACAATTTCAACTTTGCGTCCCAAGCGGCCATCGAACGCCTGGGCGCGCGCAAAGACGGCGTCATCCGCGGCCATGCGCTGCGCCGCGACGGCACCATTCGCGATACCGTGATGTACAGCCTGCGCGCGGGCGAATGGCCGGAAGTGAAGGCGCAACTGCTCTATTTGCTGCACAAGCCCCGATGAGGTAGCCCATGCTGATCGACTTTTTTTACACCCTGCGTTCGGCCAAGCTGCCGGTATCGGTCAAGGAATACCTGACGCTGATGGAAGCGCTGCAAAAAGGCGTGGTCGGCCCCAATGTGCCCGAAGCTGCCAGCGGCGAAGAGTCGGCAGGCTACGCAATTGACGACTTTTATTTCCTTAGCCGCACGACGTTGGTCAAAGACGAAAAGCACTACGACAAATTTGACCGCGCCTTTGCGGCCTACTTCAAAGGCGTGGAGCAAATTGCGGACTTCACCAAGGAAATTCCGCTGGAGTGGCTGCGCAAAAACCTGGAGTTGCAACTCAGCCCCGAGGAACTAGCCAAAATCGAAAAAATGGGCTGGGACGAGCTGATGGAGACGCTGCGCAAGCGCTTTGAAGAACAAAAAGAACGCCACGAAGGCGGCAGCAAATGGATAGGTACCGGCGGCACCTCGCCTTTTGGCGCCTATGGGCAGAACCCGCAGGGCATACGCATCGGCCAAGACAAAGGGCGCAACCGCAGCGCGGTGAAGGTCTGGGACCAACGCGCCTACAAAGACTATGACGATACGACAGAGCTGGGCACCCGCAACATCAAAGTCGCGCTACGCCGCCTGCGCAAATTTGCGCGCGAAGGCCATGAGGACGAGCTGGACCTGGACGAAACCATTAGCAAGACGGCGGCCAACGCCGGCTACCTGGACATCAAGATGCGCCCGGAACGGCACAACAACGTCAAAGTGCTGCTCTTAATGGACGTAGGCGGCACCATGGACGACCATATCGCCCGCGTCGAAGAACTATTTAGCGCCACCAAAACCGAGTTCAAACATTTGGAGTTTTATTACTTCCACAACTGCGTCTATGACTTCATGTGGAAAAACAACCGGCGCCGCTTTGCCGAAAAGTTTGCCACCTGGGACATCATCCGCAAGTACAACAAAGACTACAAACTCATCTTCGTAGGCGACGCCACCATGAGCCCCTACGAAATATTGCAGCCCGGCGGCAGCGTGGAATACAACAACGAGGAAGCTGGCGCCGAATGGCTGCAACGCCTGACCAGCGCCTTCCCCAAATTCGCCTGGATCAACCCCGAACCCCAAGGCGTCTGGCAATACCGCCAAAGCATCAGCGTTATCCAGCAGCTCGTGCAGCAGCGCATGTACCCGCTCACCCTCAAAGGGCTGGAAGATGCGATGCGCATGCTAACGAAATAGGCTTTTGCACCCGCCGCCAGCGCAGCAGGTGCGCTCCTAAAATGCTGCACCCCTCGCCGTAGCACAATGGATAGTGCGCATGCCTCCTAAGCGTGAAATTCAGGTTCGATTCCTGACGGCGGGACCAAGGCGCACCACGCCCTGCGATAGGCACCCTGGTACACCGCGCCTATTTTTGGCGCTACAATCCCGCTCCTCGGCCCGGTAGCTCAGTCGGTAGAGCAGAGGATTGAAAATCCTTGTGTCGGTGGTTCGATTCCGCCCCAGGCCACCAAATTTGTTTCGCGCTTCGGGCCAATCACGGCGTCACGACTCCGGGCTTTCCCCACTTCCAGCCAGCGTTTCGGGCGTTTTCTGGCGCACAGGGCTAAAAAATATTTGCCAAAGTTTATATACTTTGTACCAATTACATTTTTTGGAGCGCGCCATGCACTGGTACCTCGTTCACAGCAAGCCTCGACAAGAGCGTTTGGCCTTGGAGAACCTGGATCGTCAAGGTTACGAATGCTACCTTCCAACGCTTCCGGCCGAGCGATTGCGCCGCGGTGCGATCAGCTTGGTCGATGAGCCGCTTTTCCCGCGCTATTTGTTTATCCGATTGGGCACCGATGTGTCGGCCAAAGGCTGGGGGGCGATTCGTTACACCACGGGTGTGAGCCGGTTGGTTAGTTTCGGCGCGGAGCCCGCCAAAGTTGACGACGCCCTGGTATTGCAGTTGCAAGTAGGTGAATTAATGCACAAAGCCCAGCCAACGCGTCTATTCGAACCAGGCGAGGCAGTCCGTATCACGGACGGTGCCTTCAACGGCTTGGAAGGCATTTTCCAGATCACCCAGGGCGATAAGCGGGTGATGATCCTGATCGAGATGATGAGTAAGCCGCTGTCGGTCTGCGTCGCGCCATCGATGGTAAAAAAGCTGGGCTAGGCTCAGCAAACCGCAATCCCGCAAATCTGCGCTACGGGCAAGGTGGTTTCCGACCCAAAATGTCGCCTCGGTCAGACCCGCAGGCCGGTATGAATCCGAGAAAACGCTTCGCTCGGGATATAATAGAAGGCTTCGCAGCGCTTGAGTGGTTCCGCGGCGAAGCTTGAAACACCACCTAAGAGGCTCCCGACAGTGGAGCGCCGACCGTGGAAAAGAGCCCTGCAAACCTTCTTTTTAAAGAGAAAACTCATGTCAACTTTCAGCGCAAAACCCGCTGAGGTCGTGCACGAGTGGTTTGTGCTTGACGCGACCGACAAGGTCCTCGGACGAGTAGCCAGCGAAGTTGCTCTCCGTTTGCGCGGCAAACACAAGGCCATTTACACGCCTCACGTCGATACCGGCGACTACATTGTCGTCATTAACGCAGCCCAGCTGCGTGTTACCGGTGCCAAATCTTTGGACAAGGTGTACTACCGCCACTCGGGATACCCCGGCGGCATAACAGCCACCAATTTCCGCGATATGCAAGCCAAGCACCCTGGCCGCGCTTTGGAAAAAGCCGTCAAGGGCATGCTACCCAAGGGCCCATTGGGCTACGCGATGATCAAAAAACTCAAGGTGTACGGCGGCGCCGAGCACCCCCATACCGCACAACAGCCCAAAGTGCTTGATATTCCAGGAGTCGCAAAATGATCGGTGATTGGAACAATGGAACCGGCCGCCGCAAATCCAGCGTCGCTCGCGTTTTCCTGAAAAAGGGTTCGGGCCAAATAGTGGTCAACGACAAGCCTATTGACAACTTCTTCGGTCGCGCAACCTCGATCATGATTTGCAAGCAGCCTTTGCTGCTAACAAACCATGCCGAAACCTTCGACATCATGGTCAATGTGGCTGGTGGTGGAGAATCGGGCCAGGCCGGTGCAACTCGCCACGGCATTACCCGCGCACTGATCGATTACGATGCGAGTCTTAAGCCTATGCTCAGCCAAGCCGGTTTCGTGACGCGTGATGCTCGCGAAGTGGAACGCAAAAAAGTCGGCTTCCACGGTGCACGCCGTCGCAAGCAGTTCTCCAAGCGTTAATCCTTTTATTAGGGTTTGCCACAAGGGCCGCCCATGGGCGGTCTTTGTGTTTGTGGGAGGTCTATAAAGTGCGATTCAGATTACTACGCCGCAGACTCACCATCAGCGCTCCGCGCATGGCGGTACGCAGTGCCATGCCCTGGCCGCTGCGCTGGGCGGTGGCGGCCATCATGCTGGGGTTTTGCGCCGCGATCGCGCTGTGGGCCTTCGAATTTGGCCGAGACATTGCCGGCTTAGAAAACGGCGGCCAGGCGGAAATGCAACAACTGCGCGCCCAGATCGAGGCCATGAAAGCGGAGGTGGAGGCCGCACGGGAGCAGCGGGATCAGGCACAGTCTATTGCCAATACCGCAGGCACACTGGTCGCAGCTGAAAAAGCCTCCAGCGAACAGGTCAACGCGCAGGTCAAGCAACTTGAGGCGGAAAACCGGCGCTTGCGCGATGACCTAGGCTTTTTCGAGAAATTGATTCCCACCGACGCTACCGATGCTGTGGCTATTCGCGGGCTGCAGGCAGAGACTTTTGACAATGGCAAAATCCACTGGCAAGTGCTCGTAATTCAGAGCAAGAAAAACGCCCCAGAGTTGGTGGGCAAGTTGGAAATCATGCTGACCGGTATTGCCAATGGCAAACCTTGGAGCGGGTCGGCAAGCGCCACGCCCCTGAAGATTACACAGTACGGGAGACTCGAGGGCACTTTGGATATCCCGGCACAAGTGATGGTGAAGGGTCTAACGGCCAAAGTAATCGATGGCTCCCTGGTCAAAGCCAGTCAGAGTATCAAGCTGTAGGGATAGTCGTCAGGCTAGCAACTCGCAAAGGAGTGTCATGTTTAACAAGAAAAAGCAGCCCCCTTTAAAAAGCCTCGTGGCCCAAGGCGCAAGGGTGGTGGGAGACATTTTTTTCACCGATGGCATCCGCATTGAGTGCGATATCACCGGCAACATTGCCGCTATCGACCACCAGCCCAGCATCCTGGTGGTGGCGGAGTCCGCCGCAGTCAAAGGCAATATTACGGCAGACCACATCATCATTAACGGCTCGGTCAAAGGCGCGGTAAGCGCCCGGCTGATGCTGGAGCTGCAGCCCAACGCTAGGATTGAGGGTGATGTGGCCTACGGCGCTTTGGAAATGCACCAAGGAGCCCTGATTGCCGGGCGCCTAACGCCGATCATGTCCACCGACGAAAAAGCCCCACTGCCAACCGAGTCAAATCCGTTGTGATTTGATTTCCGACTGAAATACTGTACTATTTAAGCGTAAGCCATTTTTCTGGAAATCCCCATGAACGCAGTTGCCCAATCACTCCCGACCGAAATGCCCGCGCCCATTCTGTTTACCGACAGCGCAGCGGCCAAAGTAGCTGATTTGATCGCCGAAGAAGGCAACCCTGATCTGAAATTGCGGGTGTTTGTGCAAGGCGGTGGTTGTTCCGGCTTTCAGTACGGCTTCACCTTTGACGAAATCACCAACGAAGACGACACGACCATGACTAAAAATGGCGTGTCACTTTTGATTGACGCCATGAGCTACCAATACTTGGTAGGCGCAGAAATTGACTATAAAGAAGACTTGCAAGGCGCACAGTTCGTAATCAAAAATCCCAACGCGACGACCACCTGCGGTTGCGGATCTTCTTTCTCCGCCTAATCAACCAGGCCATGGCTGAGAATGCTGCGCCCGCTCAGGCGCGGTAAATAGCCCCCAAAATCCGCGTACCCCGCGCACCGGTGACAGCCGGAACACTTGCCGGCGAACCCCGCAACGCTTGTTGCGCCAGCCAAGCAAAAGCCAGCGCCTCCACATCGGACGGCGCTATGCCCCAATCCTGGGTCGTGCTGACTGCCACGCCAGGCAACAAAGCGGCCAGACGTTGCATCAAAAACGCATTGCGCGCGCCCCCCCCACACACCACCAAACGCCGGTATTGGCCGCGCAAATCGGAAAGGGCTTGCGCACAGGCCCAGGCCGTCAGCTCTGCCAAAGTAGCTTGCACATCCACGGGGGCGCAAGCGCCCAAAGTGGACAAATGATGGGCCAACCAGCCCTCATGAAACAAATCGCGGCCCGTGCTTTTCGGTGGCGCTTGCCCAAAAAATGGCTCTTGCTGCATCGCGGAGAGCAAACCTGCATGGATCTGCCCTTGCGCCGCCCACTGGCCGTGATTGTCGTAGGCGGCACCCGTATGGCGTTCGCACCAAGCGTCCATTAGGGCATTGCCAGGCCCGCAGTCAAAGCCCAGCAAACCTGCGCCACCGGCCGTCGCGCACCCCGCCGGTAACAAGGTGATATTCGAAATCCCACCGATATTGAGCACCGCTCTGGACTCTTGCCCATCCCCGAAGGCCGCCAAATGAAATGGCGGTACCAGAGGCGCACCTTGGCCACCGGCCGCCAAGTCCCGGCTGCGAAAGTCGGCCACAACCGTGATGCTGGTGCGCTCCGCGAGCAATGCGGCTTGGTTGAGCTGCAAGGTATAGCCGATACCGTCATAGGCCTGCGGTTGGTGGCGCACGGTCTGCCCATGCGCACCGATCGCCCGAATCTGCCCCGCGGGTAAGCCGGCCCGGGTAAGCAATTGAGCGACCACATCCGCATAAATGCCGGTCAAAGCATTGGCCGCGAGTGACGCCCTGTGAAGTTCATCCGGTCCGGCGCTATTTAGCGCGAGAAACGCCTGCCGCAACGCGAGGGGCATTGGAAGGTGGGCTGAAGCTACAACCCGGTAACGGGCAGCTGCATGACCGGCTTCTTCCAGAGCTGCCAAAACGCCATCCACGCCATCGAGCGAGGTGCCTGACATCAGTCCTATGTAAAGGCCAGGCATTGCGCTTTGGCCACGCGCCCTATTGCACGTTACCGACGTGTACTTGGGCAGCGGCGGCCAACTGTTGGCGTGCCAGATCGGCCACGCGATCAAAGGCAGGCCGCAATGCGGCGGTGACAGGCGCGGCTTCGGCCTGGCGGGCAATGGTCATGGGGTCTTTGTGTTGGCCATTGACGCGGAATTCAAAGTGCAGATGCGGTCCCGTAGCCCAACCTGTGGCACCGACCAATCCGACGTTCTCACCTTGCTGGATATGCTGGCCGCTGCGCACGTTAACGCGGCTCAGGTGGGCATACAAAGTCGTCGTATTGCCACCGTGTTTGACCATCACGACATTGCCGTAGCCATTCTGCACGCCGGCAAATTCCACCACGCCATCAGCCACGGTGCGTACCGGTGTGCCGGTCACTGCGCCGTAATCCACGCCCAAATGCGCACGCCAGGTTTGCAAAATCGGATGGAAACGCATGGCAAAACCGCTAGTGATCCGCGAAAAAGCCACCGGCGAGGCCAAAAACGCACGGCGCAAACTCTCGCCACGCAAGTTGTAATAAGCACCCTTGGCCGAACTCTTGCCGTTTGGGGCGGATGGGGAGGATTCAAACCACAACGCTTGGTAGGCCTTTCCGGCATTGACAAACTCGGTGCTCAATACCCGCCCCGCGCGCAACGGCTCGCCATCTCCCTCTAAAGTTTCATAGACCACGACAAATCGGTCGCCTTTGCGCAAGGCGCGATGGAAATCGATATCACCGGAAAAAATTTCCGCCATCTGCACGGCTACGCTATCGGGAATGCGGGCCTCGTCAGTAGCGGCGAACAAGGAGCTTTGGATGGTACCGCTGGCCATGCGGGTACTGGCCGTCAGCGGAAGCGTTTCCAAGGTGGATTTCCAGGTGCTGCCCGCACCGCGCAAAGTCAAACGGCTAAAGGTCCCGTCATCCTCGGGGCTCCAGCGGGCAGTCAGAGACAGCAGGCGGCCACGGGAATCGACCTCGGCCTGCACGTTACGTCCCGCGCGACCCAGTACAGTTCTCTGGGTATCTCGGTCCGCACGTAAAAACGCCGCAGCCGCCGGATCGCTCACGCCCAAGCGGCGCAACAGGCTATCGGCGGTATCGGTGCTGCGGGTGACATCGCTGCGGTACAAGCGCATGGCTTGCGTGGCCAGCAAATCCCGCTGGGGCTCAATCGACAAGGGCTCTACGGTTTGCACCACAGTGCGCACCGGCAATTCGGCGGCCTCGGGCGCCAGGGAGACAAGCGCATAGCTGCCGCCAGTTGCACCAATCAGCAACAGGGCCAGGCCCGACAGAAAGCGGGCCGGGTGGCGACGCACTGTCAGCAAACCCTGAAGGGCTGCAGATCGCACAGCAATAACAATGTCAGACACCAATTTCAGCCTCCCTGGCAAGTGCGCAAACCGGCTGTGCGGGCGCACCGGGCGATCAGAGGCGGGGGCTAAAATGCTTTTTCGCCCGCGCCCGAACCTTTTACATAGAGGACGGAGTATATCGGGCCCTGCCCCAGGCCTCCACATTGTCTTTATGCACCCAGCTTCGTCCCCTTCCTCCCCTTTATCCGAGCGCGTCCAAGAGGCCCTGGCGGTCACTTTACGCGGCTGCGAAGAGTTGATTCCCCAGGAGGACTGGGTCAAAAAGCTGGTTCGCTCCGAGGCGACCAACACCCCGCTGCGCATCAAGCTGGGCCTGGACCCGACGGCGCCGGACATCCACGTCGGACACACCGTGGTGCTGAACAAAATGCGCCAGTTGCAAGACCTGGGGCACCAGGTGATTTTCCTGATCGGCGACTTCACCACCATGATTGGCGACCCGTCGGGCCGCAACAGCACCCGCCCGCCGCTGACCCGCGAGCAGATTGAGGCCAACGCCCGGACCTATTACAAACAAGCCTCGCTGGTGCTGGACCCGGCCAAAACCGAGATCCGCTACAACAGCGAGTGGAGCGACCCGCTGGGCGCGCGCGGCATGATTCAGCTGGCCAGCCGCTACACCGTGGCGCGCATGATGGAGCGCAACGACTTTCACGACCGCTTCAAGGGCGGCCAGTCGATCAGCGTGCACGAATTTCTCTACCCGCTGATGCAGGGCTATGACAGCGTGGCCCTGAAAAGCGACCTGGAACTCGGCGGCACCGACCAGAAGTTCAACCTGCTGGTGGGCCGCCACCTGCAAGCCGAATACGGCCAAGAGCCCCAGTGCATCCTGACCATGCCGCTGCTCGAAGGCCTTGACGGTGTGGACAAAATGTCCAAGAGCAAGAATAACTACATCGGCATTTCGGAGGACGCCAACACCATGTTTGCCAAGGTGCTGAGCATCTCGGACGTGCTGATGTGGCGCTGGTACACGCTTTTGAGC
>CANFVA010000023.1 GCA_947450255.1 Comamonadaceae bacterium
GCTCAAGCTGTTGTTGTGCGACTACCGGAGCCAAGTGAAATGCATTTACATCGACCCGCCCTACAACACCGGCAACGACTTTGTTTACAAAGACAACTTTGCTGAGGGCACCAGCGCCTATTGGGAACAAACCGGCGTGACGCAAGACGGCGTGAAGATGAGCACCAACACCCGCGCCGATGGGCGGTTTCACAGCAACTGGCTGAACATGATTTACCCGCGCCTCTTGGTGGCGCGTCAACTACTGCGCGAAGACGGCGTGATATTTGTGTCTATTGACGACAACGAAGTGACGCACTTGAGGAAGGTGATGGATGAGGTGTTTGGGGAGGCTGAATTTCAAGGAATGATCACTGTCCAAAGCAATAAGGGTGGTCAAGACTACAAGGACTTAGCAAAGACACATGAATATCTACTTTGCTATTCAAAATCTGAAGTTACTGAATTAAATGAAATTGAGAACGAAGCAAAGAAATTTACATTGGTAGACGAAATTGGTGGCTTTGAACCAAGGGAGTTACGAAATAGAAATCCTAAATTTGGGCGATTCAATCGACCCAATTTGTTTTATCCAATTTATGCACTAAGTGAAACTAAAGATGAAAACGGGTATTGTCGCGTCACTCTTGACAAATCATTAAAAAATATTGTTGAAGTGCTACCGCTAAATAGTCTCGGAAATGAAAGTTGTTGGAGATGGGGTATGCCCAAACTTTCTGCATGTATTGATGATGAAACCGAAACCAAATTCAAAATCTTTGCAAAACAAAAAAGTGATGGCGGTTGGAATATCTATGAAAAATATCGAAGCAGCACCAGTAAGGCAAAAACAATTTGGGACGAAACAAGTGTAAGAACTGAGGCAGGAACTATTCGGCTTGGCGAACTCGGACTTCGTGGCGAGTTTGATCACCCAAAACCAAACGCACTGATTGAAAAGATTCTTAACCTAGGGTCCCAAGAAGGTGACTTAACTTTAGATTTTTTTGGGGGATCTGGAACATTCGCAGAAACGGCCTTAAGCCTCAAAAGAAATTTCATTTTGGTACAAATGCCCGAAGTAACTGAATCAATAAAATTCAAAAAAATCAGCGACATCACCATTGAACGCGTCAAGCGCGTCATTCAAGGTTATGGCGACAACCCGCAACCCATAGAAGCGGGTTTCAAAGTATTCACGCTGGAGAAAAGCGCCTTCCCGCGTGCCGACTTCGCGCCCGACCCAGACGCTAGCGCCGAGCAAAACCTGAAAGCCCTCAAAGCATTCATCGCACAAAAAGAGACCAATCTGTTCAGCCAGCCAGACGCGCAAGCCGTGCGCGACGAAGTGCTGCTCAAGTGCGGCTTCCAACTCGACGTGCAGCTAACGCCGGTGACAGAAGTCACCGCCAACCAGCTGTACCGAGCCACCGACCAACAAACCCCGCCCCGCCAAGCCATCGTCTGCTTCGACACCAGCCTAGACACCACCACCCTGGAATGGCTGCGCCAACAAAAAGGCCACCGCGTCATCGTCCTTGAAGCCGCGCTGGACACGACAGCGAAATGGAATTTGCATCACCAGTTGGGTGATGACTTGACAGTTTTTTAAAGGAGATACCAATGAATGATTGGATAGTTCCAATCAATGCAACATCTAAGTGCATTGATTTTGAAAAAATAATTAAGACACTGAAGACTAACCGACTTTATAGGTTTAGGAGACTCGATCAAGATAATCTAGAGAAGGAAATTGATGCAATAACGAAATCCTATTTATATGCGCCAACATTTGAAACTTTAAATGATCCTATGGAAGCATTTTTTGGTGTTTCAACGAATGTTTATTCCGGTGATTCACTTCAAGAAGCAATAGATCACGGGACAAGAGTACGAGAGCAATTGGCGCAATTAAATTATCAAATTGGAATAATATCCATGACCAATTCTCTTGAAAATTTACCTATGTGGGCATATTACGCCAATAACTTTAGCGGTATTTGTCTTGAATTTAATGCGGCGTCACTGTGCTTAGGTGATCTGTATGCCTGTGGTCCTTATTTGGTTGATTATCGCGCCGATTCATTACCTTACCACGATACCTCCACAGAGTTAATTAATTTACTTAATAACCATAAGCAAAAAAACTTTCTTACGAAGCCAATTGGTTGGAGTGATGAGTCGGAGTGGAGATTCTTGACAACACCAGGAAAAAATTACTATCCAAGTCACGCTTTAAAACGAATTTGGGTTGGTCCAAGATGCAGTTTTTCAGATTGGCTTGTGATTTTTGGTCGAGAACAAAATATTGAAGTAAAACCATTACGCTCAGAAAACTTTAAGTTGATTGAAGATGGGGGTAGTTTTCAGTTGCCACCAAATAACCCGAATTGGTCAAATCCTATTTTTGATAGTTTTCAAAAAAGTTATTTTCTTAAAAATATCAACACCCTGAATCTTAATTATATAAATAATTTGTGTTACGAATTTAATAGATTGCAAAGAAGAAGTGAATATACGTTGCTATCCATAGATGATGTTAATGGCGAAATTGCAGTTAAGGCAAAGTATAGGTATTCAAATGATCAGGAGCGGATTTTTAATGAAATATATGAGGCTGACCAATTTAAATCTGGAAATATCTATGCTGAAGCTGCCGTGCCCAAAGTTCTGATTGGATGAGTATTGCTTGCAGTATCGTTACGACCTGAACAACGCAATCAAAATTTCGCTGCCCCATCAGTCATTTCGCATCTCAGACCGCGCAGCGGTACAGGGCAATAAGCCAGGCCAGAAAATCGTGTTAGTGGGCGGTGCCCGCCTTGCTGCCTTGATGATCGAGCACAACCTGGGCGTTTCCACCGCCCAGACCTTTGCACTGAAGCGACTAGACACGGACTTTTTTGAAAAAGACTGATGACAACGCGGTTAATGCCTCCGTTTAGGTTGATCACTGCTGGTTCATTTTTTCCGCCCATGCGTTTTCACAGAAAATCACTTAAAACCCGCTGGTTTAGCCCTTGATTTGTCGTTTTCCAGCTAATAAACCGCCTTTTTTGTCGTTTTCTGGCTAAATAAATTATTCAGACGCGTTTTGAGTCGATACGGAATTTAAAGGGCCAAAGTGAACCCTACGCTTTACACCTCAGCAGACAGGGACAAGCGCTTGCAAAGTGACAGTGCTTTTGTCACCCGAGTCTGGCAGCAACCCAAAATCTGGCTGATAGGCAGTGAGAAGTGAGACGCTGATGTGATCAGCGCGACCGGAGCGAATCCATGATCGTCGGTGGCTGCGCCTTTTCGTGGCGCGCTAGCTCCACCTTCGTGCGCTCATAGCTGTGTGCTTGCGAGGGCTAAAATTGCCTTGCACACTGATAAAGCGGCAACGCATTGGCGCACGCAAGCGGGCATCGTTTTGGGTCGATCAGTCTGCGCCCTCCACGCGCCGGTGCGAAAGCCGTGCCGGTATCGACCATGGAAGCCGCTCCCCCTAACAGAAAGCCAGATCGTGACGATTGACGCGCCCCCTAAGCCCAGCATCAGCCCCTACAAACACTATGTACTGCTGTGCACCGGCCCGCGCTGCGGGGAGGAGGGGGCAGGGCAGGCGCTGTACGACAGTTTGTGGACCAAGCTCAAAGCGGCAGGCATCCACGAGGGACCCGGGCGCACCAAGTTCAACAGCGTCAACTGCTTTGGCGCGTGCAAAGGCGGCCCGGTGCTGTGTGTACAGCCCCAGGGCACCTGGTACTACAACGTGACACCGACCAATTTGGATCGCATCATCGCCGAGCATCTGGTGGGTGACCAAGCGGTGCCGGACTTGGTTTTTCACCAGAGTCCGCAGGTCGATGTTCCCGCGCAGCGCGGTAGTGGGGGCTGAGTCTGTGGGTTGGGCCCAAATCACCTCTACGCCCGGTGCTGTGGTGAAGCTATTGCCATGAGCGCGCGCTGTGTCATGGTGCTGGGCACGACCAGCGGCGCCGGTAAAAGCTGGCTGACCACCGCCTTGTGCCGCTATTACGCGCGCCAGGGCTTGAAGGTTGCGCCCTTCAAAGCGCAGAACATGAGCAATAACGCACGCGTAGTGGCATCCGGCAACGGCCACGGCGAGATCGGCAGCGCGCAGTACTTTCAGGCGCTGGCCGCGCGGGCCTTGCCCGATGTGCGCATGAACCCCTTGCTCTTAAAGCCCGAGCGCGACACGCACAGCCAGGTAGTCATGCTCGGCCACGTGGACGAGGCGCTGACGCGCATGCCCTGGCGCGAACGCAGCCTGCATGTGTGGCCGCGCATCGCCGCCGCGCTGGACGAGTTGATTGCCGACAACGAGGTGGTGGTCATCGAAGGCGCGGGCTCGCCGGCGGAAATTAATTTGTCTGCCAGCGACATCGTCAATATGCGCGTCGCTTTGCATGCCAAGGCCGCTTGTTTGCTGGTGACGGACATCGACAAAGGCGGCGCGTTTGCGCACTTGTACGGCACCTGGGCCTTGTTGCCGCCACACGAACGCAAGCTGTTGCGCGGTTTTGTATTGAACAAGTTTCGCGGGGATGCGGCACTGCTTGCGCCCGCGCCGCAGATGTTGCAAGACTTAACCGGTGTGCCCACCGTGGCTACTTTGCCTATGTGGTGGCAGCACGGCTTACCCGAAGAAGACGGCGTGTTTGACGAGCGCAGCATCGCCAGCGGTGTAGTGCAAACCACCATCGCGGTCATCGCGTATCCGCGCATCAGTAATTTGGATGAGTTCCAGCCCTTAAAAAATATTCCGGGTTTGCGCTTGCAATGGGTGCGCAGCCCGGTGGACTTGGCAGGCTTAAAGCCGAGTGATTGGATCATCCTGCCCGGCTCCAAACACACCAGCGGCGACCTGGCCTGGTTGCGCGCGCAAGGCTTGGATGCTGCGATTGCGCAGCACGCACAACAGGACGGCGCGGTGCTGGGTATTTGCGGCGGATTGCAAATGTTGGGCGAGGCTTTGATAGACCCGCACGGCATAGACGGCAATGCGCCGGGCTTGGGGCTGCTGCCTTTGGTTACGGTGTTTGAAACCGATAAAACCGTGCGCCACACACAGGCCCGTTTTTCAGAGGTGCTGGCCGCTTCTGCGGCATCGCCGTTTGCGCCGCTGGCAGGCGTTAGCGTGACGGGTTATGAAATCCACCACGGGCAGACGCAGCAGCACGCGGGCATGGCGCAGGCCGGTGTCGTGGCGCAGGCGGCCTTGCCCGATGGACTGGGCTGGCACAACGCGCCGGGCAATGTGCTGGGCGTGTATCTGCATGGTGTGTTTGAAGATGCTGCGGCTGTGCAGGCTTTGTTTGGCGCAGGCCGCGCACAACCGGTGCCCACCTTGGATAGCGTGTTTGACGGTCTGGCAGACTATGTGCAAGCGCATTTTGCGCCCGGCGTGCTCGATGCGCTGATTGGCTGACTGCAAACTCTTTTTTGAAGAAAAAATAAAACATGATCAACGCCCTGCCTGAACTGACTGATTTGCGCAAGCCGGCACTGCATAGCGCCTTGCTCGAGGCCATGGATAACAAAACCAAACCCCTGGGTTCGCTCGGTCGCCTCGAAGCCTTGGCGGTACAAATTGGCGAAATCCTGGGCACCGACAAACCGGTGCTGGAACATCCGCAAATGGTGGTATTTGCTGCCGACCACGGGCTGACCGCGCAAGGCATATCAGCATTTCCTGCGGATGTGAGCTGGCAGATGGTGGAAAACTTTTTAGCCGGTGGCGCAGCCGTCAGCGTGCTGGCGCGTCAACACGGGCTGGCCTTGACCGTGGTCGATTGCGGTGTGAACCGCGATTTTCTGGCGGGCCTGCCTGCGGGCACGCAACGCCCGGGTTTGCTGGTGCGCAAAGTGGCGGGCGCAGAACACGGCACGGCGGATTCGTCGCAAGGCGTGGCCATGTCGAAGGCGCAATGCGAACAAGCCATGCGCCATGGCATAGAACTGGTGCGCGATTTGCCCGGCAACGCATTGCTCTTGGGCGAGATGGGCATAGGCAATACCTCGGCTGCGTCTTTGCTGCTGGCGCGTCTGGCCGGGCTGGATATTGGCTTGTGTACCGGCGCAGGCACTGGCCTGGATGCAGCGGCAGTGACGCGCAAATGCGAGGTCTTGCGCCGGGTGCTGGCGCTGCATGCGCATGCGACGCAGCCCCTGGATGCGCTGGCTGCGTTTGGCGGATTGGAGATAGCCACCATGACCGGCGCGGTCTTGCAAGGCGCAGCCCAGCGGCGCGTGGTGGTGGTGGACGGTTTTATTGCCAGCGCGGCGGTGCTGGTGGCGCACGCGCTGCAACCGCTGGTCTTGCAGCGCTGCGTGTTTGCGCACCGCTCGGGCGAACGCGGCCATGAATTCATGTTGCAACACCTGGGCGTGCAAGCTGTGCTGGACCTGGGCTTGCGCCTGGGCGAAGGCTCCGGCGCAGCGCTGGCCTGGCCGCTGTTGCAATCGGCCTGCGCGATTTTGCGCGACATGGCCAGTTTTGCCTCGGCCGGTGTGTCGGAAAAATCGTCGTCAGTCACTGCATGACAGCGCTACGCCATTTTTTACTGGCGCTGCAATTTTTCACGCGCATCCCGGTGACCGGACGGCTGGCCGATTGGGTGGGCTTCAGCCCGGCCATGTTGCGCGCGAGTGCGGCGTATTTTCCGGCGGTCGGTGTGGTCATCGGTGGCTTGGTGGTCTTGTTGACGGCAGCTCTCATGCATTACTTGCCCACTGCGTATGCGCCTTTGGTGGCGGCAACGCTGGGCACGGCTTGGAGCGTGTGGTTGACCGGTGCTTTTCATGAGGATGGATTGGCCGATGTGGCCGACGGCTTGGGTGGCAGCCATGACCGCGAGCGTGCGCTCATCATCATGAAAGACTCGCGCGTCGGGGCTTTTGGCGCGATTGCCGTGGTGCTGGCTTTGATTTCCAAAGTGGCGTTACTGGCCTTGCTGGGTGCGGTAGGAGTATTGTGGATGTGTTTTGCTTTGATGGCCGCGCATGTGCTGTCGCGCACCTGGCCTTTGCTCGTCATCCGCTGGCTGCCCCATGTGGGCAACGACGCGGGCTCCAAGTCCAAACCCTTGGCCGATCAAATCAGTGGCGCTAGTTTGGCGCTGGCTTTGCTGTGGAGCGCAGCTGCGCTGGCTTTGAGCGCTTGGGTCGCAGCGTCAGTGCTTTCAGCAGCCGATGTGCAAACGCTGGCCATGGCACAGCTGCTGCCGGTGTTGAAAGTCTTGGCTTGCGGTGGCCTGGCCAGCGCACTGGCTTTTGTGTATCTGCTGCGTTTGTTTGCGCGGCGTTTGCAAGGCTTTACCGGCGACTGTTTGGGTACGACGCAGCAGCTGTGTGAAATCGCGTTTTACTTGGGCTGCGCGCTGGGCCTGGGCGGCGGCTTGTAAACGGCCTTGCTGACAAAAACATGAAGCTGTGGATAGTCAGACACGCCAAGCCGCTGATCGAGAGCGGTGTTTGCTACGGTGCGCTGGATGTGGCAGCAGATGAGGTGCACACATGGCAAGCCGCCCGTGCACTGGCGCACACCCTGCCACTGCATTGCATAGTCCGGGTGTCGCCTTTGCAGCGATGCATGCAATTGGCTGAGGCCTTGTGTGAACTAAGGCCGGAGCTAACACCGCAAACCGATGCGCGCTTGCGCGAAATGGACTTCGGCACCTGGGAAGGCGTAGCCTGGGACGCCATACCCCTAGCCGCCATGCAAGCCTGGACCGATGATTTCGGCGCACAACGCTTCGGCGGCGTGGAAAGCGCTAACGAGGTTTTAGGCCGGGTGGCTGAACTATGGGATAGCGCGCAACAACTGCCTGAGGAAAACCAAGTGTGGATCACCCATGCGGGGGTGGCGCGCGCTGTACAACTGCTCTCACGAGGCATCACCACAGTGAACAAGGCCAACCAGTGGCCCAAGGACGCGCCGGGTTACGGGCAGTGGGCTATCGCTTCCTTGTGATGGCGCAGGGCGCATCGGTTCGCCTTAAATCGCCAAATACTGTTGCCGCAATTCGCTGTTTTCAATCACTTCTTTGGCGGTGCCGTCAAACACGACTTCGCCCATGTCCAAGATCAGAGCCCGGTCAGATAAATGGAGGGCTGCGATGGCGTTTTGCTCAACGATGATGGTGGTAAAGCCCAACTCCTTGATCTCTTCCAAAATCTTTTCGATTTCGCGCACGATCACCGGGGCCAGGCCTTCGTAGGGCTCGTCGAGCAGCAGCAGCTTCACATCACGGGCCAGTGCACGGGCTACCGCTAGCATTTGTTGCTCGCCACCGGACATGGTGACGGCCTCTTGTTTGCGCCGCTCGGCCAAGCGCGGGAAGTGATCGTAAATGCGCTCAATCGACCAACCGATGGGTTTTTCAATTTGCGCCAATTGCAGGTTTTCTTCCACCGTCAGGCTGGGGATGATGCGCCGGTCTTCGGGCACCAAGCCTACGCCCAGGCGTGCCGCCTGGTAAGCACTCATAGTGTGCAGCGCTTGGCCGTCCAGCCAAATTTCGCCTTGCTGCAAATGGGGCGCATCCAGGCGGGCAATGGAGCGCAAAGTAGAGGTCTTGCCCGCGCCATTGCGCCCGAGCAGCGCGACAATCTCTCCTTTTTGGATTTGAAAACCCACGCCCTGAACGATATAGCTTTCGCCATAGTACGAGTGCATATTGCTGCACGAGAAATAAGCATTGGGTGCAGTCACAGATGCGCTCCTCCGAGGTAGGCTTCTTGCACGCGCGGATCGACTTTGATCGCATCGGGCGCACCTTCAGCAATGATTGCGCCCTGGGCCATTACGCTGATCTTTTCAGCCAGCGAAAAGACCACGTGCATATCGTGTTCGATGATGATTTTGGTGACTTTGCCGTCGCCCAAGCGTTGCAGCAAGTCGATGGTGCTGTTGGTGTCGGCGCGCGACATACCCGCCGTGGGCTCGTCCAGCAGCAGCAGCTTGGGCTCTTGCGACAGGCACATCGCCAGTTCCAGACGCCGCTTGTCGCCGCGCGAAAGGCTGTTGGCGATCATGTCGCGCTTGCCGTAGAGTCCCACGTCTTCGAGCATGTGTTTGGCGACTTCATGCACATGGGCTTGCTCGGCGGCGCGCGACCAGCCGTTGAGCTTGAACTCGCCATCGCGGTGCGAGAAAGCGGGGATCAGTACGTTGTCCAACAGGCTCAATTCGCCGAAAATTTCGGGCGTTTGGAACACCCGCACCACACCGGCTTGGTTGATCTCATGGGGCTGCTTGCCAACCAGCGAAATACCGTCAAACACTACGCTGCCTTCGTCGGGAATTAGGCGGCCCACAAAGGCGTTGAGCAGGGTGGACTTGCCCGCGCCATTGGGACCGATGATGGCGTGTACGGTGCCAAACTGCACCGTCAAGTTGACATCATTGAGCGCCTTGAGGCCGCCAAAACTTTTCTTCAAACCAGAGACTTCAAGTGCAGCCATCAGTGTGCTCCTGCGGTGTGGCCAGCCGCCGCCGCTTTCGCGGGGAAGACGCGGCGTTGCAGGCTTTGGATGCCTTGCATCAAGCCACCCGGTACAAAAATAATCAACACCAGGAACAGCACGCCCAGCGTCAGCTCCCAGCCTTCACCCACAAACAATCCGACAAATTTCACTACCGGGTGTTGCATGGCGTCAGGTAAAAAGCCAAACACGCCATTGAGTATTTGCTCATTGAAGGATGAAAAAATGTTTTCCAGGTATTTGATGAGACCCGCGCCAATCACCGGGCCTAACAAGGTGCCGACACCACCCAAAATCGTCATCAATACCACTTCCCCTGAGGCCGACCAGTGCATGCGGTCCGCGCCAGCCAGCGGATCGGTCACCGCCAGCAGGGCACCGGCCAGCCCGGCGTAGCAACCGCTGATCACGAAGGCAATCAAGGCATAGGAGCGCGTATTTACACCGGTGTATTTCAGGCGGTTCTGGTTGGACTTGATCGCTTTGAGCATGAGGCCAAAGGGCGAGCGGGTCAAACGCATCGCCACATAAAAGCTCAAAATAAGTAAAACGGCGCAGAAATAAAACCCGCTGTAGCCCACCATGGAAATACCAAAGAAATTAGTCGAAGGGATGCCTTCTGCCAGCGGCACACCAAACCAACGGTCGACCACATGCGGATCGCCTTTGACCAATTGCAAGCCCGTCTCACCATTGGTAATGGGCGTCAGTACCGAATACGCCATGTTGTAAGCCATCTGGGCAAAGGCCAAGGTCAAAATAGAGAAATAAATGCCGGAACGCCGCAAGCACAGATAGCCAATCACCAGGCCAAACAAGCCGGTCATCAAGACGCTCAAAATGATGGCGGGCAACACATTCATGGTCAGCAGTTTGAAGCTCCAGACCGCGGTGTACGACCCAATGCCCAGAAACGCAGCATGGCCGAACGACAGGTATCCCGTCAGGCCAAACAAAATGTTGTAGCCGACCGCAAAGATTCCGAAGATGCAAAACTTTTGCAGCAAATCGGGGTAACCGGCGCCAAAAGGTTTGAGCACTATCGGGCCGGCCAGAATGGCCAAGGTAAAGCCCAGCAGCAGCCAGCGGTCTTGTTTCGCGAGTGTGTTCATCATCAGTCCTCCATTACGCCTTTACGGCCCATCAAGCCGCGCGGACGGGTCAGCAAGATGACCACTGCCACCAAATACACAATCACTTGATCGATCCCCGGAATGAGCTGCTTGACTTCATTCATCGAGGCAAAGGATTGCAAAATGCCCAACAAAAATCCGGACGCTACAGCACCCGGAAGGGAGCCCATGCCACCGACCACCACCACCACAAAGGACAGCACCAAAAAGTCCATGCCGACGCGGTAATTGGGCGAAACGATGGGGGTATACATCGCCCCGGCTACGCCTGCCACCACCACCGCGATGCCAAAGACGATGGTAAAGCGCCGTTCGATGTGGATGCCCAACAGGCCGACGGTTTCACGGTCGCGCATGCCGGCGCGCACCACCATGCCAAAGGTGGTGAACTGCAAAAACGCGAACACCAACAGTATCACCGCGGTAGAGAAGCAAAAATACACCAGGCGCCACCAGGGGTAGCTGACGCCAGCACCCATGCCCAGCCATTCGCCAATGTTGGCGCTACCGGTCAACATCTGGGGCGCCGGTACGGGGATTGGCGTAGCACCAAAAAAGCTTTTGATCAGCTCTTGCAACACGATGGCCAGGCCAAAGGTCACCAAGATTTGGTCCGCATGCGTGCGATGGTAAAAATGCCGGATCAGGCCGCGCTCCATCAGCACGCCGACCAACAGCATCAAGGGGATGGCAACGATCACGGAGATGGGCACCGCAAAGCTGATGAGCTGCGTGCCGGTATCGCCCAACCACAATTGCAGGTAAGGCATGTCCACCATCATCTCCAGACCGGGGATGCTCTCGTCTTTGACTTGGGTCGAAAGATTGAGCAAGCTCTGCACGCCCACCGCGCAAAAGCCACCCAACATGAACAAGGCGCCGTGGGCGAAGTTGACCACGCCCAAGGTGCCGAAAATCAGCGTGAGGCCTAAGGCAATCAGGGCATACGCGCTGCCCTTGTCGAGGCCGTTGAGCAGCTGAAGAAAAATAGCGTCCATAGCTTCGCCTGTGATTGGCAACTGTGCAAGCTGCACTCAAAAAAAGAATCGGGTTCCGTAATTTCGCAATTACCTGGAACCCGCGGGGTGCCACTGGGGTACTAGGAACTTGGACTCCCAAGTCCCTAGATTGTGGAAGTTAGACCACTGCGACTTTGTACGGTCCCAACTCGCCGCCGAAGATATCGGCCTTGTATTCCACCTGGGCGCGCGGAACGATCTGGTGCACGTCCATCAGATCCCACTTGCCCGCTGGCTTTTCTTTGCCTCGCACCACCAGCACGTCTTTGAAACACTGGTGGTCTTCGGCGCGGTATTCGGTGGGGCCGTTGCCCATGCCGTCGAACTTGAAGCCTTCGAGCTTTTTGATCACTTCTTCCGGGTTGAAGGTACCGGCCATCTCGACAGCGTTCGCGTAGAGCAGGGTTTGCACATACGCCGTGTGGGCTGCCTGGGAGGGCGGCTCTTTGTAGGCGGCGACAAAGGATTTGGTGAAATTCTTGGAGCCCTCGTCCTTCAAATCCCAATCCCAGTTGGAGGTGCCAAAAATGCCTTTGATCGCAGAGCCGGCGCCTTGGGCCATCAGCTCGGAGAAGAGGGGCACCACCACTTCAAAGCGCTTGCCGTTGGCCATCTTGTCACGCAGGCCAAACTGCACTGCTTGGGTCAGCGAGTTGATCATGTCCTTGCCATAGTGGTTCAAGATCAGCACGTCCGCGCCCGAATTGAGCACCGGGGTGATGTATTGCGAAAAGTCAGCCGAACCCAGCGGCGTTTTGACGGCCTTTGCAGTCTTCCAGCCCAGTGCTTCGGTCGAGTTTTTCATGGACTCTTCCTGCGTCCAGCCCCAGGTGTAGTCGGCTGTCAGGTGGTAGGCGACACGCTCCTTGCCGTATTCTTTGCCCAGCACGGGTCCCAAAGCCTTGCCAGACATATAGGCATTAAAGAAGTGGCGGAAACCATAGCGGCGCTTGTCTTTTCCGGTGGTGTCGTTGGAGTGGGTCAGGCAGTTCATGAAAATCACGCCCATTTCCTGGGCCAGTGATTGCATGGCGATCGCCTCGCCGGAAGAGGAGCCGCCGGTACACATGATGGCGCCGTCTTTTTCCATCATCCGTTTGGCTACGCCGCGCGCCACGTCGGTTTTGGTTTGGGTGTCACCCTGCACATATTCCACTTTCTTGCCCAGGATGCCGTTGCCCTTGAGCGCCAGGGGCTTCATGGTTTTGAGCATGCCGCCGTCGCCTTCACCATTGATGTGTTTGATGGCCAGCTCGTATGCGCGCAATTCGTCTTTGCCCTCGTCAGCATAAGCGCCAGTGAGCGGCAGGGTCAGGCCGATGGTGACGGTTTTGCTATTGCCCGGGTCATTGCGAAAGGTGCTGGCCGTAGAATTTTTCATGTAGAAGGAGGGTGCCCCTACGCCTGCGACAAAACCTGTAATGGATTTAAGGGCCTTGCGGCGTGATGAAGTCAGCATGAAATTCTCCAACGTTAAAAAATCAGACAAATGACTGAACAGTTTGTAAAAAGACGGGAAAGTATAGGAAGCAATATCCGATTAATCAATTCGAGATTCCTAGGGTTTACCCTAGTATTTACCGAATTAATTTACAAGATATTCACCATTATTTTTTTTATATGCTGACAAAAAACTTACTTAAGCTAATGCCCAAGATATTTTTAGGGCTATGCGGTTTCCGCCCGCGGCCTATTTCAATCTACTTTGGCACCTGACTCAAACCATTTTTTAATCAACACGCGCTCGTCTTCAGTAATTTGCGTGGCGTTGTTCATAGGCATGGCGCGCAGGACGACGGCTTGTTGGTACACCGCCTGGGCGTTTTGGGCCAGCAAGCTAGCCGAGTCCAGCCGGATATTTTTCATTTGCATGGCCTGGCCGTGGCAGCCGTAGCAGCGCTGGGCGATGACAGGCTGGATTTGCGCGTAGCCGATGGCGGCACTGGACGTGGCGCCAACCACGGCGCTGCTTGCAGGCGCCACCGCGGCACGCGGCGGCGCCATTGCCACGACGAGTGCGCCAATCAGCAACAGGCCTGCGGCCACATAAGGCCAGGGGTGCGGGTTGCGCCCCAGTTTGTAGCCATGGCGCAGTACAAAAAACTGGCGGATGGCCGCGCCCGCCGCCATCATGCCCAACAGCACCAGCCAGTTATGCGGGTGGTTGTAGGTGAAGCTGTAATGCGTGCTGAGCATGGCAAACAGCACCGGCAGCGTGAAGTAGGTGTTATGCACACTGCGCTGCTTGCCGCGTTGGCCGTGCACCGGATCGACGGGCTGGCCGGCACGGATACTTGCAATGACGGTGCGCTGGCCGGGGATGATCCAGAAAAACACATTGGCGCTCATGCTGGTAGCCAGCATCGCGCCCAGCAGCAAAAAGGCGGCACGCCCGGCAAACCAATGGCAGGCCAGCCAAGCCGCGCCGCAGACCAGCAGCGCCACCAGCGCGCCCACGATGCGCTCGCCACCGGGCCGCTGGCCCCACAAACGGCAAATCGCGTCATAGGCCAACCAAAACACCACCAAAAACGCCAGCGCAGCCCCGACTGCGCCCGTGGGCGACCACGGCATGCGCGCAGGATCGATGAGGTAGCTGCTGGCGTTCCACAGATAAGAAATCGTGAACAGTGCAAAGCCGGTCAGCCAGGTGCTGTAGCTTTCCCAGTAAAACCAATGCAAATGCGCGGGCAGTTCGGGCGGGCGCACCGCAAACTTCACCGGGTGGTAAAAACCCCCGCCGTGAACGGCCCAGAGTTCGCCGCTGACGCCTTGGCGCTTTAGGTCTTCATCCTGTGGTGGCGTCAGGCTGCTGTCCAAAAACACAAAGTAAAACGAGGCGCCGATCCAGGCCACGGCGGTGACCACGTGCGCCCAGCGCAGCAGCAGGTTGGCCCATTCGAGCAAATAAGTTTCCATGGCGGATGGCGTAGTGGGTGGTTCGAAAATTTTAGGCGGGCGTGCGCAGCTTCAGGGCTCTTGCCAAGGCGGTAGCGCCATCAATTGGGCTGCGACCGACACTGCAATGACTTCGGGCCGCTTGTCACGCAAGCCCGGCAGGCCGATGGGGCTGGTGATCTGGGCCAGTTCGCCGGCGCTGAAACCGCGCGCCTCCAGCCGCTGGCGAAACGTGGCCCACTTGGTTTTGCTGCCGATGAGCCCGACAAACGGCAGATCCGCACGGGCGCGTTGGCGCAGCAAACAAGCGGCCACGATATCCAGGTCTTCGGCGTGGCTAAAGCTCATGATCAGCACCCGCGAGCCGGGCCTGAGCGTGGCGACGGCGCCCTGCACTGGCTGGGAATGCTCGCAGCGCACATTGCCAGGCAGCGAGTCCGGGAAGGGCGCATCGCGGCTGTCTATCCAGTGCACATCCAGCGGCAAATGGGCAAATACCTGCACCAGCGCATGGCCTACATGGCCGCCGCCAAACAGGGCCACCGGCACGTGCCCGGCTTGCAGCTGCTGGCGCAGTCGGGCTAGGTCCTGGGCGCCAACTAGCGCAAAGCCCAAGGTCACATGGCCGCCGCAGCATTGGCCCAGGCTGGGTCCGAGCGCGTAGCCTTGTTCGCGCGCTGCGTCCGGATCGGTGAGCAGGGTATGCGCATGGGCGATAGCGTCTTGTTCGAGCCGCCCACCGCCTATCGTTCCTACAGTACTATCGGCAAAAACCGCCATCCAGGCGCCGGTATCGCGTGGCACTGAGCCTCGGGTTGCCAGCACCCGGACCCATACTGCGGGAGACAAGGTCAAGCGTTCCAGAAAACGGGTGATCAAGCTTTGCATACAGACGAAAAGCCGGGTGCTTTGCGGTCTTGCGCGAGGTAACTAAAGAAAGGACAGGCATGCGCAAACCGCCTTCTGTGTGGCAGACCCTGCCCGGCGTGAACCGGCGATGGGTTGGCGGGGCGCTGGCGATCGGTGTAGCGCTGTGGTTGGCCGCTTGCGCCACTGCACCCAAGCCGGAGCCTCCTCCAGCCCCCGCACCCGTTGCAACGCCGCCGCCCGCGCCGGTGCTTGAGCCGGCTCCAGCGCCGCCCGTGGTCCCCGCGCCCGCGCCGCCGGTAGCCGAGCCCCAGGCGGTGCGTGCGTCCGAGTCCGGCAACCCCCGCGACTACCGCAAAGACGCCGGTGCCCATCTGTACCAAAAATACGCCGACCGCATCTATCCGGGCAAGCTGCCGCCGATGTTGCAGGCCGTGGGCGTGCTGGAGCTCGATATTGGCAAGCGTGGCGAAGTGCTGGCGTTGCGCTGGACGCGCGCGCCGCGCCAGGTGCCGCAGGTGATGGCTGAAATCGAACGCATGGTGCACGCGGCCGCGCCGTTCCCGGCGCCGGCACGCATGGGGCCTATCAGCTACACCGAAGTTTGGCTGTGGCACAAGAGCGGGCGCTTTCAATTGGATAGCCTGACCGAGGGGCAAAAATAGCCTTGCGGCGCAGCATCGGCCATCTAGGAACCCCGGTACGTGGAATAACTCCAGGGGCTGACCAGCAGCGGCACATGGTAGTGGGCGCTGGCGTCGGCAATACCAAAGTCAATACCTACCTGGTCTAAAAAAGGCGGCTCGGGCAAGTCCACGCCGCGCGCGCGAAAGTAGTCGGCCACTGCAAACTCCAGCCGGTAGCAGCCCGCTTGTAGCGCTGCGTGTTCGAACAACAAACCATCGGGGTTGCGGCCATCGCTGTTGAGCACCAGTTCCTTGACCAAGCTAGGCTGGCCACCTTGCACGCTGTACAAACGTACCGTCATACCGGCTGCCGGGCTGCCGTGCATGGTGTCCAAAACGTGGGTGCTCAGGCCCATAGTCGATTCCCCTCAAATAAGGCGAAAGTGTAATCAGTGCTTTGCGCATGCGGCCCTCTGGTATGCCTACCCGCTTTGCCGCTACCATTGGCCGCCATGGCCACTTACGACTCCACCGCTCCCTATCCGCGTGACCTGATTGGCTACGGCCGCACGACACCGCATCCGCAGTGGCCCGGCCAAGCCCGGGTGGCGGTGCAGTTTGTGCTCAATTACGAAGAGGGCGGCGAAAACAGCGTGCTGCACGGCGACGCCGGCTCCGAGCAGTTTTTGTCCGAGATGTTCAACCCGGCGGCCTTTCCCGAGCGGCATATCAGCATGGAAGGTATCTATGAATACGGCTCGCGCGCAGGCGTGTGGCGCATCTTGCGCGAATTCGAAAAACGCAAGCTGCCGCTCACCGTGTTTGGCGTGGCCACCGCCATGCAAAAGCACCCCGAGTTATGCGCCGCGTTTCAAGAACTGGGCCACGATATCGCCTGCCATGGCCTCAAATGGATCCATTACCAAAACATCGACGAGGCCACCGAGCGCGCCCACATGCGCGAGGCCATGGACCTACTGCGCGACCTGTGCGGCGAGCGTCCCTTGGGCTGGTACACCGGACGCGACAGCCCGCGCACCCGCCGCCTGGTGGCCGACTACGGCGGCTTTGCCTACGACAGCGACTACTACGGCGATGACCTGCCGTTTTGGATGCGGGTGCAAAAAACCGATGGCACGGTGGTGCCGCAGCTCATCGTGCCGTACACGCTGGACTGCAACGATATGCGCTTTGCGCTACCGCAGGGCTATTCGCACGCCGACCCTTTCTTTCAGTACATGAAAGACAGTTTCGATGCGCTCTATGCCGAAGGCGACCCAAAGGGCGACAACGCGCCCAAGATGATGAGTATCGGCATGCACTGCCGCTTGTTGGGTCGGCCTGGTCGCATCACCGCTTTGCAGCGCTTTTTGGACCATGTGCAAAGCCATGACCATGTGTGGGTTTGCCGCCGCCTGGACCTGGCGCAGCACTGGAGCCGTGTGCACCCCTATAGCGAATCCGCATGACGCTGGACGAACTCAATCGCGCCCCTTTGGCGCAAGCGCAGGCCATGCTGGCCGGTTTGTACGAACACTCGGACTGGATTGCCGCGCAAGCGCTGGCCGAGCGGCCTTTTCGATCGCTGGCGCATTTGCAATACGCCATGTGTCGCGTGCTGGATGGGGCGGGGCGCGAGGCGCAACTGGCCTTGCTGCGCGCCCACCCGGAGCTGGCGGGCAAAGGCTTGGTCGTTTCCAGCCTGACGCCCGAATCGCAGCACGAACAAAAAAGAGCCGGGCTCACCGATTGCACCCCCGAGGAGCTGGCTGCTATTCAGCAATTCAATGCCGACTACCGTGCCAAATTTGACTGGCCTTTTATCGTCGCGGTGCGCGGCCCGCGCGGCACGGGCCTGACCAAAGCGCAGATCATGGCCACCATGGCGCGCCGCCTGCAAGGCCACCCGGACTTTGAGTTGCAAGAGTGCTTGCGCAATATCCACCGCATTGTGGAAATCCGCCTGGCAGATAAATTTGGCTTGCAGCCCGAGGCGGGCAACCAGGTGTGGGACTGGCAAGAAGACCTGGCCCGCCACAGCGACCCGGGCTTTGCCGAGCGCGGCGAACTCACCGTCACCTACCTGACCGATGCGCACCAGGCCTGCGCCCGTGACATCGTGCAGCGCATGCGCGATTGCGGCATGGACGAGGTACACATCGACGCCGTCGGCAATGTCGTGGGCCGCTACCACGCAAGTGCGCCTGGCGCGCGCTTCTTGATGACCGGCAGCCATTACGACACCGTGCGCAATGGCGGTAAATACGACGGGCGCTTGGGTATTTTTGTGCCGCTGGCCTGCGTGCAAGCTTTGCACTGCGTTGGAAAACGACTGCCTTTTGGGTTGGAAGTGGTGGCTTTTGCCGAAGAAGAAGGCCAGCGCTTCAAGGCCACTTTTTTATCGGCCTCGGCGTTGACCGGCAGCTTTGACAGCACTTGGCTGGACCAGTGCGATGCCGATGGCATCAGCATGCGCAGCGCCATGCAGCAGGCCGGGCTGGACCCGGCGCAGATCGGCACCATCGGGCGCGATCCGCAGCACTACCTGGGCTTTGTTGAAGTGCATATCGAGCAAGGGCCGGTGCTCAATGAATTGAATATCCCGCTGGGCGTAGTCACCTCGATCAACGCCAGCGTGCGATTTACCGGCAGCGTCACCGGTACCGCCAGCCACGCCGGCACCACGCCCATGAACCGCCGCCGCGACGCGGCCTTGGCGGTGGCCGAATTGGCGCTGTTTATGGAGCAGCGCGCCGCCCGCGATGGCGATTCGGTAGCCACCATCGGGCAGTGGCAGGTGCCTTCGGGCTCGGTCAATGTGGTGCCGGGCCGCTGCGATTTTTCGCTGGACATGCGCGCGCCGTCCACTGCGCAGCGCGACACCTTGTGTGCGGATGTGCTGGCGCAACTAGAGGCCATTTGTGCGCGCCGGGGGCTGGCATACACGCTCACCGAGAGCATGCGCGCCAGCGCCGCGCCCAGCGCTCCGGCCTGGCAGGCGCGCTGGGAAGCGGCAGTGGCCCAGCTGGGTTTGCCAGTCCACCGCATGCCCAGCGGCGCCGGGCACGATGCCATGAAAATGCACGACATCTTGCCCCAGGCCATGTTGTTTGTGCGCGGCGAAAACAGTGGCATCAGCCATAACCCGCTCGAATCGAGCACCAGCCACGACATGCAACTGGCCATCGACGCCTTTGCCTTGTTGCTCCAGGATGTTGCTGGCGCGGCGCCTTAAGTGCGCCAGCCCGGCCACGCCCTTTTGCGCTTCTGCCTTCCCCCCTTTTTTTGATTGCAGACTATGGAATCCTCTTTGTATGCCCAGCTTGATGCTTGGGTGAACCAGCACTTCGCCGAAGAAGTGCGCTTTTTGCAGGCCCTGGTACGTGTGCCCACCGATACGCCGCCTGGCAATAACGCACCGCATGCTCAGCGCACTGCCGAACTGCTGCACGCTATGGGGCTGGAAGTACAAAAATTCCCCGTACCGCCCGAGATGGCGCAGGCCGCAGGCTTGCAGAGCGTCACCAACTTGCTGGTGCGCCGCCGCTTCGGCCCGGGGCGCACGGTGCTGCTCAATGCGCATGGCGACGTGGTCCCGCCCGGCGAAGGCTGGACGCACGACCCTTATGGCGCCGAAATCGTCGATGGCAAGCTCTATGGCCGCGCCGCCGCCGTCAGCAAATGCGACTTTGCCACCTACACCTTCGCCTTGCGTGCGCTGGAAGCGATTGCCAAACCGACGCAGGGCAGCGTCGAATTGCTGTTTACGTATGACGAAGAATTCGGCGGCGAGCTCGGGCCCGCTTTGCTGCTGAACAATGGCACCATCAAGCCGGACTTGATGGTGGCTGCGGGCTTTAGCTACCAGGTGATTACCGCGCACAACGGGTGTTTGCAGCTCGAAGTGACGGTGCACGGCAAGATGGCCCATGCCGCTATTCCCGATAGCGGCGTCGATGCGCTGCAAGCGGCTGTGCAACTGCTAACAGCCTTGTTTGCGCAAAACGCCGTCTTGAAAGATGTCCGCTCTGAAGTGGTGGGCATCACGCATCCTTACTTGAACGTGGGCATGATCGAAGGCGGCACCAACACCAATGTGGTGCCGGGCCGCGTTAGCTTCAAACTCGATCGGCGGATGATCCCGGAAGAAGACCCGGCGCAGGTGGAAGCCGATTTGCGCACCCTGATCGTGCAGACGGCGGCGCAGTGCCCCGGCATTAGCGTCGATGTCAAACGCATTTTGTTGGCACGCGCCATGCGGCCGCTGCCGGGCAACCAGCCGCTGGTGCAGGCCTTGCAAAGCCATGCGCAAGCGGTCTTTGGCGTGGCCGTGCCCGCTTTGGGTACGCCGCTGTACACCGACGTGCGTCTGTTCAGCGAAGCCGGTATTCCCGGCGTCATTTACGGTGCCGGGCCGCGCACGGTGCTCGAATCGAATGCCAAACGCGCGGATGAACACATCGTGCTTGACGACTTGCGCCGCGCTACGCAAGTGATGGCGCGCAGCTTGGCCGATTTGTTGGCCTAGCAAGTATCCATCCCGAACCTTCATTGGCCCTCCACAAAATGGCGGCCAGGCAGCCGAAAAGGCCCCGCAAAACTTCGTGCGGAGCACTGATGCTCGGGATTTTGTTGGTGTTTTTACCAAATTTAATGTATCTAACTGTCGAATTTGTGATTTAAATAAAAATTGCGAATATCATGCCGACCTCGAAGGATCGCAAGCAACATGCAGGCGTCTTGCGCTCGCATCACGGTTAAGAAGGGTAAATATGGACGCATCGACAAATCAAGACACTTCCTTGGAGCCTAAAGACCTCACGGCGGGCGACTATGGATTTATTGCTTTCATTATTTTGGTACTGATTGCTGTCACCTTGCTGGGGGTAATAGACCACCGCGAGGCGATGAAAACCGAAGGTACCAAGCGCAACGGAGAGCAGTGGGCTGCTTGGTTCACCAAGGCAAACCAAAATCGGTTTGCCCCAGACTATGCGATTGCGGCATGTGCTGGTGGTGCCAAGACCGCGGCTGCGGCGCCGGCGGGAGGCGAAGATGCCAAGCCTGCTGATGCAGCTGCTGCGCAGTCTGACGCGGCGCCTGCCCAAGGCACTTGGGGCGCTTGCGTGGCGCACCTGATGAGCGCCACCGAATTCAAAGATATGGTCAATCCATTTACTGGAAAAACGCCGAATTTCATACCTGCGTGCGACCCGGCAGACCATAGCTTGGTTGGCTCCATCGTGCTGGAAAAAATCACTCCCAATCCGCCGGGCTCTGCCGTGGCGACAGTGACTTCCCAATTGGTTGACACCGACTCCATCGCCGAAAAGCTAACGCTCAAAGTCAGCGTGTGTGACAAAGGCTCTTACGCGGTCAAGGTCGCGGAACTTGAATTCTGAGGTGCATCATGGAAGAGCGTAGAACCATATCGATTAAAGACCTGAATATCAAGGAGTTGCTGGACGTCGACTCCAAGCCAGCCGATATTCCTAAGGATCTGCCGTTTCGTAAATGGCTGTATTCCTGGATGCTGGATCCGAACATACCAGGTAACTTCCAGAGCAGTTTTGATAAATGGATCGGCATATTGATTATTGCCAATCTATTTAGCCTGATTTTCGAGAACGTACCGGGTATATACGACCCCTACAAGCCCTGGTTTGAGTTCTTTGATCTTTTCTCGATCGCCGTATTCACGGTGGAATACCTGTTGCGCTTTTATTTGGCTGCCGAGGATGCGGCCTTTAAGGGCAAGACCAGCTCGCGCCTGGCCTATGTGCTCAGTCCGTTTGCGATTATTGACGCCTTGGCTATCGTGCCCTTCTACTTGGTACGCGTATTTGGCCTGTCCATAGACTTGCACGTACTCAAGGCCTTGCGGATTTTGCGTTTGCTCAAAATTTTCCGCATCGTGATTCCGGCCTATTACGAATTTGGAGCGCTTAACCGCGGTCGTACCTTCCGGCAAAAAGTGCATGCCTTGATTTTCGAGAGCCCCTACGGTGGCCGCCTTCAGGTGATGTTCGAAATCTTTATCGCTATTTGGGTGTTGGTGTCGGTGTTTGCCGTGATTCTGGAGTCGGTCCACGGTATCTCTTATCTGCTCAATGTCGAGTTTGTGATTCTGGATGCGGTCGCGGTCGCGGTATTTACCATTGAATACTGCATGCGCATGTATTCCTGCGTGGAAGAGCCGGGCTACCAAGGCTCTATTTTGGGCCGCTGGCGCCAAGCCAAGCACCCTTCGACCGTGATTGACTTGCTGGCCATCCTGCCTTTCTTCTTGGAAGTCTTTTTACATCACCTACTGGACTTACGATTCTTGCGGGTCTTCCGCTTGACCCGATTGCTCAAGCTCACGCGCGGCAACGACGCTACGGCTACCTTGGTCAAGGTGGTGTCGCGCGAGTGGCCGGTGATCGCTGCCGCCGCCTTCATCATGATTTTGCTGGTGGTGCTGACCGCATCGCTAGGCTATTTGTTTGAATACGAAGCGCAGCCGGATAAGTTTGAGAACATTCCTACTTCGATTTATTGGGCAGTGATTACGCTCGCCTCAGTGGGTTATGGCGATATTTCGCCGGTCACGGTGCCGGGTAGGGCGATGACGATTGTGCTGGCCTTCATCGGCATCGGTATCTTCGCCATCCCGGCCGCTTTGCTGTCATCTGCTTTCAGCGACGAGCTGCAAAAAGAGCGCGACGAGCTCAAGAACAACCTCTACAAGATCTTGAAGGACGGTGTGATCGATGAGGATGAAATTCACACCATCCGCCACGAAGCGCAACGTTTGCATTTGAGCGTCGAAGAGGTGAACGCCCTCATCAAGCTGATACACCATGAATTAGAAAAAGAAGCCGAACTGCAAACGCTACCGATCAACACCATCGCGCAAAGACCGGAGTTGGCGGTGGAGCACTACAAGTCACTCATCAGCGATATCCGCCGTTTAGCCCTGCTGACCGACGAAGCGGCTTTTGATGCGGTGGTCAAAGCGCGCGACAGCCTGACCGCGAGCGACCTAGCGCTGTGGCGGCAAATTCAGGGTAAGAGCTGATAAGCAAGGTTCCCAAAACACCGGCGCGCACCGTGCCGGTGTTGGATAGTTGATAGTTGATAGTTGATAGTTAGCGTATCCGTAGTAGATTGTGAAGTGCCACCATGAAGTTGTCTGAACTGCAGCGTAGTGTGATGGAGGTCCTCGAAGGATCGCCCAGTTACAAAATCAGCAGGTATGTCGAATGGCTGATCACCGTGGTGGTGCTGGTCAATTGCTCGGCGGTGATTTTGGACTCGGTTCCGGAAGTGCACGCCGACTACAAAGACTTCTTCCATGAGCTGGAGTTCTGGAGCGTGACCTTTTTCACCATCGAATACGTGCTGCGGGTGTGGTCGCTGGGTGCGAAGTTCGCAGGCGGCGAAGGCGGCGCTTGGAAGGGGCGTAGCGAATACATCTTCAGCCCGTTTGGGCTGGTGGACTTTTTTGCCACCATGCCGCACTACATGCATATGTTTTTCCCGACGCTGGATTTGCGCATTTTGCGCGTGTTGCGGCTGTTGCGGATTCTCAAGCTCTCCAAGTACAACACCGCGTTGCAGGACTTGTTCCACGCGGTCTATTCCGAGCGGCGCGCCTTTGGCTCGGCGGCGTTTTTGCTGCTGATCGCCACCGTGGTGTCGGCCTCGCTCATGCATTTTGCGGAAGGCCACGAGCAGCCCGAGCAATTTGGCTCAATTCCGCATGCGATCTACTGGTCTATCGTCACCATCACTTCGGGCTACGGAAATGTCGAGCCCGTGACCAAGTCTGGCGAAGTGATTGCCTTGCTCACTGGTTTTTTGGGCGTGTGCATGGCGGCCATCATGACGGGTATCGTGGCCTCGGCCTTTTCCAACCAAATTTCACGCAAAAAAGCCGCCTACCAGAGCCAATTGCGCTTGGTCCTGGCAGACGGCAAGGTTACGGATGCCGAGCGTGAGTCACTCAAAGCGCTCCAGGTCAAATACCGCTTGTCCGATGCGCAGGTACAGGTATTTATCGATGAAGCGCAAGGCAAGAAAAAATAATGCATATCGACAATCCAATCGAAGGCCTTACTGGCATACGCCGCGTCAAGCGCCGAATTTTTGAAATCCTAGATGGCGCAGTGGTAGATGAGGCTAACCGGGCTTGTGAAATTTTTATCGCAGTTTTGGTGGTGGCGAACGTGGTTTCCATTATTTTGGAATCTTTGCATGATGTGCACGAGGCTTACCACGAGTATTTTTATGCCTTTGATGTCTTTAGCGTGATTGTCTTTTCCATTGAATATGTGCTGCGCGTTTGGTCCTATGGCGAGAAGTACCCCAAGGCCGAAGGCAGCGCCTGGCGTGGCCGCAAAGACTATATGCTCAGCCCCTTTGGGGTGGTGGACTTTGCGAGCACGGTACCTTTTTATCTGCAACTGATTTTTCCAGGCGCTGATTTGCGTGTACTGCGCATGTTCCGTCTGCTGCGGATTTTTAAGCTCTCGCGCTACAACAGCGCGATGGACGATATGTTTGCAGCCATCAAGGCGGAGAAGGACTCTTTTTCCTCCGCCATGTTTTTGCTGCTCATCAGCTGCTTGCTTTTTTCGTCCTTGATTTACATCATTGAGGGTCAGGATCAGCCTGACATTTTCCCCTCTATCCCGGCGGCCATGCATTGGTTTATCCTGACCATCATCTCCGGCTGGGGTAACGTAGATCCGGTTACCTTCCTCGGTGTCGTACTGGTGGTGGTGACGCAAATTTTGGCGATTGCGCTGGCCGCTATCCTGACCGGCGTGGTCGCAACCGCCTACACCGCGCAGGTGCAGCGCCGTGAATCTGAATACGAGCTGGAAGTCCGCGAAGTGCTGGCCGACGGCGTAGTCAGTGAAGAGGAGCGCCTGCACCTCAAACAATTGCAGGCCAAGTTTGGTATGACCGATGAACAGGTTGAAGCCATTGCTGAGCAGGTACGGCAAGAAAAACAAGAGAGCAAGGTAGATATCTAGGCCAAGGACCCGTGGGCACGCGCGCGTGGCCTAGGAACACCGGCTCACAGCGCACAAACCCGCGTCATCGCGAGGAGCGAAGCGACCTGGCGATCCATGCAGGCATGAAGTCATGGATTGCCACGGCCTGCGGCCTCGCAATGACGGGCCGGACGGGCCGTTGGCGGAGGTGCTGGGCCGCTAGGCCGCCGGTTTGCCGCGCAGCGCAGCCAGAATGCCGCCGACCAGCGGCCAGACCAGCATCAGCATCGCCAGGCCAAAAATGCCGCCTACCAGTCCGTTGGACCAGAAGATGGACAAACTGCCTTGGGAGAGCAGCATGGACTGGCGGAAGCTGGCTTCGGCCATATCGCCGAGCACCAGCGCCAGCACCATAGGTGCCATCGGGTACTTGAGCTTTTTGAACAAATAACCCACCACGCCAAAGACCATCATCATCACCACGTCAAACATGGCGCTGTGCACGGTGTAAGCCCCGATGGCGCAAATCACCACAATCACCGGCGCGATCACCGAGAAGGGAATACGCAAAAACGCGGCCCAGTAGGGCACGGTGGTCAGAACCACCAGCAGACCGACGATATTGCCCAGGTACATAGAGGCGATGAGACCCCAAACAAAGTCTTTGTGCTCGACAAACAGCATAGGCCCGGGTTGCAGGCCCCAAATCATGAGGCCGCCCAAGAGCACCGCCGCTGTGGGCGAGCCGGGAATACCCAGCGTGAGCATGGGCAGCAGCGCGGAAGTGCCCGCCGCATGCGCTGCGGTTTCGGGGGCTAGAACGCCCTCTATCTGGCCCTTGCCAAAGGTCTCGGGCTCATTGGACATGCGCTGCGCGATGCCATAGCTCATAAACGAAGCGGGCGTGGCGCCGCCGGGCGTAATACCCATCCAGCAACCAATAGCGGTAGAGCGCAAAAAGGTCAGCCAGTAGCGTGGCAGCGTCTTCCAGGTCTCCCATACCACTTTGGGGTTGAGCTTGGCGGACTTGCCTTTGAATGCCAGGCCTTCTTCCATGGTCAACAAAATTTCGCCGATGCCAAACAAGCCGATCACTGCGATCAAAAAGTCAAAGCCCTTAAGTAACACGGGAAAGCCATAGGTCATGCGCAATTGCCCGGTCACGGTGTCCATACCCACCGCAGCCAGCGCAAAGCCCAGCATCATGGACACAATGACCTTGGCCGGAGGCTCCTTGCTCATACCCACAAAGCTGCAAAAGGTGAGCAGTTGGACCGCAAAGTATTCAGCAGGCCCGAAGTTGAGCGCAAACTTGGCCAACACGGGTGCCAAAAAGGTAATCAGCGCCACGGCAAAAAATGCACCGATGAACGAGGAGGTAAATGCTGCTGTCAAAGCCTGGGCCGCTTTGCCTTGTTGGGCCATGGGGTAGCCGTCAAAAGTGGTGGCTACCGACCAGGGCTCGCCCGGGATGTTGAACAAAATCGAGGTAATCGCCCCGCCAAACAAAGCGCCCCAGTAAATACAGGACAGCATGATGATGGCCGAGGTCGGGTTCATCGAAAAGGTCAGTGGCAGCAAGATGGCTATGCCATTGGCGCCGCCCAGGCCGGGCAACACTCCGATCAGCACCCCCAGGGTGATGCCGATCAGCATGTAGACAATATTGGGCAGCGTCAGCGCTACTGCAAAGCCATTGAATAGGTTGTTAATTTCGTCCATCAGAACCCCAGCATGTTTTCAATCGGGCCCTTGGGTAGCGGCACCAAAAACCACTTTTCGAACACCAGGAAAAACACCAGCGGAACCCCCATCGATACGCTCAAGCTGGAGGGCCAAGCAAACTTGCCGTGGTGGCGCATGAAGTAGCCGATCAAAATGGCAGACGGCAGGTAAATGCCCAGGAACACCATCGCCACCACGTAAATCACCATGGGCACTAGCATCTGAAA